>NZ_JAUSUK010000002.1:301352-602704 GCF_030813515.1 Rhodopseudomonas julia | reverse complement strand
TCGCTCTCCATTTCTGCGAGCGCAAGCAGCGCCCGCAGGGCGTATTTGGCCTTCTGGGAAATCATCCGCGCGGGCACCTCTGGGCTGGGCTATTTCCTATTAATTGGATAGTATATTGAAGCCGTTGCGGCAAGCTTGCGGGGGACATCGGCACGATCGTTCCAGTCAGCTCTGCGGCGGCTCGGCGCGCCCCTCATCGGGGTGCATTTCCTCGACGAGGGCAAGCCAGGCCCGGGCCGCATGGGACAGATAGGCGCCGCGCCGCCAGATCATGGCGATATGCCAGGCAGTCCCCGGCTCGTCGAGAAGCACCGAGGCAGCATGGCCCGCCTCCGAGCGTGGTGCAATGATCTGCGGCAGGAAGGCGATGCCGAGGCCCGCCGCCGCAAGGCCGACGATGAACTCGATCTGGCTGCTGCGTGCGGCGACCGCGGGCGAAAACCCATGTCGGCGGCAGGCGTCCCCGATGATCCGGTTCAAGCCGAAACCGGCCTCGAAAAGGATGAACGGCTCCTCGCGCACATCCTCGATCTTTATCGTCTGGCGCCCGGCAAGCGCATGGGCTCGCGGCATGACCGCCATCAGCGGCTCGCGCCGCACGCCCTGCCATTCAAAATCCTCCCCGAAAGGAAGAAGCGAGGCGGCCATTTCGATTTCGCCCGTCCGCAGCATCTCCTCCAGCCGGTCGCTGCCATGCTCGACGAGGCGCACATCGATGCCCGGAAAGCGCTGGCGATAGATCGCGAACAGGGGCGCAAACAACGCGCTGCTCGCCACCGGCGGCAGGCCGAGAGACAAAGACCCCTGCTTCAGGCCGCGGATCTCGTCGAGCTCGCGCGCGAGATCTTCGCGCTCTGCCAGAAGCTTCACGGCTCTTCGATAGACCACCTCGCCCGGCGCGGTCAGGTGGCTGCGATGGCCGATGCGATCGAGAAGCGGCAGGCCGATCTCGTCTTCGAGCTGCCGCACGGCCTTTGAGATCGTCGATTGCGTGGCGAAAAGCGCCTTCGCGGCGGGCGTGAAACCGCCTTGACGGACCACCTCGACAAAGGCCCGCAGATTGCGAAATTCCATGACATTCCGATATGGAATGAAGTCCATTCAGTCAATTCATTTTGTCGATCGATCAGGTGCAACTATATGCCGCTCCTTCCAGGAGAGATCGATGACCCCCCGCAGCCTCGCGCTTCGCTTCCGCCGCAGCCTTCACAACAGCCGTCTTGCACAGATCGCGGCGATCTTCGTGTTTTGGGGGATCGGTGAGACGATCGTGCGCCTTGCGGGGCTTCCCGTGCCCGGCGGCATCGTCGGCATGGCGCTCGTCCTCGCGCTTTTGATCTCCGGCCGTCTCAGCCTTTTCAGCATGCGCCGCGGCGCCCAGTGGTTTCTGGCGGAGATGATCCTGTTCTTCGTGCCGGCCGTCCTCGCCGTCGTCGATCACCGCGAATTCGTCGGCTTGCTCGGCCTCAAGATCCTCTTCGTCATCCTGGCGGGAACAGCCTCCGTCATGGCGGTCACGGCGCTGACGGCGGACCTCTATTATCGCCGCCGCCTGGCCGCGGAGGACCGCAATGCTCTCTTCGAGTGAAATCCTGCTCCACGGCCTCTTCTGGTCGGCTCTGACGATCGGCACCTATTTTCTGGCAAAGCGCATCTATCTGCGCTGGCGGCAGCCTTTTTTGATGCCGCTCGCGATCACCCCGGCGCTTCTCATCCTGATCGTCGTCACCGCCGACGAGACCTACCGCGATTATATCCGCTCCACCGGCTGGCTCGTCAGCCTGCTCGGCCCGGCCATGGTCGCCTTCGCCGTGCCGATCTACGAGCAGCGCGCCCTGATCGCGCGCCACTGGCCGGTCCTCGTCGTCGGCATGCTGGCGGGCACCGCCACGGCCATTCTCTCCGGCTGGACCTTTGCAAGCCTCGTCGGTCTCGACGACGCCCTGCGCCTCAGCCTTCTGCCACGCTCCGTTTCCACGCCCTTTGCCATGGTCGTCTCCTCCGACATCGGCGGCGCCCCCGATCTGACCGCCGTCTTCGTCGTCCTGACCGGTGTCTTCGGCGCCATCCTCGGCGAATTGATGCTGACGATCCTGCCGGTCAAATCGGCGCTCGCCCGCGGCGCCCTTTTCGGCGTCGCAGCCCATGCGAGCGGCACCGCCAAGGCCCACGAGATCGGCCACGAAGAAGGCTCCGTCGCCGGCCTCGTCATGGTGCTCGTCGGCCTTTTGAACGTCCTCGTCGCACCGCTGATCGCCCACGGTCTCCCCTATCTCTGAGCCGCCGCCTCAACCCGTTTCCTCAGGCCGCCTCCCGTCTCTTCCCCGCAATCACACGCACCTGCCGAAGGTCGTCGACGAAGGCACGGTAGGCACTCGCCTTGGCCTCCGCATCCGGCAACCGCAGGAGATAGGCCGGGTGCACTGTGAGAAAGCCGGCAAACGGTGGAAACTCCTGCCGGCCCCGCGTCTTCGTCACCGAAACCTGTCGGCCTGAAAGCGCCAACGCCGCCGTTCCGCCGAGCGCCACGACGAGGCGCGGTGACAGAAATTCGAGCTCCGCCATCAGCCACCAGCGGTAATGCTTCACCTCCGACACACTTGGCTTTTGGTGGATGCGGCGCTTGCCGCGCATCTCGAATTTGAAGTGCTTCACGGCATTGGTGAGATAAACCGAGCCGCGCTCGATCCCAGCCTCCGCCAGCGCCCGGTCGAGAAGCTGGCCGGCCGGTCCGACGAAGGGCCGGCCCTCGCGGTCCTCCTGATCGCCCGGCTGCTCGCCGACGAAGACGATGTCGGCATTTAGAGGGCCCTCGCCGAGCACCGCGCGTGTCGCCCCCGACACCAGCGGCTCCGAGGCGGCAATCAATGCGTTGAGGTCTTGCAGGCTCTTCGGACGATCCTCACGCATTTTCTGGAGCGCCTTCTCCGGCGCGCGCTTGGGCGACGCGGCTGCCTCGCGCGCGATCATCTCGCGCACCCGCGCCGGCGCGGAGCTGACGAGTTCCGGGATCGCCGCCACCTCCGGCATGTCGGCCCAGTAGCGCCGCGGCATATGCTGCGCCATCAATTTGGGATTGGCCCGCGCCGGATTGAACGTGGCCGCATAATAGGTCCGCCACCCCTCTTCGAAACCGTCGCCGGCAGCGGCCGGGTCGCGGCGCGCCGGCGGCCCTTCGACAAGCTCTTTGCCGTCCCAATGCAGCGAGCCATCGGGCGTCAGGATCGACCAGGCCATATTGGCGAAGCGCTCGGTGAAGAAGGGCGCAGCTGCAACCAAGGTGAAATGCCCCGGCTCGAAATAGGCGACGAAGCGTTCCTTGTCCTCGATGCCAGAGCCTTCAGTCTCACTCTCCGTCACGCCCCCCTTCGTCACCACACGGCGAAAGCGTAGAAAACCATGCATATGATGGATGTCGCGCCGCACCTCCTGCTGCATGCGCGCAAGACGGCAGACGAGCGGATCGCTCGCCACCTCGAGAAGCGCTCGCTCGCCGTGCAGAACTCTCCAGACGAGCCGATAGAGAAGCCCATAGCGTTCGTGGTCGCGGTGGCAGACGACATCGGCGATGAGCCGCGTCACCACACGCGGCAGGGCGACCGGCGGCGCCTCACCGACAAACGGCTCACCAAAGAGATCCTGCGCGCCCTCGGCCGCGAAGACGACATCGTCGGGCGCGACCCCGTCGCGTACGAGGGCGCGCAATGCCTTGCGGAAACCGTCGAGATCCGCCCCCGCCTTCATATCGATGCGGACGCGGGCCATCAGAACAGGCTCATTTGCTGGGCCGGCTCGGCGAGCCTTTGCCGCAGATCGAGCCGGTCGATGAGGGAGACGGGCCGGTGGTCCGGCGTGACGAGAAACGGCAGCGCCCGTTTCAGGCCCGCCGTCAGCCGCGCGAGATCTGGAAGTCGCAGCTTCTGGTGCCGGCGCGAGGTGAGAATGCGCTCCACGGCCCTCTGCCCGAGCCCCGGCACCCGCAAAAGCATCTCCCGCTCCGCGCAATTGACGTCGACGGGAAAGCGCTCGCGATGCTTCAGCGCCCAGGCAAGCTTCGGATCGACATCGAGCGCCAGCATGCCGTCCTCGCCGCTGTCGGCGACCTCGTCGGCCGAAAACCCGTAAAACCGCATCAGCCAGTCCGCCTGATAAAGCCGGTTTTCCCGGCGAAGCGGCGGCGCCTTCGCCGGCAGAAGGACGCTCGCCTCGGGGATCGGGCTGAAGGCGGAATAATAGACCCGCTTCAACGCGTAATCGCCGTAGAGCCTGGCGCTCGTGCGAATGATCGCAGCATCCTTCACATCGTCCGCCCCGACGATCACCTGCGTGCTCTGTCCGGCCGGAGAGAAACGCCGTCGCTCGTCGCGCGCCTCCAAGATGCGCTCATGCATCTGCCCCATGGCGTGAGTGATCGTCCGGTCGTTCTTTTCCGGCGCGAGCGTTTTCAGGCTCGCCCCGCTCGCAAGCTCCAGATTGATCGACAACCGGTCGGCGTACCGCCCCGCCTCTTCGATCAGCCACGGGCTCGCCTCGGGAATGGCCTTGAGATGGATATAGCCCTGAAATCCGTGAACGCGCCGGAGCGTCTTCGCCACCCGCATCATTTCTTCCATCGTCCGGTCGGGCGAGCGCGCAATGCCGGAGGATAAAAACAGGCCTTCGATATAGTTGCGTTTGTAGAATTCGAGCGTGAGCCGCACCACCTCCTCGACCGAAAAACGCGCCCGCGGCACGTTCGAGGAACGCCGGTTGATGCAATAGGCGCAGTCGAACAGGCAGTAATTCGTCAGAAGGATTTTCAGAAGCGAGACGCAGCGCCCGTCCGGCGTGAAGGCGTGGCAAATGCCGGACGGCGCCGTCGCGCCGAGCCCGTTCTTGCCAGCCTTGCGCTTCGGCGCGCCCGACGAGGCGCAGGACACGTCATATTTGGCCGCGTCCGCCAGAATGCCGAGCTTGGTTGCGAGCTTCTCATCCATGCCGGGATGATGCCATGTTCTTCTTTTGTTCGCAATACTGTTATGCGGCGAGAAACCAACGCCGTGTCTGAATCACGATCTCCGAAGCTCGGCCCATCGGCTTCAATCGATTCAGGAATTTTCGGCCCGCGCCTCCGTCTCCGCGTCCAGCACCGCGCGGATCTCTTGAAGCAAAGGATGAGCATCGGTGGCGCTGCGGCCATAAGCGAGATTGAATCGATAATCGAAGTCGGGTGGATTAAGCCCTTGATTGTGCTGCAGGATCGTCTCGAGCTTATCGAGCCCCTTGGCGAGCCGCGCCTCCGGCGTCGCCCCCGCCTCATACTCCTCCCAGAGATCGAGGATCGTCTGCCGCCGCGGCGGATCGAGCGGTGCGGTCAGTTCCATAAGATCGGCGCGCTCCTGCGCCGCCTTCTCCTCGCCCGGCATTTGCGCAACCGCCGGCACGTCGCCTGAGAGGGCTTCGGCGAGATCGTGCACGATGAGGATCTTGAGGAGATGGCCGAAGTCGATTTCGCCGAGATCTTTCTCGAAGACGATCGCCATCAGGGCGAGCCGCCAGGTGTGCGCGGCGGTGCTCTCCGGCCGCCCCTCCGCCGTAAAGCCTGAGCGGAACGTGTCCTTGAGCCGCTCCGCCGCGCGCAGAAAATCGAGCGCGCAGGAAAGGTCCGCCTGCCTCATCATCCCCTCACAGCATGCCCGGACGGAAGAGCGCGCTCTTGTCGATGATTTCGCCGGAGACCATGAAGATGCCGCCGCCCTTGTAATGCAGCGTCTCGGGATGTTCCGGCTCCGGCGCCACATGCGCCTTCACCACCTCGAAGACGAAGAAATTGTAGCGCCCGACGAGCGCATCCTCGAACAGCCGGCATTCGAAATTGGCGTGGCATTCGCCGATCATCGGCGCGCCCACCATCTCGGCAGCCTCGGCCGTCAGACCGAACTCCTCGAACTTGTCGATCCGCTCTCCGGAGGTGTTGCCGATCTTGACGACGGTATCGGTGAGCGCCGTCGTCGGCAGATTGATGACGCATTCGCCGCTCGCACGGATGAGCTCGAAGGAATGGTTGCCGGCGGAGATCATGCAGCCGACGAGAGAGGGCGAAAATTCCATGATCGTGTGCCAGCCCATCGTCATGATGTCGTGCGCGCCCCGATGGGCGGACGAGACGAGCACGACGGGCCCGGGCTCCAGATAGCGCCGCACATCCGACACGTCGAAATCGATTTTCTTCACCGCCGTCATCCTCTGCCTCCCCGAAATGGCATGGCTCCATCCCGCCACCGAATGCCGTCTGAGACCCGCTCAGGCCTCGCCAAGGCACACCTGCGGCATAGATGCAGCAACACATCCAATCACATCTCAATCAGGTTCATTCCATGACAGAAAGCACGCAGATCCTCCTCGCGTCACGCCCCGAGGGCCGGCCGACGCCAGAGAATTTCCGCACGGAGACCGCGCCCGTGCCGGCGCCGAAGGAGGGCGAAGTCCTCCTCAAGATCCGTTACCTCTCGCTCGATCCCTATATGCGCGGGCGGATGAGCGCGGCGAAATCCTACGCCGCCCCGGTCGAGGTCGGCGCCGTGATGGAAGGTGGGACTGTGGCGGAGGTCGTGGAAAGCCTCGACCCTAACTTTGCCTCCGGCGATATGGTCCTCTCCTATTCCGGCTGGCAGACGCATGCGGTCGCAAAGGCCGCTCATCTGCGCAAACTCGATCCCGAAAAAGTGCCCGTCACGACCGCCGTCGGCGTCCTCGGCATGCCGGGCTTCACCGCCTATGCAGGGCTTCTGACGCTCGGAAAGCCGAAAGAAGGCGAAACGGTCGTCGTCGCCGCGGCGACCGGACCTGTCGGCTCCGCCGTCGGCCAGATCGCCAAGATCAAGGGCGCGCGCGCCGTCGGCATCGCCGGCGGACCGGAAAAATGCCGGGCGCTCACGGAAGACTTCGGCTTCGACGCGGCAATCGACCATCGCTCCGAAAGCTTCGCGGAGGATCTGAAGGCCGCTTGCCCGGACGGCATCGACGTCTATTTCGAAAATGTCGGCGGCCCCGTCTTCGAGGCCGTGCGCCCGCTCCTCAACTTTTATGCGCGCGTGCCCGTCTGCGGCCTCGTCTCGCAATACAACGCCACCGGCCCGTTCGAGGGCCCGGACAAGCTGCCGGGCTTGATGCGCGATATCCTGACGAAGAGCCTCACCATCCGCGGCTTCATCCAGACGGAATTCAAGGATCAGATGCCGGACTTCGTCAAGGAGATGGGCAGCTGGGTCGCGGACGGACGCATCCGCTACAAGGAAGATATCGTCGAGGGTCTGGACAGGGCGCCGGACGCCTTCATCGGCCTTCTGGAAGGCAAGAATTTTGGCAAGCTGATCGTCAAAGTCGCCTGAGCCGACGAACACACGCCATTACGAAAAAAGCCCCCGCCGCGGCGGGGGCTTAATCATCACGGAAAGACGCTGCGGCTCAGACCGCAACGCCTGAACAATCACACCGCGGGTGTGCGCGCCGCCGCGGCATAGGTGGACACGACGCGGTCGATATTGGCGAGGATCAGGGACTCGGGCGTCGCCGCAAGCCGTCCGTCCGCCACCGCCGGGTAGAGCGCGCCGAGATACTGACTGATGAGCGGCAGCGGCAATTGCCGGCCCTTGAGACGCGTCAGAAGCGTCGTCACCGCGGCAACGGCCTTCGGCTGCGGCCAGTAATAGCGGATGCGGTCGGAATAGCTGAAATGCCGGTTGATGCGCTTCTCCGCGTCGCTGCCGTGGTAATATTTCGCCCATTCGCGCGGATCGCCGACGAGCACCTCTTCCATCGCGTGCTTCAGCGTCTCTTCAGGCGAAAGCCCGTCGAGCTCGACCGCAATCTGATCGAGCCCGTAAAGCGCCTCGCGATAGGCGAAGGTGAGCGCCGGCCCGACCTTCAGGATCGGAAAGCCATCGTCGACCAGGCCCGCCAGAAGCTCCACCGGCTGATAATCGGTCGAATGCGCCTCGAAGACGAATTGCGGCATCTTCGACAGGACCGCACTCAACGAGGCCGCCTTCGCCCGGTCGTAGAAGACGATGTTCTCGTTGCCGTATTCGACGCCCGGCTGCACGACGACGCCGATCGCGCGTGCAAAGGCATCCTCAAGTCCACGCGCAGCAAAAGCCGCACGATGCACCTCGACGGTTGCAAGCGCCGCCTCAGGATCGGTGACGGCAAGCTCCTCGATCTCTTCCATCGCCCCGCCCGGGATCGGCACTTCCGTGCCGATGACATAGACGGGAAGGTCGAAGCCAGATTCCTTCGCCGCAGCCTCCGAAACGGCGGCAAGCCGCGCCGCCCTCTCCGCCGTCACCTCATCAGCGAGCGCCACGCTCTCCCCGGCGCAGCCCATCGAGGTGTCGAGATGGATCTTGGTGAAACCGGCCTTCACGAAGGCGTCCACCATCGCCTCGGCCTTGCCCATCGCCTCTTCGGCCGGAAGGCTCTTCCACGGATTGGGACCGAGATGATCGCCGCCCAGGATCAGCCGGCTCGTGTCGAAGCCGACCTTTGCGGCGATCTCTTCGACGAAGCGGCGGAAATCAGCCGGCGTCATGCCGGTATAGCCGCCCTCGTGATTGACCTGGTTGCAGGTCGCCTCGATCAGAACCGGTCCGTCGCTCGTGAGGCCATGGCGAAGCGTCGCCTCGATGACCATCGGATGCGCCGAACAGATGGAGGAAATGCCGACATTCTCATGTGCCTGATGCCGCCTTGGCAGGCTCGCCAGATAGGCCGTGCTCATGCCCGTTCGCCTTTGTGTCTTGCGATGAAGTCTTCAAGCTCGGCGCCTGTCGACGTGCCGGACATCGGCCCTTTGACGCCGACGGCGCGCGCCCCGCTCGCATTCGCCATCAACAGCGCGTCTCCGGACGAGACGCCGCGCAGCCAGAAGGTCACGAAGGTGGCGCCGAAACTGTCGCCGGCCCCGGTCGGATCGATCTCCTCGACGGAAAACGCCGGCACGCGCGTCTCGCCGGAGGCGTCGAAATAGCTCGCTCCCTCGGCGCCGCGCTTGATGACGACGGCCTTGGTGCCGCGCGTCAGGATTTCGGCGATCGCCGCTTCCTCCTCCTTCGCCTCGGTAAAGAGGAAGAGCTCGTCGCCGCTCGGCAGAAAAATGTCGGCATTCTCGAAGATATGGACGAGCGCCTCCCGCATACCCGGAAAATCCAGCATCTCCTTGCGGATATTGGGATCGAAGGAGACGCTGCCGCCTTTCGCCTTCACCCGCTCGACCGCAGTGCGGATGAGGGAAATGATCTTGTCGGAAAAGAGCGAGGACCCCATCACATGCAGATGGTCCGCCTCGCCCAGCATCTTTTCGACGCCCTGATCGAGGCTCACCTGCCCGCAGGCCGATTGCCGGATATTGAAGATGAAATTGCGGTTGCCGTCCTCGCGGTAGCGCACGAAGGCGGAGCCGGTGACGGCATCGGGGATGACGGCGATGGCGGAGACATCGACCCCGTCAGCCTTCAGTCGCTCCAGATTGACGGCGCCGAAATCGTCTGGCCCGACGGCACTGATGATGCCGCAAGGCTGGCCGAGCTTCGCCACCTGATCGATGAAGATGGCGGGCGCGCCAGAGGGGAACGGGCCGACGAGCGTGATCGGCTCCAGAAAGCCGTTGCCGCGCTCCTCGGCCATGATCTCGACGAGCACCTCGCCGATGGTGACGATCTTCTTCATGAGATGAGCGGGCTTCAGCCGCGGTTGGTTTTGGAGCGCACGTCGATCCACACCGCCAGCAGAATGACGAGGCCCTTGACGATGAGCTGGTAGAAATACGGCACCGACAGAAGGCTCATGCCGTTGTTGATGATGCCGATGATGAGTGCGCCGAGAAGCGTGCCAACCATGGTGCCGACGCCGCCGGCCAGGCTGGTGCCGCCGAGCACGGCGGCCGCAATCGCATCGAGCTCGTAGCCGAGACCGGCATTGGTCTGCGCCGAGCCGAGGCGAGACGACAGAAGAATGCCGCCGACGGCCGCCATCACGCCTGAGATGGTGAAGATGATCACCTTGATGCGTTTGACGCGAATGCCGGAATAGACGGCCGCTTCCTTGTTGCCGCCGGCGAGATAGGCACGGCGGCCAAACACGGTTTTTGCAAGCAGCACGAAATTGAAGACGAAGAGCGCGAGCACGATCCAGATGATGATCGGCAGGCCGAGCCAGTTCTCCGCGCCGATCGCAAGCCAGGCGTCGTTGTTGATCGGCGCCGGCAGGCCACCCGTCGGCAGCGACACGAGCCCGCGAAAAATGCCCATCGTTGCCACCGTCACGATGAACGACGGCAGCAACAGATAGGCCGCGAGCACGCCGTTGAAGGCACCCATGATGGCGCCGGACAGAAGCGTCAGCCCGAGCGTCGGCCAGAAGCCCAAACCGATGGCGAAACATTGCGCGGCCACCATGCCGGCGACCGCCAGGATCGAGCCGACGGACAAATCGATCTCGCCGAGCAGGATGACATAGGTCATGCCGAAGGCGAGCACCGCCACCACCGACACCTGCTGCACGATGTTGAGCAGGTTGTAGAAGACGAGAAAGCGCGGGCTCAGCACCGAAAAGACGACACAGAGGACGATCAGCGAAGCGACGATGCCGCCATATTCGCGAACGGCCGGCGCCGAGGTGAATTTCGAGACGAAGCTCTTCATGATTGCATCCCTGCGGCGTAGGTCATGACGGTCTCAGGCGTGAGCCCCTCCCCGTCGAGGATGTTGGCGACCTTCTTGTCGTGCATGATGACGAGCCGGTCGGAGAGGCCGAGCACTTCCGGCAGATCGGAAGACACCATCAAGATGGCGGCCCCGTCGGCGGCCAATTGCCGGATGATCCGGTAGATCTCGAATTTCGCCCCGACATCGACGCCGCGCGTCGGCTCGTCGAGGATCAGGATGCGCGGCTTGATGCGCAGCCATTTGGCGAGCACGATTTTTTGCTGGTTGCCGCCGGAAAGGTTTGCGGCCGGCGTGTCGATCGTGTCGGTCTTGATCGTCAGCCGCGCGACCTCGTCTTCGGCTCCACGGCGCTCGGCCGAGCGCCTCGCAAATCCGAAGGCGTTCGACACCTCGCCGAGCGACACCATGTTGATGTTGCGCTCCACCGTATGGGCCAGAACGAGACCCTCTTCCTTGCGGTTTTCGGTCAGGAAGGCGATGCCGTGCCGGATCGCGTCGTCGGGCGAGCGCGGGGCGATCTTCGTGCCATCGAGAAATATCTCGCCGCCTTCCGGCCGCTTCACGCCGAAAAGCGCGTTCATGACGTCGGAGCGCCCCGAGCCGACCAGCCCGAAGAAGCCGAGCACCTCCCCGGGGCGGGCATCGAACGTCACGTCGTGGAAGAGATGCCCGCCGTTCAACCCGTCGACGCGCAGGACCGGCTCGACCTCTGGTCCCGGCTTCGGCGCCACGCGCGGCGGGTAGATGTCGTGCATCTCGCGTCCCACCATCATGGCGATCAGCTTGTCGATGCTCGTCTCTTCGCGCGTCATCGTGCCCACGAGTTCACCGTCGCGGATGACGGTGATGTCGTCGGACAGCCGCATGATCTCTTCCATGCGGTGCGAGATATAGATGACCGTGACGCCCTTCTCCTTAAGGCGCCCAATCAGCGAGAACAGGATTTCCGCTTCGCTTTCCGACAGCGACGACGTCGGCTCGTCGAGGATGACGAGATCGGCGGGATAGCTCAGCCCCTTGGCGATCTCGACGAGCTGGCGTCGGGCGATCGAAAGCTGGCTCACTTTGGCGCGAGCCTTGATCGGCAGGCCGAGCTCTTCGATCAGCTCTTCGGCTTTGCGCACCAATTCCGCGTCATCGATGAAGCCGAAGCGGTTCGGCTCGTGCGTCGCGAAAATGTTCTCCGCCACCGTCATGTGGCGGCACAGGCTCAGCTCCTGGAAGACGATCGTCAGGCCCGAAAGCCGCGCCTCGCGCGGGCTCTTCGGTCGATAAGGCTCGCCCTTGAAGGTGATTTCACCGGAGGTCTGCGGATGCACCCCGGCGAGGATCTTCATCAAGGTGCTCTTGCCGGCACCGTTTTCGCCGATGAGCGTGTGGACGCGTCCCTTTTTCACCGAGAGCGTCATATCTTTGAGCGCCGTGACCGGCCCGAAGGTCTTGGTCACATTGCGGATGTCGAGAACCGTCTCGTCTTGGGGGGCGGTCATGGCGAAAGCTCCGCCGATGCTGGCAGGAAGGCTGGCAAGGGACGAGGATGTGCCCGCGCCCACCAGATTATGCGGCGGGCGCGGGGCACAAAAGGAGAGAGTGGGGGGCGGCTCTCTCCTGACGTGGTCTCGTTACTTGGTCTCGCCGTCCTTGGTGACGACGCCCGGCTCGATCGGCTGTTCGGCCGCGACATCCTCGCCGTTCATGACCTTCACGGCCGTCTCGACCGCGACCTTGCCCATCTCGTCGGGATACTGCGCGATCACGCCCACCATGACGGGATTGTTGGCGACCGCATCGCGGGCCTCTTTCATGCCGTCGAAGCCGATGACCTTCACCTGGTCCTCAAGCCCTGCGGAAGCGACAGCCGAAGCAGCGGCCAAAGCCGCGTCATCGCCAAAGCCGAAAATGCCGTCGAGGTCGGGATGCGCCTGCAGGATGTTCTGCGCCGTCGTCAGGGCCTCAGAGCGCGTGATCCCGGCCTGCTGCGCCACGATCTCGATGTCGGGATGGGATTCCATCGCCTTCTTGAAGCCATCGGTGCGGGCGACCACCGAGGCGACCATCGGATAGTCGATGATGGCGACCTTGCCCTTGTCGCCGATCATCTTCGCCATCAGCTCGCCGGCCTTGACGCCGCCGGCGTAATTGTCCGTGCCGACATAGGAGGTGACATCGACGTTCTTCGCCGGCACGTCGACGGTGATGACCTTGATGCCGGCCTTCTGGGCGCGCCCGATAACGGTGCGCACGCCGGTGGAATCGACCGGGGAAATGATGAGAACGTCGACGCCCTTGGTGATGAAATCCTCGACGTCGGCGAACTGCTTGTTGAGATCCTGGTTGGCGATCTTGATCTCGAGCGGCACGCCTTCGGCCTGCGCTTCGGCGCGCATGGCATCGGCGAGCGCGATATAGAAGGGATGCTGCTGGGTCAGGAGCGAGGCCCCGATCCCCTCGGCAGATGCCGGGCCGGCAAACCCGGCGAGCGCGATCCCGGCTGCGAGCAGGGACTTCGAAACGAAACTTTTGAACATAGGCTTCCTCCTGATTATCGGGCGGTGCGCTCCGCCTTTTCTGATGGCGAGCACGAACGGCGCCCGATCACTGGCTTTGCCGCGAACGGCTTATTTCGTCACGCTGAGGTGCCAGCTTCTGATCTTCGGGTCATCTGCCCGCCCGGCAGTGGCAGCGGCGAAAACCGTGCATGCGAAAAGCGGAAGCGGGACCGCGAGAAACCTGAACCGGCACATGCGCGGGCACGGGCCGCGCCTCCTTTCATCAGATTGTTATTGACGCCAGATGACACTTCATGGGACAAAATGTCAATTTAAATTTGTCGCGCGTAAAGAATTGAAATGTCGCGTGCCAGATAGATTGTCCGTGACCGCTCTCCTCTCGTCACGGCAAAAAGGAGCGTGGCCGATTGTCTTCGTTTTGGATTGAGCCAGAAATCGGTTCAATCACACCGAATTCGTTCGCCGTCCGAATCTCCTGGGCGGCCCAAAGCAACGCCAACCTCGACAGAGACAGCTGCGGAACCTCCTCATGAGCGGCAAGAAAATCAGGAACATGGAGGATTTCGCGGCCGCCGCCGGCATCTCCCGCCCGACGATCTCCAAGTACTTTCAGGATCCGAATTCCGTGCGCGCCTCGACCCGGCAGCGCATCGAGGAAGCGCTGGCGCGCCACAATTATCAGCCGAACATTTTTGCGGTGAATCTGAACCGCCGCAATCCACGCAACATCGGCGTCATCGTCCCGCATATCTCCGATCCGTTCTATGCGGAGATCGTGCGACAGATCGAGATTTCGAGCCTCCGCCAGGGCTATTGGGCGATCGTTTTGAGCTCGCACGGCGAGCCGGATCTGGAGGCGAAGGCGATCCAGATGCTGCAATCGCTGAAACTCTCCGGCGCCGTCGTGGCACCGCTCGGCTACGAATCCGATGCGGGCCTCATCCGCGAGCTGCGCCAGGCGATGCCGCTCGTCTTCCTCGATTCGCGCGCGGCCGAAGACCAGCCCTTCGTCGGCACCGACAATGCGCAGAGCATCTCCTTGATGGTCGAATATCTCTGCCGCACCGGCGAGCGCCCCTGCTTCCTCGAAATGCCGCGCGTCAACCGCAACGCCACGGAACGACGCGCCGCCTATGAACGGGCGATGGCCAATCTCGGCTTCGAGGCGCATGTACTGTCCGTCGAGTCCGCCGACTGGGATTTTGAAAGCGTCGGGTTTGAGGAAACCAACAAGATCCTCGATCAGGGCGGCTTTCCGACACGCTCGGTTTTATGTGCCAACGACCGCCTCGCCTTCGGCGTCATGGCCGCCGCCTTTCAGCGCGGTCTCAAGATCGGCCGCAGCGCCGACGCCGATCTCAGGGTCGCCGGCCACGACGACCATCCGCTGAGCCGCTACACCTGTCCTGCCCTCACGACGGTCGCGCAGGATTATTCCGGTCTTGCGACCGCGAGCCTGAAGCTTCTTCTCGATATGATCGGCAAATCCGAGGAGGCATCGCCGAAAACGGAACCCGTCAGGCCGACGCTTCTTGAAGCAAAACTGATCATGCGCGATTCCGCCTGAGGCGCGCGCTCACGGTTCGCACACTGGGCCGCACACATCTCAACCTCTCACCCAGACGAGGCCATCCTGTCCCCCTCCCGCTCGCGCAACGGCGCTCTTCTCATCGATCTCGACGGCACGGTGATGGACAGCGACCCCTACCATTACGAAGCCTTTCAGAGGACCTGCGCCAAATACGGCGCGAAGATCGACGAGGAGATTTTTCGCACCCGCATCTCCGGGCACACCAACGACGAGATTTGCGCCGAGCTCTTTCCCCATATCGACACATCGCGGCACGCCGAAATTGCCGACGAAAAGGAAGCGTTGTTTCGTGAGCTTCTGAAACAGGGTGCGCAGCCGATCGCCGGCCTGCCCGAGCTCCTCTCCTGGGCCGGGGCGAAAAACTGGGGGCTCGCTCTCGTCACCAATGCACCGATCGCCAATCAGCAGGCGATCCTCGCCGGTGTCGGACTGTCCGACGCTTTCGATATCCTGATCTCCGCCGACGAGCTTCCCCGCGGCAAGCCGGATCCGCTGCCCTATCAGACGGCGATGGAACGGCTCGGCGTCGATGCGCGACACGCGGTCGCCTTCGAAGATGCAATTCCGGGCCTGACGGCGGCCGTGAGAGCCGGCGTCCCGACCATCGGCCTTCGCACCAGCCTTCCCGAGGAAACCTTGCTGCAGGCGGGGGCGGCACTTGCGATCCGCGACTACCACGATCCGCGCCTGCGGCCCTTCCTGCTCTCCCGCATCGAAGGCTGAGGGCCGCCCCCTCCGCCGCCCCGCGAGAGGGTCTCCGCGGCAGATGCTCCCGCCGATCCTAAGCCGGCAAATCTATAGGCATTTAAGAGACTTACCAGTCTTTCTTTAACTCCAACTGCGTATGCCTGTCGTGGTGGCCCGGCAGTTTGGGCGATGGCATTCCCAGAGAGACATTCTGGCAGGCGGTCTCCGCCAGCCAGCGCCATAGATCGCAACAGGCGAGACACCGTCTCCAGGAGCGCAGATGTCGGGCCTCACTTCCGGATCGATCCGCGACCGCTTTCGCAAGCGCTGCCGGCGCGAGCACGACTGGATCGACGAACTCACCAACCGCAATGAGCCTCTCTCGTCCGACGAAGAGGCCGAGCTGATCTTGCGTGTGCATTCGCTCGCCGGAGCGGGGGGAACTTTCGGCTATCCCGAAATCAGCGAGCGCGCTTTGCGTGCCGAGCAGGTGATGCGGCAAACATCCTGCACCAGCCCCGAAAGCCGCGAGGCCGTCGAAGCCCTGCTTCAGGCCCTTGAGGCCGCGACCCAGGAATAGACGACGGCGCCAGACCTCGTCGCATTCAGCTCAGAAAATCTCGCGCCTGCTCGGCAAGCGTCATCGGATCGAAGGGTTTCCGGATGACGCCGGCCGCACCGATCGCCATGAAGCGAGCGATCTCCGTCGTCTGCGTCTTCGCCGTGACGAACACGATCGGCACGTCCGCGGTCCGCGGATCGGCTTTCAGCTGTCGCAAGGTTTCCGGCCCGTCCATACCCGGCATCATCACATCGAGCAGAATGAGATGCGGTTCGAATTTCGGAGCCTCGGCAAGCGCTTCGGTCCCCGACGAACAGGTGCGCACGGTGAACGTGTCGTCGAGTTCGAGCGACAGCGCCGCCACCTCGCGGATGTCCGGTTCGTCGTCGACGTAAAGCACACGAAAGTTCATCTGACGGCTCCCATTTCGCGGCGTTGCGCAGCCCCCTCCTTCTCGCGATGCTCGAAGGCCAGCTTGCGCACCAGATCCGCGATCGCCTTCTCCGACGTTCGCGTTTTCGTCATCGCCGCTTGCACCCGTTTGGCGACATCCTTTTCCGCATCGGCCGCGGAAAAAATGATCACCGCCGTCCCACTCGGGATCGTACCGAGCAGGCACGCACCCTGCCCGTCCGGCAGCCCGAGATCGAGGATGACGAGATCGAACGTCGTGCGCGACAAGGCGGCTTTCGCTTCCGCAATCGTGCGCGCCTTGACGACCTGCATCTCCTCGCCGAGTTCGGCCGCCATCACCTCCAGAAGGCTGTCGTCGTCTTCCACATGCAGGATGGAGGGGCGCCGGTGCGACAGACGCGCCGCGATCACTGACGCCGCCCGCCGCAACTCCTCCATGTTCCTGGGCCGCTCCAGCCACGCGGCCACCCCGACGGCAGAGCCGTTGAGCACCCGCTGCGCATCGTCGATGCTGGCCGAAATCATGATGACCGGCATGCCTCGGTCGGCGGTCGCATCGCAGAGTTCGCGAATGAGCGACAAACCTGCCTCGTTCTCCAGATCGAGATCGACGATCACGGCCAGATAATCCTTGGCAGCAATGTCGCGGCGTGCAGCTGCTACATTGCGGGCGATCGTGCTCTGAAAGCCTTCCTGCTGCAGGTTCTCGGCAATCAGTTCCGCAACGTCCTCGGCATCTTCGCAGATCAAAACCGTCCGCGACGTCTCGGCAGGCAAAGACATCTCAACCGCCGGCGATGCCTCGCGCGTGACGTGCCATTCGGGAAGATCGACATGGAAGACGGTGCGGACATCCGGCTCGCTCTCAAAGCTGATGTCACCGCCGGAACGCTCCACGATGGCTTTCGCAATGTTGAGGCCGAGCCCGGTGCCGCCCTTCTGGCGTGTCGCCGAGGAATCGGCCTGCTCGAACCGGCGGAAAATGCGGCTCCTGAACGCTTCGGGAATGCCCGGCCCGTTGTCGATGACGGAGATGCGCAGGTTGTCGCCCTTGCGGCACAGATTGACGACGACCGTCCCGTCTTCCGGCGAATATTTGATGGCATTCGACAAGAGGTTCGTCAGCACCTGATGCAGCCTGTCGGGATCGACGTAGACATTCGCATCCGGTGCATCGTCGACGACGCTGATCTCGACATTCCGGTCCGCAAGATAGTCGCGGCTCGCCTCCACCGCCTGTTCGACGGCGGGATGAAGCCCGACCGGTATCGGCTCAAAGGGCATGCGCCCGGATTCGATTTTTTCGATATCGAGGATATCGTTGATGAGGCGCACGAGCCGTTCCGAGTTGGAATGCGCGATGTTGATCAGGCTCGCGGCCTTCTTAGGCAGCTCGCCGGCCGCACCGCCGGCGACAAGGCCGAGAGAGCCGCGGATCGAGGTGAGCGGCGTGCGCAATTCGTGGCTGACCGTGGAGATGAAATCGTTCTTCATCTGCTCCATGCGCTTGCGGTCGGTGATGTCGAAGAGCGAGCCGTCCCAGATCACCTTGCCGCTCGGATCCATGCGGGGTTTGGCGGCAATGCGCACCCACACCTTGCCACCACCGCGAACGGCGAGCTCGGCTTCCATCACCCAGGACTGCATGCTGCTCGCCGAAGTGGCGAGCTTTTCCCGAGCCCGGGCCAGATCGTTGGGCGAAAACAGGCGGTCGATATGCGAGGAATTCGCCAGCAATTCCTCCACTCCGATGCCGAGGAACCGCTTCACACCCGCCGACACATAGGTGAACGAGGCAGAGCCCGGCCGCTCCTCCTTGAGCTGAAAGAGAACCCCCGGCGCGTTGTTGACCATCGCCTGCAGCAAAAGCCGGCTTTCGCCATAGGCGGCGATCGCCCAGCGTCTCTGCAGATCGCCCAGAAACAAAAGCCCGAGCACGATGACAGCGACGAAGTTGGTCGGCACCAGCAGCGACAGAAGGGAGAACGCCATATCGGCCGACAGATTCGGGATGAAGACGAGCAGCAGCGCCGGCGTCGCCGCTGCGATCGCGGCAAGCGCAAAGAGCCCGCCGATGTTGAGCTGCCCCTGATATCGCCGGTTGATGACGAACCAGACGACCGTCGAGCCAGCGCCCACGACAAGGATCGCGAAAATGCCGGCGACCATCCCGGCCCCGCCGAACCAGACGCGCATGGCAACGAGCATCGCGCCCGTGACGACCGTGCTGATCGGCCCGCCGAGACCAGCAGAGAGCGCCATCACGACATTGCGCGCATCCACCACGATGCCCGGCGCAAGCACGATCGGCGCCGCCATGCTCAACAATCCCGTCAATCCGAAAATCAGACCGGTGACGCCGCCCTTCAGCCAATGCGACCGGTCGAGCCGCGGCCCGAGAAACGACAGCGCCAGGATGGCGAGCGTCACAAGAGCCGCACTCTCGATCATATGGATAAACTGGAGCATTCTAATATCTTCGCCGCCTGCGCATCTTCACCCGTCAAGGTTGATGGAAAGGCTCAAGAATACAAGGCCAGCTTCGCTCTATCCGCCAAGCTCGTAAACCGCGTGCGAACAACATGCTGGCCGAGAGCGCTATCTTGCCGGCGCAAAGACGCGAAAATGGCAGCGCGACTGGCCGCGAGGCGAAAAAGCAACGACAGGGTGCAGGACGAGCGCGACGTAGGCAAAGCGCCACGCGAGGGCTTCGGCCGCGCCTGCCGACGCCACGCACGCGCAACTCCGGCGGATCAAGATCGCCTCTAGCGGAGCGCCTGAACCTTGCCGAAAGCGCTCTCGACATGTGCGAAAACGCGGGCGAAGGAGGCTTCCGCCCCAACCACGGCCCGGGCTTCCTCTGCCGGTGAGAGCTCGACGGCGTCGAGCGCATTCGTGAAGGCTCGCCAGGATCGGGCTCTGCCCTCTTCCGCACCGGCGAGATGGCGCGCCCCGAAACTCTCCGAAAGACCGATCTTCTTGGCTTCCTTGATGAGGAAAGCGGCGCCCAGATTGGAGCCTTCGGTCACATAGAGATAGCCGAGCGCCGTCGGCACATCGATCGCGCCTTCGCCGAACACGGGCTCCAATTCCGGTCGAGGAAGGACGAGCCCGAGATCGGCGAAATCCTGCTCCACCAGATGGAGTTGTCGCCGCTCGGGAAGGTCGGGGAGAATCGCCCGGAGGTCGGAATGAAAACACAGCGCGTCGACATCGAAGAAGACACGGTGCTGCATCTTCAAAAACAGCGCGTAGCGCTCCAGGCTGGAAAACGGATCGCAGGCCATGACCGTCTGGTCGAGCCGCATATGCGTTTCGTGCGTCGCCGCCTTGAGCCTTTTCGCCCGGCTCGGTTCCACACATTGCGCGAAATCGGTGGCACTCATGAGACCGGCCATAACATGTGAAAGACCTCGCGTCCCCCTTCAACTCGTCAGATCCGGGAGGACCGGCTGACGCAGCACCGGCAGCTCTCAGCCAATTGCAAACGCCGGCACCATCGAGAAAGAACGCCTGAGGGCCGGACAAAGGCGGATACACACCCGCACGGCCTCAGGGGACATCCCAGAACCCCTCAGCCTCGCTCAGCTTCGGAGCGCTCGAAAGGGCCGCGACATCGGGGCCTGTCGGCGCAAGCTCCGAGAGACCGGCAATCACCGCTTCGAATTCGGCCGCGACGGCAAGCAGCCGGAGATCGTCATGTCGTCGCCCGATGATCTGCAGGCCGAACGGCATGCCGTTGTCATCCCGCCCGCAGGGGATCGTGATCGAAGGGCAGCCGGCAATTGTCGAGGCATAAGCCGAAGCCAGCCAATGGTAATAGCTTGCCGTCGGCCGCCCATCGATCTCCTTCGGATAGGCCTCGTGCCAGTCGCGCGGCTGCGCTGTGACCGCCGGCGACAGGATGAAATCGCAATCGTCGAAGAAGCGCTGCCACCGCCGGTCGTAATTGCCCTGCATCACCAGCGCCTGCGCCACGTCTTCGGCGCTGTAGGACCGCCCCTCGAGGACATTCTCTGTCACGTTCTCGCCAACGAGCTCGGGGGTCTTGTCGACGAAGGCCGCATGCGTGGACAGGAAGATGACCGAGCGCAGCACCGCGAAGATGCGATCGGCATCCGCGCAATCGGGGCATGTCTCATCGCACGCGCCGATAAACGGCAACAGCGCGTTCATCCCTTTTCGGAACGTGCGCCGGCTTGCCGCCTCGACTGGAGCAAAGCCGAAATCCTCTGTCACGGCAAAGCGCAGGGAGACGAGATCGCTGCGCGGCAGATGGGCGAAATCTTCTGGCCTCCACGCCGTCTCGCCATTCACGACGGCCGTAAACGGATCGCGCGGGTCGGGCCGCGCCATGACCGAAAGCATCAAGCCGCAATCGGCGACATTGCGCGCCATCGGCCCGGAGGTCGCAAGCGGCAACAGGCTCGTACGACGGGCGTCTCCCGGCACCACGCCGAAACTCGGGCGAAACCCGACGACCCCGCAAAATGCGGCGGGCGTGCGCAGCGAACCGCCGAGATCCGACCCCGAGGCGAGAGGTGCGTAGCCGCAGGCGAGCGCGACGGCGGACCCGCCCGACGATCCGCCGCAATTGCGGGTGAGGTCATGCGGATTGGCCGTCGTGCCGTAGACGCGGTTGCGCGTATTGGCGCCGGCGCTCCATTCGGGATTGTTGGTCTTGCCGAGCGGCAACGCACCGGCTTTTCTGAGTCCTGCAACGAGCGCATCGTCCCGCTTCGGCACGTTGTCGCGAAAAATTTCAGAGCCGAATGTCGTCGGAAGACCCGCGACATCGCTCATATCCTTGATGGCGACGGGCAGGCCGTGCAGAGGACCGAGAGCGTTCCCAGCCGCCCTGTCCGCATCCGCCTTTCGCGCACCTTCGATCACAGCGTCGAAATCGCGCGCCACCAGCGCGTTCACCGCCGGATCGATCGCCTCGACGCGCGCGATCGAGGCCCGCGCGAGTTCTTCGGCGGAAAGCTCTCCGCGCCCGACCAGACGCCGCGCCTCCCTGGCGCTGAGATCGGCCGGATCGCAGGCGTCCGGCTTGGAATCGGCGGGCGTAACCACGGCTCACTCCCCTTCGGCGACGGCGTCGCCCCAGGCGCTCATCGTTTCCGTCATGCCGAAGCGCCTGTCGCCCTCATCCATCACCGCCGACGGACAGGCGAAGGGATAAGGCAGCATCGACCGCCGCACGGTTTTGACCGGCGCGATAGCCTCCAGAGCCGCGACGATTTCCGCCGGCAGCGCCGCATCGGCGACGATCTGCTCCCCGCTCGACGCATCGATGCGCGGCTGCCGAAACGCCGCGCCGAGATCCATGCCGAAATCCGCCATGAAAGACGCAAGCTGCGTCACCGCCGAAACGATCTTGCGCCCGCCCGAGGCGCCGAGCGCAAAGCGCCGCCCATTCGCCTCGCCCAGCACCGGACAGACATTCATCAAACATGTCTTGCCGGACCCGAGCGAGTTCGGCCGCCCCGCGACCGGATCGAACCACATGATGCCGTTGTTCATCAGAAAGCCGGTCGAGGGCGACACCACGCGCGATCCGAAGAGTGACAGCAGGGTCTGGGTGTGGGCCACCATATTACCGTCGCGGTCGACGACCGAGAAATGCGTGGTCGAGCCGGCGCATTCGGGAATCTCTCCGTCATGCCCCATATGTTCGAGCCGGTCGCGATAGGCCGCAAAGAGGGCCCGCGCATAGGCGGGATAGGCCCGCTCCTGTGACGACAATTGCTCGCCAGCAAGCTCGCCCATGGCACGCGCGAAGGTCGGGCCGGCGGTGAGTCCGGGCATGACGTGAAAGAGCGCATCGCGGTAGGCGACCGACATCGGCGATTTGAACCTGGCGCGATTGCCGGCGAGATCATCCACCGTGAGATAGCCGCCCTTGTCGCGGATATCCTGCGCCATCGCGGCCCCGAGATCGCCGCCATGCAACGCGGCCGCGCCCTCTCGGGCAAGAACCTCGAGACTGTCGGCCATGCGGCCCTGATCGATCCGGTCTTCCGCGATCCCCGTCCAGGAGAAGGGCCGCGGCCATTGGCCGTCGGCGAGGAACATCGCCGCAGCGTCCGGATCGCGCGCGAGATCGCGGGTCGCCGTCGCGATGATGAGCGCCGCATACCAATCGACCCTCATCCCCTCTCGGGCATGGGCGATGGCGGGCGCCAGCAACTCGGCCCAGGGCAGGCGCCCCCAGCGCCGATGGGCAGCCTCCAGCCCGTCGACGACAGCCGGCACCGCCACGGCTTTCGCACCGATGACGTTGCGATCTTCGACGACGCGTTCCCAGGGGAAAAGGTCGGTGGCCGCCCCCTCGCCCGACAGAGGAAAATCCTCGATTTTCAATCCCGCCGGCGCACGCATGCCGAAATCGAGCGCATGCGCCTCGCCGCTGTCGGCGCGCCAGTGCATCGCCGCACCGCCGCCGGCCGGTCCGCTCATCCACGGTTCGAGCACGCCGCAGACGAAGCTGCAGGCGACCGCCGCATCGACGGCATCGCCGCCCGCCCGCAACACTTCGGCGCCAGCCTCAGACGCGAGACGATGCTGCGAGGCAACGACGCCGCGTTCCGTCTCAACAACATGTTTGCGGATCTCCATCGTCCGCGACAGAGCTTCCGACATCACGCACCCAACCGGCAGTAGAGCGCAGCGGCGAGCCTGGCCCGCTCGACCAGGCTGTCGATAAAAATATGCTCGTTGAGCGTGTGCAGATCCTTGCCGCGCACGCCGATCGAATCGAGCGTCGGCAGGCCGAGAAAGCCTGTGAAATTGCCGTCCGAGCCACCGCCGGCGGACGCGCCGCTCAGCTCAAAGCCGATCTCGCCGGCGATCTCCTGGGCGAGCCCGAACATCTCCATCGTACCGGCTTGATCGGGCGCCCAGACCGGCCGGGTGACGCCGCGGGTGACTTCCAGCGTCACATCGCCTTCGGTCGAATTGAAGGCCATCATCTTGGCGATGCCTTCATCCAGAAGCTCCTGCGTCTTCGCCATGCTCAGCACCTCGGCATCGCAGACGGAGGAGACGCAATTCACCCATCGCCCGGAATTGAAGACGCCGACCGAGAACGTGCAGTCTTCCGTCGTCATGGCTTCGATCTCGGCGACCTTCTTCGCCATCGCGGCGATCGCCGAGCGCCCTTCGGCGAGCTGCCAGCCGGCATGGCTCGGCTTGCCGCGCGCCGTCAGATTGAAGCGGGCAATCGCATAACGCCCGATCACCGCACCGCCGTCGGGCCGCGCCGGTTCCGGAACCAGGATATATTTGTGACGCTTCGCCTCGGCCTCGATCAGCTCACGCGTCGAAGGCGTGCCGATCTCTTCGTCGGGCGTGAACAGGACGGTCACCGGCAGGGGCGTCTCGATCCCGGCCGCAAAGAGCTTCCGAAGCGCATCGAGATAGACGTAATTGCCGCCCTTCATATCCATCAGGCCGGGGCCGTAGCATATCTCGCCCTCCCGCTTGAACGGCAGGACATCGATCGTGCCGAGCGGATGCACCGTGTCGAGATGGCCGAGAAGCAGGATGCCCCCTTCGCCCGCCCGCGCATGCGGCATCGTCGCGCGCACGCTGTCGCCGAGCCCCATGCGGCCCGGAATGCGCTCGACCTTGCCGCCGAGCGCTGCAAGCTCGTGTTGCACGACGTCCATCATGCGATTGACCGCCGCCGCATCGAAGGTCGGGCTCTCGGTCTCGATCCAGGGCTTGAGGCCCGCGAGCATCTCCTCCGCATTGAACGGTAGATCGAGCGGATTCATCATCGGATAGCTCCTCTAGCGGCCGCCGCTTCCGGCGGGTCGGGCTGGTTGGATGTCGGAGAAGAAAAGAGCGAGGGTGCGTCAGGCGCCGCGCTTCAGACGCTTTTCGACGATGCGCGCATAGATCGAGGCACCAACCGGAAGGATCGCGTCGTCGAGCACGAAGGCCGGATTGTGCAACCCGATCGACCCCGCATGCCCGACCCGACAATAAGCTCCCGGCACCACCTTCAGCATGTCGGCGAAATCTTCCGAACCGGTCATCTGATCGCTGGTTTCGAAGGCCATATCGGCGCCGACCACCTCTTTCGCCGCATCGACATAGGCAGTGGAAAGTTCCGGGTCGTTCATCAGCACGTCGAAGACATTGCGGAGATCGGCCGTAATCTCGATCCCATAGGCCTGGCTCAAGCCCGCACAGAGATCCTTGATCCGCTGGTGCGCCATCTCCGCCACGTCGTCGTGGAAATAGCGGATCGTGCCGGAAATCGTCGCCGTGTCCGGCACGACATTGTAGGCGGCGCCGGCATGGAACGTCGTCACCGAGATCACCACCGGCTTCGTCGGCGGCGCGTTGCGGCTGACGACGCTCTGCAATTGCTGCACCAGCGCCGTGCCGATGACGATCGGATCCTTCGACTGATGCGGCATGGCGGCATGGCTGCCGGTGCCCTTCACCGTAATGTCGAAGAAGCTCGCCCCCGCCATGGCCGGCCCCGGCGCCACGGTGACGATCCCGGGCTCGGCATTCGGATCGTTGTGCATGCCGTAGACCTCGTCGCACGGGAATTTCTCGAAGAGACCTTCGGCAATCATCCGGCGCGCCCCGCCGAGCCCTTCTTCGGCCGGCTGGAAGATCAACACGACGGTGCCACCGAAATCGCGCGTTTCGGCGAGATATCGCGCCGCACCGAGAAGCATCGTCGTATGCCCGTCATGACCGCAGGCATGCATCCGCCCCGGATTTTGCGAGGCATAGGGAACCCCCGACGCCTCCTCGATCGGCAGCGCGTCCATATCTGCGCGCAGCCCGACCCTGCGGTTGCCGCCGCCCTCTCCCTTGATCAGCGCTACGACGCCGGTGCCACCGATGCCCTCATGCACCTCGTCGACGCCATAGGCGCGCAGCTTTTCCGCAACGATTCCAGCGGTGCGCGTCTCCTCGAAGCCGAGTTCCGGATGCGAATGGAAGTCGTGCCGGATCGCGGTCAGTTCGGCTGCGAATTCTTCGATCTTCGGGATGACGCTCATGCGGAGGCTCCTTCGGTAAGCGGCGGCGTGCCGAGCGCGCGGAAATTGGCGAAGTCCCATTCCCGGCCGGGCGCGGCCTCGATCAGATTGCGGGTGTAAGGATCATGCGGGTTCTGCAGGACGTCGCCGGCAGCGCCATGCTCCACCACCCTGCCCTTCTGCATGACGAGCACCTCGTCGCAGATCTGTGCGGCGACCCGCAGATCATGGGTGATGAAAAGCATCGCGATGCCGAACCTCTCCTGCACATCGTCCAGAAGGTCGAGCACCTGCGCCTGCACGCTCACATCGAGCGCGGAAACCGCCTCGTCGGCGATCAGCAAATCGGGCTTCATGGCGACGGCGCGGGCGATCGCAATGCGCTGCCGCTGTCCTCCCGAAAACTGGTGCGGATAGCGTTTCAGGGCATCGCGGGGCAGGTCGACGAGCTCCATCAGCTCCGCGGCATGCTCCATCGCCTCAGCCTTCGACGTGCCGAAATTGATCGGCCCCTCGCAAAGGCTGCGCGCCACGGTCCAGCGCGGATTGAGCGAGCGGTAGGGATCCTGGAAGACGATCTGCAGATGCTTGCGATGCGGTCGAAGCTGCCTGCGCGACAGCGTCGAGATATCCGTGCCGGCGACGTTCACCTTGCCGCCAGTCGGATCGATCAGGCGGATGATGCAGCGCGCCACCGTGGATTTGCCGGAGCCGCTTTCGCCGACGATGCCGAGAGTGCGGCCTGGCGCAATGGTAAAGCTCACCTCCTGCGCCGCCTTCACGCCGCCCTGGCGCTTGAGAAGGCCGCCGCCGCCGTAGACCATTTCGAGATCCTGGACGTCGAGTACGTCCTTGGCCGAGGCAGCTGGCCGCGCCGGCCGCGGGGCCAGGTTCGGAACGGCGGTCAGGAGTTTCTTGGTGTACTCCTCTTTCGGGTTCGTCAGCAGGTCGCGGATCGGCGCCTTCTCCACGATCCGGCCGTTCTGCATCACGCTCACCGTGTCGGCGATTTCCGCCACCACGCCCATATCGTGCGTGATGAACAGAAGCGCCGTTCCCTTGCGCTCCTGCATTTCCGCGATGAGCTTCAGAATCTGCAGCTGCGTCGTGACATCGAGCGCCGTCGTCGGCTCGTCCGCGATCAACAGATGCGGATCGAGCACCAAGGCCATGGCGATCATGATGCGTTGCCGCTGACCGCCGGAAAGCTGGTGCGGATAGGATTGGTAAATCCGCGCCACATCCGGCAAATGCACTTGCTCCATGATGTCGAGCGTGCGTTTCTTGGCCTCCGCCTGCGAGAGATCGGTGTGCATGTTGAGCACCTCTTCGATCTGCTCGCCGACCCGCAGCACCGGGTTGAGTGCCGTCATCGGCTCCTGAAAGATCATGGAGATCCGGCGGGCCCGCAATTCGCGCATCTGCGCATGCGTCGCGGTGGTGATCTCGAAGCCTTCGACGTCGATCTCGCCGCCCTGCACTTCGAGAGCCCCTTTCGGCAGAAGCCCCATGACGGCGAGCGAGGTGACCGATTTGCCCGAGCCGCTTTCGCCGACCAGACAATGGGTTTCCCCCGCCCGGATATCGAGATCGATGCCGTTTAGCACCGGTGCCGCATTGGGCCGCCCTGTAAGGCCGACCTTCAGCCCGCGGATTTTGAGGACGCGATGGGCATTCGAGAAGTCTCGCGATGAAAACTGCATCTCAGCCCTCCCGCTTTTTCATGCGCGGATCGAGAAGATCGCGGGCGGTATCACCGAGGAGGTTGATCGCCAGGATACACAGCGACAGGAGAAGTCCCGGCCAGAAAATGAGACCGGGCTTCACCTGAAAATAGCTCCGCCCCTCGGCCATGATGTTTCCCCAGGTCGGGATCTCGGTTGAGACGCCGGCGCCGAGAAAGCTCAGGATCGCTTCGATCAGGATTGCCGAGGCACACACATATGTCCCCTGCACGATGAGCGGCGCGAGCGTGTTCGGCATCAAATGCTGGACCAGGATCTTCGGCATCGACGAGCCGAGCGCGATGGCGGCCTCCACATAGGGCTCCTCGCGCGCCGACAGCACGACGGAACGCACCAGGCGGACGACGCGCGGCACTTCGGGAATCGTAATGGCGATGATCACCGAGCCGAGGCTCGGACCGTTGAGGGCGACGAGCGCGATGGCGAGAAGGATCGCCGGGATCGCCATCAGGCTATCCATGATGCGCATGATGATGCCGTCCGCGGCGCGAAAGAAGCCGGCGACGAGGCCGATGATGAGGCCGATGACGACGCTGACGAGAGCCGCGCCGACACCGATGAGGAGCGACACGCGCCCGCCGGTCATCACCCGGCTGAAGGTATCGCGCCCATACTGGTCCGTGCCGAGGAGATGCACCTCCGAAGGGGGCTTCAGGCGGGACATGGAATCCATCGCCAGCGGATCGTAGGGCACGTAAAGCGGCGCCAGCAGCGAAGCGAGCACGATCGCCACGAGGATCGCGGCCGCGATCATCGGACCTGCGCCGAGACGCGCTCCGGCCGGGAGCGAGAAAAGCCCGGTCAAGACCTGGAAGGCGCTATGGCGGGAGGGGGAAATCTCAGCCATGTCAGTAGCGGATCCTCGGGTCGAAGAAGGAATAGGAGACGTCGACGATCAGATTGACGAAGACGTAGATGCCGGCGGTGAAAAGGATCATCGCCTGGATCACCGGATAGTCGCGCGCCAGGATCGCATCGACGGTGAGCCGGCCGATCCCGGGAATATTGAAGACGCTTTCCGTCACCACGACGCCTGAGATGAGGAGCGCAAAGCCCGTGCCGATGATCGTCAGGATCGGCACCGCGGCATTGCGCAGCGCATGGCGGAAAAGCACGACGTTTTCGCGCACGCCTTTGGCGCGGGCGGTGCGCACGTAATCCTCGCCCAGCACTTCGAGCATGGAGGCGCGCGTCATTCGGGCGATCAGCGCCACATAGATCGTGGCGAGCGTCAGCGACGGCAGGATTGCCCGCGTCAGGAACGGACCAATCCCGTCAGACAACGGTGCGTAGCCCTGCACCGGCACCCAACGCAGCTCGATCGCGAAAATCTGGATCAGGATATAGCCGATCACGAAGACGGGAACGGAGAAGCCCAGAACCGAGAAGGACATCACCAGGAAATCGACCCAGGTGCGGTGGCGCCAGGCAGCGATCACGCCCATCGGCACGGCCAGAAGCACCGAGATGATGATGGTCATGATGGCGATGCTGATCGTCGGCCCGAGCCGGTCTCCGATCATTCCTGCAACCGGTGTGCTGGAAATGAGAGAGGTGCCGAGATCGCCGTGCAGCATCTGCCCGATCCAGGTGAAGAACTGGATATGCAAAGGGTCGTTGAGGCCGAGGCGGTCACGGATGCGCTCGAGCTGCGCAGGCGTGGCGGCATCGCCGGCGAGGATCGCCGCCGGATCGCCGGGCGTCAGGCGAAGCAGAAGGAAGACGAAGACCGCAACGATCGCCATCACGGGGATCGTGGCGAGGATCCGCTTCAGGATATAGCCGAACATGATCGGTCTCCTTGCCGCGAGGCCTGTTTGAGCCTCAGCGCAAATTTCGAGACAGGACGGCCGGAGACGCGCTTATGAGCGCGTCTCCGAAGGTGGATCACTCCGCCTCTTTCGTCATGTTCCAGAAAACCGGAACCGGCGACGGGATCATGTTCTGGATCGAATTCCGCCGCGCCTGGGGCATGTTGTATTCGCCGAGATGGATGTAGTTCACATTGTCCATCACGTGCTTCTGGATCGCGACGGCGGCCGCTTTGCGCGCCTCCTGATCCTCCGCACGGGCGAATTCATCGCGCAGCTTTTCGATCTCGGGATCATCGGGCCAGCCGAACCAGGCATCGTCGCCACGCCCGTTCACCATCACGTTGATGAGCGGATCGGAAATCTCCGGCACCATCCAGTTCGTGAAGAAGATGTTCCAGCCGCCCTCTGAGGGCGGGTTCTGCTGCGCGCGCCGTTGCACGACCGACTGCCAGTCCATCGCCTGCATGTCGACATTGAAGCCCGCCTGGCGAAGCGCCTGCGCGGCGACAACCGGCTGATTGGTCAGGCTGACGACATCCGTCGGCTGCATGAGCACCACCGGCGTGCCGTCGTAACCGGCCTCTTCCAGAAGCTTCTTGGCTTCTTCCGGATGCGCACCCGTAGTGATCGGCTCGGAGCCGGATTCATCGCCGAGCGGCGTTCCGCAGCCGAAGATCGCGCCGCAGACCTTGTAGTACTTGTCGGAGCCCATCATCGTGGCGAGCACGTCTTCCTGGCTCAGAGCCAGAAGCGCCGCCTGACGCACCTTCTTGTTGTCGAAGGGCGGGTGGAGGAAGTTCGGCCGGCCTATCGTGACGAAGCCGAGCGGATCACGCATCTCCACCGTCACGTCCGGCGCGTTCTCGATCACCGGCAGAAGGTCGACCTGCACCTGCTCCAGATAGTCGATCTCCCCGGCCGCGAGCGCATTCATCGCGGTCAGATTATCCGGCATCGTCGTCCAGACGACATGATCGACTTTGACCGTCTTGCCGCCGGCCATCCACGAAGGCGGCTCGTCGCGCGGCACGTAATCCTCGAACTTGTCGTAGGTGACCGAAGCGCCCGGCTCGTATTTGTCCTTGTTGAAGACGAACGGGCCGGAGCCGATGTATTCGGTGATCGGCTCGTCCGGCGAGGTTTCCGCCACCCGCTCCGGCATGATGAAGGGCGGCACGGCGGACTGCTTGGAGATCACGTTGAGGAGCGGCGGGAAAGGTTCCGACAGCTTCCAGACGATGGTCTTGTCGTCCGGCGCTTCTAGGCTTTCCGTCACGTCGAAGATCATCTGACCGCCGGAATCGCGCTTGCCCCAGCGGTTGAGCGAGGCGACGACATCCTTGCCGGTGACCGGCGCACCGTCATGAAACTTCAGCCCGTCGCGCAGGGTGAAGGTATAGGTCAGCTTGTCGTCGGAGATATCCCAATCCGCCATCTGCGGCTGGGGCTCGAAATTCTCGTCCACGGCCGTCAGGACATCATAGATCATGTAGCCGTGATCGCGGGTGATATGGGCGGTCGTGATGACGGGATCGAGCACGCGCAGGCCCGAATGCATCACCGCCGTGATGGTCTTGCCGTCATCCTGCGCGTTGGCGACAGCGGGTGCCGACAGCACGCCGCCTGCAAGAAGCGCGGCGGCGAGGCCACGCTTCATGCAAGAAAGTGGTTTCAAGCTCTGCATACATCCCTCTCTCGGATTCGATCTCTTGGTGCTTTGTCATTATTGGACCGCGGCGATGTTCTCCCCGCCTGGGTCGGAATGCGCCTTCGCGGCGCTCGCTTCTCCGAACAGAGGTCCGTTCGGGAAGAGTTTCATATCGGCCGGAAGCCGCGTGAACGGCAGATCGGCAGGATTGAAAGGCATGGGGCCAGGCGCCAGCGCCACGAGGATCTCTGACGCAATGGGCGCAAAATCGGCGCGGAAATGCGTGGAGCTTTTCACCACCAGGATCGCCTGCTCCTCCGGCACAATGCCGACGAAACGGAACATTTCCCGGTCCGCCATCTGCGCGATCCCGCTCGTGACGACGACGCGCACACCGCCGATGCGGAGGCACGCCGAGGGTCCGAGATTGTGCCGCGCGCCGCCGTAATAGGGGCCCGTCGCATGAACCTTGCCGTCGGAGAGACGCTCCACCACCGCCTCCGTCTCGACCGGATGATCGCCGGGCACCCCGGGATGACTGCCGATCGCAAAACGCGCCGTCGCACCCTCGCCGAGCTGATGCGCCTTTTCCGCGCTTGCCGGATCGACGATGAGGCCGATTGCAGCGTTCTGGGCATCGGCCGCGATGAGCGCCCGCAACATCCCGGTCGTCGCCGAAACGCCCCCCGCCCCGGGATTGTCCTGCGTATCTGCAATGACCACCGGCCCCGTTTTGCCGGCGGCGAGACGGGCCGCCTCCGCCACGGCTTCCCCGGCCGTAAAAGTGCGGTTGTCGAAGAGCGGCTCGGCCGCGTCATAGGCTGCCGCGATACGGTCGGCGGCACGCTCCGCCTCCGCCTGCGTCGCCGCGAACGCCATGGCCGTGGGCCCACAATCAGGAATGTCCGCAGCCGGAAAGCCCATGAAGAGCGAGGCCGAGTGCACGCCCTCCCGCTCCAGCGTATCGATCTCGGCGTAAAGCGCGTCTCCCGGCGCCATTTCCGTCGCCTGAAACGGGATCGGCACGAGATAGGACATGCGCCGAAAGGCTTTCGCCGGCCGTTCACCCGTCTCCATCATCCGATGGAGAAGCCTGGCCGCCCGCGCACCGGTCGCCGCCATATCGACATGCGGATAGGTGCGGAAGGCGACGAGCGCGTCGACCGTCTCCACAAAGGACGATGAAATATTGCCGTGAAGATCGAGCGCCGATGTGATCGGGACGGCGTTGCCGACCACCGCACGGACGCGGCGCGCGATCTCGCCTTCCCCGTCGTCGAGATGCTCCGCCACCATGGCGCCATGGAGATCGAGAAAGACGCCGTCGAGCGGCCCCGCCTCGGCGATCCGTTGCACGATCTCGTCTGCGATCGCCTCAAACGCTCCACGCGTCACATAGCCGGAGGGAATCGCCCCGGCCCACAGCGTCGGCACCACGTCCCAGCACTGTTCTCTGGCAACGTCGAGCGCGCCGGCAATGCCGAGATTGACCTCTCGTGCCGCATCGAGAAGCGCGGCCCCCCGCGTCATCCCGATATAGCCTCCGCCGACCCGGAAAGCCTCGAGATCCGCCCGAACCGGAGCGAAAGTATTGGTCTCATGGAGGAAGCCGGCCACTGCGACCCTGAACTTCGTCCCCGCTCGTCGCCCGTCCATTCGCACACACCGTGAAAAGAGGTTGTGTATCGTCAAGCAATACAACTATATTGCACAACGATCATAGTAACCCCCTCAAACGAGCCGTCAAGCTATCCATGAACAGGCGTTTCCGGGCCGAGCCCGCCCAGCCGACAGATTCCCGCCCTTATGAAGACGACAATCTCTTCGTCCGCGCCGCCGGTCGCGCGATGCAGGTTCTGAGCGCATTTCATCACGCACCAGGCCCGCTCAGCCTGTCGGAAATCGCAAGTCGCGCCGGCATCGACAGGTCGGCCGCGCAGCGCCTCGTCCACACCCTCTCAAAGCTCGGATATCTGCGGCGCGGCCCGGGTGATCGCGGCTACCTCCCCGGCATCCGCCTTCTCGACCACACGCTCGACGTGCTCAGGCTCGATCCCGTGGTGCAGAAGGCGACGCCCGTGCTCCTGGAGCTGCGCAAGACGATCCGCGAGCGCGTGGATTTCAGCCTCTATGACGAGACCCGCGTCGTCTACGCGCTGCGTATGCAGAGCAAACGCGAGACCTTCCACGCCACCCTCGTCGGCCATAGCGTGCCGACCTATTGCACGGCGGGGGGTCGGGCCCTCCTGTCGCTCCTCTCCGACGAGGCCGCACGCGACATCGTCCTGCGCACGCCTTTGCACCCTTACACAGCCAAGACCATCGTCGAGCCCGACGCGATCATGGAGAAGATCAAGACGGCCCGCACCGACGGCTACGCCGTCGTCGTGGAGGAATTTCTGCAGGGCGAAGTGGCGCTCGGCGTGGCGATCTCGCGCGGCGACGGTGTCCCCCTCGGCGCAATCCATGTGGCGGGATCGCTGTCGGAATGGACGCCTGAGGATTTCGTCAAACAGGCCTCTCCACTTGCCATGGAAGCGGCGCGGGCGATCATGGGCAGCCTCTGAACGAAACGCGGGACGGTCAGAAGCGGACCCAGACGGCGGAGAAGATCGCCCGCTCGCGAAGCGAGTTCTCGCCATGGACGGTCGCGAAGCTGCCGGCCTGAAGGGAGAGGCGCTCGTTGATATCGTAGACGGCACTCACCTGGAGCTTATGCTCTCGGATGCGCCGAAAGACGCCCTGCGCGGCGCCGACGCTTACCGTATTGAAGGACTGCGCCAACAGAAGAAAGTCCGGCCGCAAGCGGCAGCCGAACGTGAGATCGGCCCGCATCTCGTCTGCCGGCCCGGCCGTGCGGTACCGATAGCCGGCCTGAACGTCGAAGAAAGCGTCGTTCTCGCCAAGCTTGAAGCCGTAGCCGAAGAGCCCGCGCAGATCATATTCCGCGTTGGTGTAGCCGAGATTGGCAGACACCGTGGAATCCGAAGCGCCCGGAATGCGCGCGATCCCCTGAACCGATGCGACCGCCCCGCCTTTCCTGAAGACCTGATAGCGCGCCCCGAGATCGAGATATCCAGGTCCGCTGCTCGTTGAAGCCCCGACCGTAGCCCGCCGGAAACCAGGCGCAGCAATCACGGTCAGGTCGCGCGTCACGCCATATTCGCTGAGCAGCGTGAGTTCCGTTTTCGTGGTGTCGTCAAGATGGCTGTCGAAACCGCCGGAAAGATCGGAGGGGCTCTTCGAAAACACGAAAGACCAGATCGCCTGACCGGCTCCCTCCTCGAGCGTCCACGCGCCGGCCAGAACCGCAGAATCGGGAATGAAGAAGGACGAGACGAGCGAGACGACGAAGAAGCTTCCAACACGTAGGCCACCCGGCCGCGACGCCCCCGCGCCCCCTCGGCTGCTTGTCAGGCGAAACATGCGAGGAAACTCGCCGGCAACTTCTCACCCTTCAGCTTCGCCGAATTTGGAAGGGCGAGCCACGAGACGCGATGAACTCGAAGAACAACAGATTCCGACATCATCACCCGCCACATCGAGGGAGGGATCCAGGCAGAAAGCCTAGACATCATTCCAATAATATTTGCAAAATTCAATTATTATTTAATGTTGACTATAATACAAACTTGGCTCCGCGCCAGATCACACAAACATCTTCATCGAGGTCAATCCGCACCCGGACGAGAGCCTGATCGTGATGCCGACGCATGCGCCAGCACGCTGATGAGCTGGCGACCTATGTCGGCAGGCAGACATTTCGGCAGGCAGACATGTCGGCAGGCAGAGCGGCACGTGCCCGTTCGGATATGCGTCATGTCAGTTTCGCGTCGATGAGCACTCGCAAGCGCTCGGCGTCCGCAGGCGATGCAGGGTTGTAGACGATCATGCCGAGCTCGGGCCGCCCCTCGACGGCGAACGAGGAGAATTCCAGATCGAGCAGTCCGGCCTCCGGGTGATGAATGCATTTCACGCCCTCGCCGTGCGCCACCACGTCGTTGTCCCGCCACAGCGCCTCGAACTCCGAGCTCATCTCGCACAGCTCGGCAACGAGCCGCATCACCTCGGCGCTGCCGCTCGCCCCCGCTCGCGCCACGTCCGCCCGGAACGCGCCGACGACGAAGCGAGCGACGCTCTCCCAATCCTCCTGTTTGGCGCGCACGCGGCAGCTGCTGAACATGAGGCGGAGGATGTTGCGTCGCTCGCGCGGCAGCTTGGAATAGTCGGTCAAAAGCGCCGCCGCGGCCCTGTTCCAGCCGACAACGTCCCAGAGCGCCGTCTTGATGATGGCCGGGCTGAGCGGCATCGCGTCGAGCACACGCTGGAGCCGCGGGGTGACGCCTTCGACCGGCTGGTAACGCACTTCCGGCGGATGGCCGAGGGCCAGCATATAGAGGTGCTCGCGCTCGGGCTCCGTCAGCATCAGACCCTTGGCGATGCGGTCGAGCACGTCGGCCGAGGGCGCGCCGCCGCGGCCCTGCTCGAGCCAGGTGTACCAGGTCGGGCTGATGTTCGCGCGAGCGGCGACCTCCTCGCGGCGCAGCCCAGGCGTGCGGCGCCTGCCGCCGACGAAGCCGAACGACGCCGGATCGAGCCGGGTACGACGATCGCGCAGGTAAATGCCGAGCTGATTGGGCGTCTCGTCGGGCACGGTCGAACCTGTTGTGGATTATACCATGATAAGCTCACTACTTTAACAGGTATCGGCAACTCGCGAAATACGCATCCTCTCAAAGAGGAAGACCCTGATGCGTGTATTTCTGACTGGTGCAACCGGCTTTATCGGCTCGCGAATCCTGCCCAACCTGCTTGCGGAAGGGCACCAGGTGCTTGGCAACGCCCGCTCCGAGGGGGGCGCTCGCAGGCTGCAGGAGGCTGGCGCCTTGGTCCACCGCGGTGATCTCGACGACCCGGCAACGCTTGCAAAGGGCGCCGAGGGCGTCGACGCTGTGATCCACACGGCATTCGACCACGATTTCTCGCACTTTGTGGAGAATTGCGACAAGGACCGGCGGGTGATCGAGGCGATCGGCGACGTGCTTGCCGGTTCGGATCGTCCGTTCCTCATCACCTCGGCCATCGCGATGGGCAGTCCCGGGCCGGGACAGTTCGCCCGCGAGGATATTTTTGATCGCGAGCATCCTCTGCCCCGGATCAAGAGCGAGCTCGCGGGCGTCGCCGTCGGGGAACGGGGCGTCTCCGTCGGCGTCGTGCGGCTGCCCCAGGTCCATGACCCCGTCAAACAGGGCCTGATTTCGCCACTGATCGACATCGCCCGCGAAAAGGGCGTCTCGGCCTATGTGGACGAGGGCAGCAACCGCTGGTGCGCTGCCGCCGTCGAAGACGTCGCCCGCCTCTATGTCCTGGCGCTCGATCGTCATGAGCCGGGCATCCGCTGGCACGCCGTGGCCGAGAAAGCCATTCCGATGCGCGCCATAGCTGAAGCGATCGGTGCCGGCCTCAATGTGCCGGTCCAATCCGTGACGAAGAACGAGGCCGAGACCCATTTTGGATGGCTCTCAGGCTTCGCCAGTCTCGACATGCCGGCCTCCAGTTCCCTCACCCGCGAACGGCTCGACTGGCGGCCTACGGGACCGACGCTTTTGGAAGACCTCGCTCGGATGGATTACTCGGCCAGCGCCGGTTGATCCACGAACGACCGCGCCGTCTCACGGCATGACATTGCTCGATCCCGCCGGCCTTCATGTCGGCGGGATTCAGGCCGGCGAGTTTCAGGAAAGGCGGATCATCGCACAGACGTCCTCGCCTTGCGCAAAACCATCGGCGTCGCGCCCGCGACACAAAGAGCTGAAGGTCACGAAGGCCAAGAGCTGGGAAAGACGACAGCCGAAGCTTCGATCATGGATGCAGCTTCGCTCCCTTTATCGCCTTGTCGACGTCCTTCTTCGGACCGCGGATCGCGATCCCGACGAGATCGGGGGCATCGGCGGGCTCGGCCCGGAACGCCTCGCGGTTTGCCGCGTCGTGGCCCGTCGAGAACATCGCCCTGACATAGGCGGCAGTGAGAAGCCCCTTCTCTCCCGAAATGCGGTGGGCGCGCTTGAGCTCGCTTTCTCCCGCCGCAAAGATCAGCATTGGCTGTCCGAGGAGACTGGCGAACCGGCGTCCCGCTGCATCCTCGTAGGGCTCGCCCATCGCCTCCGGCGCCATAGTGGCCACGCCGGTGGCGAGGAACGCGGTGACGTTCAGCTTCTGCCAGGTCGCGAGATCGTCCAGCACCAGAATGGCGACCTTCGTGTCGAACATGCCTTACTTTCCCTCAGACTAAGCGGGTATTTATTGCATTTCGTAAGATCCAAACATCATAATGCCGAATGATATTCCGCACCAAAGGCATTCCGGGCGATGACCAAAGATACGAACCACGTTCGGCAGCGGCTCGCACCGCCGGCCCGTTTGGACGACAAGGACCGAACCCTGTTAGGTCTTTTGGCTGAGGATTCCACGCGGAGCTATGCTGAGCTCGGCAAGCTGCTCCACCTCTCGCCCCCGGCCGTGCACGAGCGCGTCAAGCGCCTGCGGCAGGATGGCGTGATCAAGGCCAATATCGCGGTTCTCGACGGCGCAAGGCTCGGAAGACCCCTCCTGGCCTTCGTGCATATCGACACGACGAGCTGGGCGGTGACGCGCCAGCTCCTGGCGCTACAGGAGCTTCCCGAAGTGGAAGAGATCCATACTGTCACGGGCGAAAGCGCCATGCTCCTCAAGGTGAGGACTCGCGACACGCAGGCATTGGAGGACCTTCTGGAGCAGATCCATTCCATCGAGGGCTTCAAGGGCACCCGCAGCTACATCGCTTTGTCGACCTATCTCGAACGAGGACCGAGCCCGGTCGCGGACGATTAGGCGTATCGGCCGACAGGAATACCGCACCGGTCCCGAAATCACGGAGATGACGGCGCCTGGCAGGCACCGACACCCATTCCGTCCGCAAGGGGGCGCACCTTTCGCGCGTCCCCTCGCCTCTCATCCCGGCAAAGCCGGATGTCCCTACATCAGGCCGTTGATGAGGATCGCCAGGATCGCGACCGGGGCCACGAAGCGCAGGATGAAGATCCACAGGGTCAGGAAGATGCCGGGATGCTCGCCGTCCACGGTCACCTCGTTGGCGGCCCGCGGCCCCATCACCCAGCCGACGAAGATCGCCACCATCAGGCCGGAGATCGGCAGCATGATGTTGGCGGTCAGGAAGTCGAGGAGATCGAGGAAGCCCATGCCGAACAGCTTGTAGTCGGCCCAGATCCCTTGCGACAGCGAGGACGGAACGCCAAGCAGGAAGGTGACGACGCCGATGGCGATCGTCGTGGGCACCCGCCCGAAACCGCGGTCGCGGAACAGGGCAACGAGCGGCTCCAAGAGCGAGACCGAGGAGGTCAGCGCCGCGATCAGCAACAGCACGAAGAAGGCGGGGCCGAAGATCGCGCCGCCGGGCATTGCCTGGAACACCGTCGGCAAGGTGATGAAGGTGAGCGCGGGGCCGGCCGCCGGGTCGAGACCGAAGGCAAAGACCGCCGGCAGGATGGCGAGGCCGGCAAGGATCGCCACCATCGTATCGAGGGAGACGATGTACCAGGCCGAGCGACCGATGCGTGTGTCCCGGTCGAGATAGGAGCCGTAGGTCAGCATCGCCGCCATGCCGATGGAGAGCGAAAAGAAGGCCTGGCCGAGGGCGGCCATGAAGACGGTGCCGTTGATCTTGGAAAAGTCCGGCGACAGGAAGAATTTCAGGCCTGCTTCCGCGCCCGGCAACGTCATCGAGCGGGCGACGAGGGCGAGCAGGATCAGGAACAGAACGGGCATCAGGATCTTGCTGACCCGTTCGATGCCGGAGGCGACGCCCTTCAACACCACGAAGACGGTGAGCGCGACAAACACCGCCTGATAGATCAACGGCTGCCAGGGATCGGAGATGAAGCCCACGAAGGAGTTTCCGATCCCGCCGATGTCGAGGCCGCTAAAGGCGCCGTCGGCGGACTTGATCACATAGGCGATCGTCCAGCCGGCGATGACGGAATAAAACGACAGGATCAGGAAGGCGACGGTGAGGCCGATCGCGCCGACCACGGTCCAGCCCTTGTGGCCGAGCACCTTGAAGGCCGACAGCGCATCACTCTGGCTGGCGCGCCCGACGGCGACTTCAGCCAGCAGCACGGACAGGCCGATCGTGAAGACGATCGCGAGATAAAGCAGAAGGAAAGCAGCACCGCCGTTCTCGCCGGTGATGTAGGGAAACTTCCAGATATTGCCGAGGCCGACGGCGGAGCCGGCAGCGGCAACGACAAAGCCGATGCGGGAATGCCACTTTTCGCGCGGAGCGTTCATGAACCGATCCTGTGGGGCTCTTGGCATGCCGACCGGCCGTCTGAGGGCCGAAACGGATGCGCTGGTGTGAGTTGATGCCGGCACAGGGAAGGATCATCGCGTGACCGGCTCAGGCTGGCGGACTAAAAACCCGGTCCGGAGCCGAAAGTCGATGACCGAAAGCAAAAAAGTTCGGCGATCCCCGCTTTCGAGGGGCATTTTTGCCGGGTCGCGACGATTAGGCACATCGTCCCATGTCGGCTTTCAAAGGCCGGCGGCGTGCGCATGCGGCGAGCGCCTGAGCCGGGGCTCACTCGGGTTGCCGGCATCCCTCGAGCCAAACATCCGAAAAGCCCGAAGGCGCACACGCCCCCGCCACCAAACGCTGGATTCGGGCAACGCGTTCGTCGAGCTTGGCGTCTCTTCCAACGAGATCATAAGACGCCGGCGCGATCAGGACCGCCACGAGCCGGATAAACTCGGCGTCGGTCAGTTCGGCTGGAGGCCGCCCATAAATCGCTGAGCTTGCCGAATGGAAGCCGACCATCCAGCCATCGGGACCGGTGCCCATTTCCAGCGTCTCCAGCCACAAGGCAAGGATCTGCTCCTTGGAAAGACGGCTCTCCATCCCAAGCGCATAGCCGGTCTGGCGTATCTTTCCGATGCCGGGGTGAAATTCCTCAAAGGCGAGCCGTTTGGCTGCGGATTGGGTGATGGTGGTCAAGCCGGCGCCCGGGGTGGAGAAATCCACGCCGGTATGCGTTGAAAAATTCGGGTCTTCGACAGCGAGCAGGATATCCCGGTGGGCCGCCCCCAGGGAGCCCCCGCCGCGCCCTTGAGCAATCGCTGCGTCGGCGCGAGCACGCAAGCTCTCGGCATCCGATACCGCATCCCAATATCCCTTGGCGCCATAACCCACGAGGCCGATAAGCAAGAGAGCAAATACGATGACCGCATATTTCAGTATCCGCGTCATTCTATTTGCTTATCCTAGGTGCCGCGGGTTCGTATCCGTCACTCCCACTCGATGGTTCCCGGCGGCTTCGACGTCACGTCGTAGACGACGCGGTTGATGCCCTTCACCTCGTTGATGATGCGCGTCGCGGCCGCGCCCAGAAAGTCCATGTCGAAGTGGAAGAAGTCGGCCGTCATGCCGTCGACGGAGGTGACGGCTCTGAGGGCGCAGACGAAATCGTAGGTGCGCGCATCGCCCATGACGCCGACGGTCTGCACCGGCAAAAGCACGGCAAAGGCCTGCCAGATCGCGTCATAGAGCCCGGCCTTGCGGATCTCGTCGAGATAGATCGCATCGGCCTTCCTGAGGATGTCGAGCTTTTCGCGTGTCACACCGCCCGGGCAGCGGATGGCGAGGCCCGGCCCCGGGAAGGGATGGCGCCCCACAAAGCTCTCCGGCAGTCCAAGCTCGCGCCCGAGCGCCCTCACCTCGTCCTTGAAGAGCATGCGCAGCGGCTCGACGAGCTTCAGATTCATCCGCTCCGGCAGCCCGCCGACATTGTGGTGCGATTTGATCGTCACCGAAGGCCCGCCGGTGAAGGAAACGGATTCGATCACGTCCGGATAGAGCGTGCCCTGCGCCAAAAATTCCGGCGCCTTGCGCCCGTCGGCCGCAAGCTTCTCCGCCTCGGCTTCAAAGGTCTCGATGAAGAGGCGGCCGATCGTCTTGCGCTTCGTCTCCGGGTCCGCCTCGCCTTCGAGCGCCGAGAGGAACATGTCCTCGGCGCGCACATGCACGAGCGGGATATTGTAATGGTCGCGGAAGAGCGAGACGACCTCCTCGCCCTCGCCGAGCCGCATCAAGCCGTGATCGACGAAGATGCAGGTGAGCTGGTCGCCGATCGCCTCATGCAGGAGAACCGCGGCAACGGAGGAATCGACGCCGCCCGAGAGCCCGCAGATGACACGGCCGGAGCCGACATCCTCGCGAATGCGAGAGATCGCCTCCTCGCGGAAGGCCGCCATCGACCAGTCGCCTTTGAGGCCCACGACCTTGTGCGCGAAATTCGCGATGAGCCGGGCGCCATCCGGCGTGTGCACCACTTCGGGATGGAACTGCACGCCGTAGATCTTGCGGCTCTCATCGGCGATCGCGGCGAACGGCGCCCCGCTCGAGGCGGCGATGACGCGAAAGGCTTCGGGGATGGCCGTCACCTTGTCGCCGTGGCTCATCCACACCTGGTAGCGCGAGCCCTTGTCCCACACGCCTTCGAACAGCGGCGAGGCCTCTTTCACCTCGACAAAGGCGCGGCCGAATTCGCGATGGTCGGAAAGCTCCACCTCGCCGCCGAGCTGCCGGCAGATCGTCTGTTCGCCGTAACAGATGCCGAGCACCGGCAGGCCGGCCTCGAAGATCGCCTGCGGCGCGCGCGGCGTGTCGATTTCCGTCGTACTCGCCGGGCTGCCAGAAAGGATGATGCCGCGGGGATTGAGCCGCTCGAGCGCCTCTTCGGCCTTCTGGAAGGGCACGACTTCGGAATAGACGCCGGCTTCGCGCACCCGCCGCGCAATGAGCTGGGTGACCTGCGAACCGAAATCGATGATGAGCAGCGTATCGTGCTGTTCGGAGGGATGCTCTTTCATGGCACGCCTTTAGGCGCATGTGCGCGTGAGCTCAATAACCCAATCGGCGGAGAAAGCCTTAGTCCAGAAAAAGCTTATAGCCGCGATGCGTGTTCTGAAACCCGATCCGCTCATAGAAGCGGTGCGCGTCGCGACGGGCGTTGTTCGAGGTGAGGGAAAGCGAATGCGCCCCCTTGCGCCGCGCCTCGGCGATGGCAAAGCGCACGAGCTTGCCGCCGATCCCCTGCCCCCGCTCGGCGGGGCGCACCTGGACGGCTTCGAGCGTGGCTTTCAGGGCGCCGCGATCGGGCAGCGAATAGCGAAAGCCGAGCTGGAAGGTGCCGATCACCTCGCCGTCCTGTTCGGCAACATAAAGACACTCGTCCGGGCTGCCCGCCAACTCCTCGAACGCCTTCTGGTAGGACGGCAAAGCCGCAGGATGCAGCGTGTCGCCATGGCCGCCGATATCATCGGCCGCAAAGATGGCGATCAACGCCGCAAGGTCACCCCGTTTGGCTCGGCGGATCACCAATTCGACCATCTCATTCCGTCCTCTCGTCCATTCATTCGCCGGCGCAAAATCGCGGCATTACCTTCACGTTGCCGGATTTGTGCCGCATTTCCGCCTCAACGCGGACACAAGTCAAAAACAAGATTTCATCTATCGACGGTGAGCTCTAAAGGCCAATTCCGGCCCAGCCAACACCGCCGATGCTTTCAGGATAGAGACGATGGCAAATACTCCGAAGCCGGGCCCGAAGGATCCGAAGGGCGGTAAGGGCGGCAAGAAGTAATCTCTTCCAGTCCAGGTATTGTGGAGGCGGCTGCGCACAAGTGCAGCCGCCTTTTTGTTCTTAAAACCTCAGAATAATCCAGGTTTCCGCGCAGAGATCGCGAGACGGCCGCACATCGACTTTCGGCGACCCCTCGCCTTCACGCATTTGCCACGAGCTTGGCGCGCTTTGCTGCCGCTTCCGCAATGCCGATGGCGGCGAGCGCGACCACCACATGTACGAGCTGCAGGAGCCAGGGCGTGCTCGCGACCGGCATGTGGAGCTGCGCAAATCCGACGACGGGCAGAACGAGACCGAGCAGGAAAGCTGCTGCGGCCACCCCCTTAGAGACCGGCATCACTTTGAGGGCGAGCGCCCACAAGGTCAGCACGAAAAGCCCGCCGAAGGTCATGTGAAGATGGATGGGCAGCCCGTAATAGCCGAACCACCAGGCCGCCCCGAGGGCCAGCGCGACGAGGGCCAGCACCCGTGCGGCCATGATCAGCATTTTCGTCATCGTTCGCTCTCCAATTCAGAATTTGGTGTCTGTCGAAACGCCAGTTGCCCGAAGCCGACGATCATCGCTCGCCGGGCCGCTGAAGCCGATCCTGTCCGCGTGATGCATTGGGCGGGAAAGACGTTCTGCCCGACCTTCAGACCGCCGAGGATCGCGTTCTCAAACCGCAAGCTTCAACCTTTTGGCGGTCATCTCCGCGACAGCGATGGCGGCAAGAGCGAGCCCGAGATGCAGGACACCGGTCAGCCGCCCATCGATGGCCACAAAAATCGGCGCGATGCCGGCCAGCACGACGAACGGGATCAAGATGAAGCCCGCGGCCGCGATCCAGGGCCGCGCCGTCAGCAAGCGGCGGCTCAACATCCACAACGCGGCGAGAAAAATGCCGCCGGCGATCATGTGAAAGTTGAGCGCGAGGTCGGAAGCACCCGCTGCCCAGATGAGCACGCCGAGAAGGAACGCAATGAGCGAACAAAAGCGCGCGGTCATCGCGAGAGCCTGCGAGTTCATGCAAAACGCCCCCCGGGAAAGGCGGAGGACGGGCTTCGCCGCCGCTCCGCTCTCGTTTTCAGCTCAACCTACTCGATGCCGAGCTTCTCCTTCAGCAGGGCGTTGACGGCCTGCGGATTGGCCTTGCCCTGGCTCGCCTTCATCACCTGACCGACGAACCAGCCGATCATCGTCGGCTTCGCTTTCGCCTGCTCCACCTTGTCGGGATTGGCGGCGATCACCTCGTCCACCACCTTTTCGATAGCGCCGGTGTCGGTCACCTGCTTCATGCCCCGCGCCTCGACGATGTCGCGCGGATCCCCGCCCTCACTGTAGACGATCTCGAAGAGGTCCTTGGCGATCTTGCCGGAGATCACCTCTTCCTTGAGCATGTCGAGAATTTCGCCGAGCTGCGCCGGCGAGACGGGCGAATCCTCGATCGTTCGGCCGTCCTTGTTGAGCGCACCCAAAAGATCGTTGATCACCCAGTTCGCCGCCTGCTTGCCGTCACGGCCTTCCGCGACATGCTCGAAATAATCGGCGATGGCGCGCTCCGAGACGAGGATCGACGCATCATAGGCCGACAGGCCGAAAGCCTTAATCAGCCGCACGCGCTTGTCGTCGGGAAGTTCCGGCAGATCGGCGGCAAGCGCCTCGACATAGGCGGCGTCGATCTCGAGCGGCAGAAGGTCGGGATCGGGGAAATAGCGGTAATCATGCGCCTCTTCCTTGGAGCGCATCGACCGCGTCTCGCCCTTGTTCGGGTCGAAGAGCCGCGTCTCCTGATCGATCTTGCCGCCATCCTCGATGACGCCGATCTGGCGGCGCGCCTCGTATTCGATCGCCTGGCCCGCGAAGCGAATGGAATTGACGTTCTTGATCTCGCAGCGCGTTCCGAAAGGCTCGCCCGGCCGGCGCACGGACACGTTGATGTCGGCCCTGAGATTGCCCTTGTCCATATCGGCGTCGGAGGTCCGGAGATAGCGCAGGATCGAGCGCAGCTTGGCGAGATAGGCCTTGGCCTCGTCGGAAGACCTGAGATCCGGCTTGGAGACGATCTCCATCAGGGCCACGCCCGAGCGGTTGAGATCGACGAAGCTCATCGTCTCGTGCTGATCGTGCAGCGATTTGCCGGCATCCTGTTCCAGATGCAGCCGCTCGATGCCCACCGTAATCTCTTCGAACTCGCCCTTCTTGTCGGGGCCGACCTCGACGATCATCTCGCCCTCGCCGACGATCGGCTGGTCGTACTGCGAGATCTGATAGCCCTGCGGCAGATCGGGATAGAAGTAGTTCTTGCGGGCAAAAACCGAGCGATGGTTGATCTCAGCCTTGAGGCCGAGCCCCGTGCGCACCGCCTGTGCCACGCATTCCTCGTTGATCACCGGCAGCATGCCGGGCATCGCCGCATCGACGAGGCTCACATGATCGTTCGGCTCACCGCCGAATGCCGTGGCGGCGCCCGAAAAGAGCTTCGAGTTCGAGGCGACCTGGGCATGGACTTCCATGCCGATGACGATTTCCCAGTCACCGGTGGCACCGGCAATGAGGTTCTTGGGATTGGTATTGCGGTTTTCGGCGATCATTCGCAAAGGCTCCAGCGTTGCGCCCGCTATAGACCACCGTTTCGCCGAAAGGAAAGAGGTCAGTCGGCCCCTGGACGGCTGTGCGCCCTCAAGGCGCGCCATGAGGGCTGGGCGCTCAGGCGCAACCGCTGCGCGCCGCTCGTCTGGAGGGAACCGCCCACGACCATATCATCGGGTGAACAGACCGCCTGTGGACAAGGCGACCTCAGCGGCCGGTCCGGGCATCAGAGCGGACCGCTGCACGCTCTTCGCGGTTGAGAGACAAACTCAGTAGCAGCAATATTCCGGCGGAGGCGGGATATCTCCCGGCAGAAGCGTCTCACCGGTCGCGCAGTAGAAGTAGGGCGTGCGCGCCGGAACGGTCGGCCGCCCGTCTTTGTCGAAGAGCTTCACAGTCTCCCCGCCGATCGGGCACACGACGACCTGCGGCTGCGGATTGACCGGGGGATAATAGCCGACATCGAGATCAGCGGCCCTTGCGGCAGAGACGCTCGCTGCCAGCATTCCGATAGCCGCCGCCGACAATGCAGCCACGGCGAGCACCTGCCGCGCCGTACGCCAGTATTCTCTCCGCATGAAACTCCCCAGCGCTCGATCAACCTTGCCCAAATTGAGGCAAATCGAGTTGGAAATGGTTAACAAGGCGAAGTGTTCCCGGCCGGGTTGTCGACAGCGTAAATTTTCGGTTAACGCGCGCAGTCGCCGCAATTGATCCTGATCAATGTTGGGCTTCGGTCTCGGCCATAATTTCGCCAAAAGCGGGCAGCCCGCAGCACGGCGGAGGCGAGCATGGCACTCAAGAAGCGCTACCTCGAACACCTGAACCGGATGCGTCGAATGATGGCGATCTACGGTTTGGGCCCGAGCGATGTCACGAACATGCTCGGCGACCACGAGACGCGCAACGCCCTCGGCCGCTGCATCACCTGCGACTCCGTATGCCCTTGCGAGGCATACCTTGCAGACGGTGAGAATACGGACGCGCCAGCTTTTTGCCCGAACCTGCAACTTATCGAGGCACTCGCCGCCCAGATGGACGGTGATCCGAGACAGGCCCGGTCCGAAAGCGCCGATCTGAGTGCCTGGCATTCAATAGATCAGCGCGGCGTCCGCTTCGGCGCCTCTGCCTGAACCTCGGAGGGCAGCCAAAGCGAATACGCCCACCGGATGGGGGCCGGGGTAGGCGGTGACGTGAGCGGCTTGGGGGGAGCTCGGGACTTCGGTCTCGTGCCAAGGATCCGCTCCGTCTCCGCCTGCCCCATTATGCGTGGGCCCCTCATAAATGGGCCCGATCGTCGATTGGACGCCAGGCAGGCGACGGCCCGCATCGGCCCGGCTGCGACCGCCAGCATCACACATCACTCGGCCGCACATCTCTCGGTCGCGCATCTCTCGCTCAGGCGCCTTGTGCGCGGGCCGAGCACAACCTTTGCGGGACTACCGCGCGCATAAACCGATTCTCGCAACACGCGCCGCCTCTGCTCGCGGGCCACACAACCCGGCTCACCCAGGCCCCCAGAGAGCCGTTATGCGTCCAGCCAGGCATTGAAAGGATTGCGCCCTGCGACAAAACGCGGGAATAACACCTCTTCCCAGCCTCTCTTTTTCAATGCCCGCCCACCGTCTCATCCCGCTCATCATCGCGGTCGCGCTCTTCATGGAAAACATGGACGCGACGATGATTTCCACGTCGCTGCCGCAGATCGCGGCCGATATCGGCACCACGCCGATCGCGCTCAAGCTCGCCTTGACGGTCTATCTTCTGTCGCTCGCGATCTTCATCCCGGTCTCCGGCTGGGCGGCAGACCGTTTCGGCGCGCGCCGGGTTTTCACCTCGGCGATCGTCGTTTTCATGATCGGCTCGCTCGCCTGCGCCGCGTCCAATTCGCTCATGAACTTCGTCGGCGCGCGCTTTCTGCAGGGGCTGGGCGGCGCCATGATGACGCCGGTCGGCCGCCTCGTGATCATGCGCACGGTCGAAAAGCGCGATTTCGTCAATGCCATGGCGTGGTTTTCCATTCCCGCTCTGCTCGGACCGATCTCCGGTCCGCCGCTCGGCGGCTTCATCACCACCTATTTCTCCTGGCACTGGATCTTTCTGATCAACATTCCGATCGGCATTCTCGGCATCTTCTTCGCGCTCCGCTTCGTGCCGGAATTGAAATCGGAGGAGACGCGCCCGCTTGATGCGCTCGGCGTCGTGTTGATGGGGCTCGCCAGTTCAGGCCTCGTCTTCGGCTTTTCAGTCGCAAGTCTCGGCGTGCTGCCCGCGTTCGCCTGGCAGGCGATGATCGTCATCGGCGGCGCTTCCGCTCTCGCCTATCTCCGCCACGCACGGCGTGTCGCCTATCCCGTGGTCGACCTCTCCCTCATCCGCGTGCCGTCTTTCGGCTTGAGCCTCGGCGGCGCCACACTCTTTCGCATCGGTGTGGGCGCCATGCCCTTTCTCCTGCCCTTGATGCTGCAGATGGGTTTTGGCTTGAGCCCCTTTCACAGCGGTCTCATCACCTTCACCGGTGCGGCCGGCGCCCTTTTTATGAAGTTTCTGGCGCAGCCCATTCTGCGCCGCCTCGGCTTTCGCGTCGTTCTCGTTGCCAACACGCTGATCGGCGCAGGCTTCCTCGGCGTCATCGGCTTCTTCACCGAAGAGACGCCGGCGCTCGTCATGATGGGGCTGCTGCTTGCCGGCGGCTTCGCCCGCTCGCTGCAATTCACCTCGCTCAACGCGCTGGCTTTTGCCGACATCGACCACGAGCGTATGAGCCATGCGACGAGCCTATGGGCGACGGCACAGCAGATTTCGCTCGCGACCGGTGTGGCCGTCGGCGGCACATTGTTGGAAATTTCGATGCTCAGCCACGGCGGAGGGATCGCGGTCGGCGACTTCCACTTCGCCTTTTATGGCGTGGCGCTCGTCTCCGCGCTCTCGATGCTCTTCTTCCTGCGCCTGCCGGATGATGCGGGCTCTGAGATGAGCGGCCATCTCGCGAGCCCCGCCGCAGGCAGCGGCGGCGGCCTCAGCAAGCTCTGAGCACGTCGTTTACTCGGAGATTTCCGCTTCGAACTCGATCTCGACGAGCCAGTCGGGATCGATGAGACCCGCGGTCACCACCATCGTGGAAGCCGGCCTGATCTCGCCGAACGCCTCGCCATGCGCGCGCCCGACCTCTTCCCAATCCATGCGGCGGGTCAGAAAGATGCGCGTGCGCACCACATCGGCAAGGCTCGCCCCCGCCGCTTCGAGCGCGATCCTGGCGATCTCGATCGAACGTCGCGTCTGCGCCGCCGGATCGCCGACGGCGAACGCCTTGCCGTCCTCGCCGATCGGCGCCGTACCGCCGATCAGAACGCGGTTGCCGATCCGCACCGCCCGCGAAAAACCGATGACCGGCTCGAACGGGCTCGCAGAAGAGATGTTCCTGCGGCTCACCACCACTTCTCCGGCTTGAAAGCGCCTGCGGCGTCTTCGATCACCTGTGCCGCCTTGAACAAGGTCGCCTCGTCGAAGGGACGGCCGATGAGCTGCAGGCCGAGCGGCAGGCCCTTGGCGTCGAGGCCGGCCGGCACGGCGATGCCGGGAAGCCCGGCCATGTTCACCGTCACCGTGAAGACGTCGTTCAGATACATCTTCACCGGGTCGGAATTCATATCCTGATCGGCGACACCGAAGGCCGCCGACGGCGTCGCCGGCGTCAGGATGGCGTCGACACCCGCCGCAAAGACATCCTCGAAATCGCGCTTGATCAGCGTGCGAACCTTCTGGGCGCGCAGATAATAGGCGTCGTAATAGCCGGCGGAGAGCACATAGGTGCCGATCATGATGCGCCGCTTCACCTCGCGGCCGAAGCCCGCCGCGCGCGTCTTCTCGTACATGTCGATGATGTCGTCGCCGTCGACACGCAGGCCGTAGCGCACACCGTCATAGCGCGCGAGGTTGGACGACGCCTCGGCGGGTGCCACGATGTAATAGGCCGGCAGCGCGTATTTGGTATGCGGCAGCGACACTTCGACGATCTCGGCACCTGCGTCGCGGTACCAGTCGATGCCCTGCTGCCAGAGCTTCTCGATCTCCTCCGGCATCCCCTCGACGCGGTACTCCTTCGGCACGCCGATTTTGAGCCCCTTGACGCTTTCGCCGAGCGCGGCCGGATAATCCGGCACGGCGATGTCGACCGACGTGGAATCCTTGGCATCGACCGAGGCCATGGATTTCAGCATGATCGCCGCGTCCTTGACGGTGCGCGCGATCGGGCCCGCCTGATCGAGCGAGGACGCGAAGGCGACGATGCCCCAGCGCGAGCAGCGCCCATAGGTCGGCTTGATGCCGACGGTGCCGGTGAAGGCCGCCGGCTGGCGGATCGACCCGCCCGTATCGGTCGCCGTCGCACCGGCGCAGAGATTGGCGGCGACCGCTGCCGCCGAGCCGCCGGACGAACCGCCGGGCACGAGATCCGTGTTCGAGCCCTTCGCCCGCCACGGGCTGACGACCGGACCGTAATGCGAGGTCTCGTTGGAGGAGCCCATGGCGAACTCGTCCATGTTGAGCTTGCCGAGCATGACCGCGCCGTCGGCCCACAGATTGGCCGTCACCGTCGATTCGTAGCGCGGTCGAAAGCCATCGAGGATGTGCGAGCCCGCCTGCGAATGCACGCCTTCGGTGCAGAACAGATCCTTGATGCCGAGCGGCACGCCCTCGAGCGTCCCTCCCTCGCCCTTGGCGAGGCGCGCATCGGAAGCTTTCGCCATCTCGCGGGCCTTGTCGGGCGTCACGGCCACAAAGGCGTTGAGCGCATCGTTCGCCGCTTCGATGGCGGACAGATACGCCTCCGTCAGCTCCACGGCGGAGAACGACTTGGCGGCGAGGCCATCGCCGATCTCGGCGATGGTAAGGGAAGTAAGATCGGTCATCGAAATCGGCTCAGTTGGAAAGGCGTTTTTCCATGAAAATGGAGACGCCGTCATCGGGATAATCGAGATAAGGACCGCGGACGGCAAAGCCGGCCGAACGGTAGAGATTGAGAGCGGCCGGTTGCTGGTCGCCGGTTTCCAGGAGAAGCCTGGCAAGCGCCATGTCGCGGGCGCGTTCTTCGATCGCCGTGAGGATCAGTCGGCCGAGGCCCCGCCCCTGCTGACCCGGTGCCACATACATCCGCTTCACCTCGCCCTCTTCCTCGGACAGAACCCGCAGCGCGCCGCAGCCGACGGCTTTCCCCCGCTCACGGGCGACGAAGAAGACGATATTGGGCTCCGACAACTCCGCTACCGTCATGTGGTGGCAGGCCTCGGGAAGGTAGAAAGACAGAAGATAGGCGTTGAGGTCGGCGATGAGCGCATGCACCTCCGCCTGATCGGGAGGCTCCGCAGCAATAGAAACCGATTGTTCCAGAACCGCCGTCACGGCTCATTCCACGACTTTGGGAACCAGGAAGAAATTGTCCTCGCTCAAAGGCGCGTTGGCGACGATGTCGGTGGCCTTGGCCCCGTCGGTGATCTCGTCGGTGCGCATCTTGAGCGTCATGGCGGCGACGGAGGTCATCGGCTCGACGCCCTCGACATCAACTTCCTGCAATTGCTCCACGAAGCCGAGAATGGTGTTGAGTTCACCGCGCAGGCCCTCGGCCTCTTCCTCGGTGACCTTGATGCGGGCGAGATGTGCCACGCGTTTGACGGTGGAAAGATCGACGGACATAAAAAACCCCTCTTCTCCGGCCCGCTATAGACCGCAGAAACCTGCGCGGCAACGCCCCCGCGCCCCGCCATTCGAACCATCCCATGCCGGCAGGAGATGCAGAGGGCGGATGATGAAAGCCGCCCACGCCCCCAGTCGTTCATAACCGGCAGGCCTCAGACCTCCATCGTCTCTCCGACCTCGGGCACCAGCACCTTGCCGGCATCGTCGCCGAGCGCCGCCAGGAACTTGTCCGGCGTCTGATCGACGAGGGGGAAAGTGCGATAATGGCACGGGAAGATCTTCTCGAACTCGAAGTAGCGCTGGCAGGCGAGCGCCGCCGTTTCGCCACCCATCGTGAAGCGATCGCCGATCGGCACGATGCCGACTTTCGGCTTGTGCCGCTCGTGGACGAGAGCCATGTCGCCGAAAATGTCGGTGTCGCCCATATGGTAGAGCACCTTCTCGCCCGGCACCTTGATGACGAGGCCCATCGGATTGCCGAGATAGACCGGCTTGCCGTCGACCATCAGCGAGGAGGAATGCAGCGCGTTGACGAAGGAGACGGTGAAGCCGCCGCAATCGACCGTGCCGCCGTGATTGCCGGGATTGATCTTGTTCTCGTCGACGCCCTGCGCAACGAGATACATGCACACCTCGAAAGAGGAGACGAGCATAGCCCCCGTCTCCTTGAGGATTGGCAGCGTGTCGCCGGTATGGTCGCTGTGGCCATGCGTCAGGAGAAGATGCGTCGCCCCTTTCGCCACATCCAGCGGGTCGCCCTCGAAGACGGGCGAGTCCGACAGGAACGGGTCGATCATCACCACCTTGTCGGCGAATTCGAGACGGAATGCGGAATGTCCGAGCCAGGTCACTTTCATGAGATAAGCCTCCCTTGTTCGGCGATAACTCTAGCGGGCTTTCACGACATGACGAGGGCCCCGGACAAAGCGCACCGGCAAGGCAAGGTTCAGGGTCGAGCCAGAGCCGTGCGGATAAAGGCCTGACGCATCTCGGGCAGGCCGAGGCCTCTGGGCGCCAGCACATGCCGCTCGAGGAACAGCCCGGTAATGGCAAAGCCCGCCGCCAGATCTTCCTCGTCGGGCGGCGTCTCGTCGCCGCCTGCGCGCAGAAACGCCGGCAAAGGCAGCAATCGGTCCCGGTAAGGCGCGCCCGCCTCTTCGCTCACCGCGCGGCCGGATTTCGGCGACACATAGATGAGCTGCTCCGTCGTGCCGGTCGCGGCACAGGCGGTGAGATCGAGCCCGACGCCGAGCTCCTCCAGAAGCATGATCTCGAAATGCACCATCCCCGCGGCAAAGCCCGCGCGCTCGGCATCGGCACTGAGCGCCCCGTCGAGGAGCGTCCTGAGTGCGGCATGCAGGGCCGGATGCGGGTCGCGCTCCGGCAGGAGCCTGAAATGCGCCGAGAGGAGCTGCATGCCGTAGGAGGCGGTCCGGTCGGCCATGATGGCCGCGGCGCGTTCGGTGATCGGTTCGGCGCGGAAATTGCCGAGATGCGCGTCGAGCCTCGCCCGCCAGGTGAGCGACAGGGTATTGCCCGGCTGCAGGATCGGCCGCTGGCGGCGTGAACGCCCACCCTTGACGAGGCCGAGATGACGGCCGCGCGTTTCCGTCATCACCTCCAGGATGATGTCCGCCTCGCCATGCCGGCGCGTGGACAGGACGATACCGTGCTCCGACCATTCCATGGCGCAGGCTTAGAGCGTTTCATCCGGCGACGGAAACACTTCTCGTTCGCCCGCGATGGGGCGATCCGGCCGGAACACAGGCAAGCGCGACACGGGCATAGAGCAAGCGGCGCGACGCACCGGGCGTCGCGCCGCGTCTCGTCGATGCTTACTTTTCGGCGCCCTTGGCCTTGGCGCGCTCGATGCCTTCCAGGACGAGCTGTTCGGCACCCTCGGTGTCGACCCAACGGCCCACATCGACCCACTTGCCCTTCTCCAGATCCTTATAATGCTGGAAGAAGTGGGCGATCTGCTCGCACATGATCTGCGGCAGATCGAGATAGCTGCGCACGCCGGTATAGAACGGATGCAGCTCGTCGACCGGCACGGCGATGATCTTCTCGTCGCCACCCGATTCGTCTTCCATGATCAGCGCCCCGACCGGTCGGCAGCGAATGACCGCACCCGGCACCACCGGCACCTGACTCACCACCATGATGTCGCAAGGATCGCCGTCCGGCGACAGCGTGTGCGGGATGAAGCCGTAATTGCCCGGATAGAACATCGCCGTATGCAGAAAGCGATCGACGAAGATCGCGCCCGACTTTTTCTCGAGCTCGTATTTCACCGGAATGCCGCCGAGCGGAATTTCGACGATGGCATGAAGATCCCGAGGCGGGTTCTTGCCAACAGAGATATGACGTAGGTCCATGAAGATCCTCGCAGCGGGCTGCTCGTGCTGCCCTTCTTAAAGTAGATTCATAAGTTTAAAATCGCCCGCCAGCCCTTTGAGACGATTCAGGAAGCTTCCGGCGCGCAGCGCCGCTTGGGCGACAGCTGCGCCGACAAAACCAATCGCGAGATGGCCTTGCCGCCGAAAGAAATGCGCTCTGCCATGCCAGCAGATCGGGCTCAATGCACCTTTCGGCTGGGATCGGCATCATCGAATCGAAGATCTTATAGGCTGAGGAAGGTGAATTTCGATTTACGAAGAGCGTCGCGACAGCCCTATTTCGGAAACTCCAGCCCCATCTCCCGATAGCGCTCGGGATCGTCCGTCCAGCCCTCGCGCACCTTCACGAACAGGAAGAGATGCACCTTGCGCTCCAGCATGTGATGCAGCTCGCGGCGTGCGGCGATCGAGATCTGTTTGATCGTCTCGCCGCCCTTGCCGAGGAGGATCTTGCGGTGGCTTTCGCGCTCCACGAAGATCACCTGGCTGATCCGCACAGATCCGTCGCGCTTCTCTTCCCAGCTTTCCGTCTCGACGGTCGCCGAATACGGCACCTCCTGATGCAGGCGCAGCATCAGCTTCTCGCGCGTCACCTCGGCCGCGATCGCACGGAGCGGCAAATCTGAAACCTGATCCTCGGGATAGAGGAACGGCCCTTCCGGCATTGCTCCGGCGAAGAAGGTGAGAAGATCGTCGACGCCATCGCCGTTCGTGGCCGACACCATGAAGGTCCGCGAAAAAGGCAGCCGTGCATTCGCCTCCGCCGTGATGGCGAGGAGCGCGTCGCGGCGTACGAGGTCGATCTTGTTCAAGATCAGGACGCGTTCTTTGTCCCGCGCCCCCGATTCCGCCAGCCGATCGATAAGCGCAAGGGCCGCTTCGTCCAGCCCGGCGCGCGCATCGATCAAAACGGCAGTGATATCGGCATCGGCCGCCTGCGCCCAGGCGGTGCTCACCATCGCCTTTTCCAGGCGCTTCTTGGGCACGAAAATACCGGGCGTATCGACGAACACGACTTGCGCGCCCGCATGCATGGCGATGCCACGAATGACGGAGCGGGTCGTCTGCACCTTATGGGTGACGATCGCCACCTTGGTGCCGACGAGCCGGTTCAAGAGCGTCGACTTGCCTGCATTCGGCGCGCCGATCAGGGCGACGAAGCCGGCCCGCGTTCGCTCTGCACTTTCAGATGATGCCGGGCTCTCAAGCTCGGTTGTCACAGCCATACCCCCTCACGACGCAGAATGGCGGAAGCGGCCGCATGTTCGGCTTCTCGCTTCGACGGGCCTTGGCCCTCCGCCCCTTCGGCGCCTTCAATCAACACTTTGACGGAGAATTCCGGCGCATGGTCCGGACCTCTGCGTCCACTCTCCTGATAGCGCGGCGTGCCGTGGCCGTTGCGATGCGCCCATTCCTGCAGCTCGGTCTTGGCGTCGCGCAGCGGGCCCTGCATCGTCCGCAGCCGCTTGATCCAGAACCGATGGATGATGACTTTGGCCGCATCCAGGCCGGCATCGCGGAAGACCGCGCCGATCACCGATTCACATGTGTCGGCGAGGATCGACCGCGCCGTCCGCTCCGTCGCCCGCGCCAGGCTCTCGCCGACGCGGTAATGCTCGGCGAGATGCATCTCCTCCGCCACTTCCGCACAGGTGTCGCGATTGACGAGCCGTGCGAGCCGGCGGGACAATTCACCCTCCGGCGCCTGCGGATATTCCTCGATCAACAGATCGGCGATCACGAGGCCGAGCACCCGGTCGCCCAGGAATTCCAGCCGCTCATAGGTGTTCAGCGGATCGCCGCGCCGCTCGTCCCCGATGGCGCTCGCATGCGTCAGCGCGCGCTTCAGAAGGTCCGGGCGGGTGAAATGATGGCCGATCCGCTCTTCAAGATCGCCGAGCGAAGCCTTGCCGCTCATAATGCTTCAAGCAACCGATTGTAGCGCAACGACCACGGCCACCGCCAGAATTCCCACACATGGCTGTCCTCCTCGACCGAGAAGAAGATGACCTCGGCGCGCCCGACGAGATTTTCTTCCGGCACGAAGCCGACGAAATTCAGGAACCGGCTGTCGGAGGAATTGTCGCGATTGTCGCCCATCATGAAATAATGGCCGGCCGGCACCTCGTAGACGCCGGTATTGTCCTTCTCGCCGTTCGGCGTCAGGTCGAGCGTCATATAGCTGACGCCGTCCGGCAGCGTCTCGCGGTACTGCGCGACCTTGATCTCCTGACCGAAGGCGTTTTGGCCGGTGTAATCCTCGACGCGTTCGCGCTCCACCGGCGTGCCGTTGATGTAGAGAAGGCCGTTCTTCATCTGGATCTTGTCGCCCGGCAGCCCGATCACGCGCTTGATGTAATCGGTCTTGGGATCGCGCGGCAGCCGGAAGACGGCGACATCGCCGCGCTTGGGCCCGTCCCCTTCCCAGATGCGGCCGTGGATGAACGACAGATCGATCGGGAAAGAGTAGCGCGAATATCCGTAGCTGAACTTAGAGACGAAAAGATAATCGCCGACGAGAAGCGTCGGCATCATCGATCCGGAAGGAATGTTGAAAGGGTGATAGAGAAAGGTGCGGAAGACGAGCGCAATCAAGAGCGCCTGGATGACGACCTTGAGCGTTTCGCCCAGGCCTCCGCTCGATTTGGCTTTCTCCGATTCGGCGCTGCGTTCGGCCACGTTCATGGCTCCGTCCTTGGGAAATTGCTCGCGGGTTTAACGGCAGCGTCCCCCGCCTGCAACGCCGGGCCGTCTTCGCTGCGCATTAATTCTGTCTTTGAGGCCTGAATACGGCAGCGCCGTCAGCCTGCACGCACCGCCTCGATCACGACGAAGGCCTGCGCCAGCGGGCCGTCGTCGGTGATGGTAAGATGGATGAAAGCTTCGTAGCCCTCGGGCGTCATGCGGGCAAGGACTTCCGCCGCCCCGCCGGTCAGCCGCATGGTCGGTTTGCCGGAGGGAAGATTGACCACGCCCATATCGCGCCAGAACACGCCCTGCCGCAATCCGGTGCCGAGCGCCTTCGAACAGGCCTCCTTGGCGGCGAAGCGCTTGGCGTAAGAGGCCGCCCGCATCCGCCGACGTTCCGATTTCGTGCGCTCCACCTCGGTGAAGACGCGCTCCACGAAGCGCGTGCCGAAGCGGTCGAGCGTCTGTTCCACGCGGCGAATGTCGATGAGGTCGGAACCGAGCCCGATGATCACGACGCCTCTCCGGCTTGCGCGCGGGCCGCATCCATCAGCCGACGCATTTCGCGGATGCTCTCGCCGAGCCCGACGAAGATCGCCTCGCCGATGAGGTAATGGCCGATATTGAGCTCGCGGACTTCGGCAAGCGCGGCGATCGGCGCCACATTGTCGTAGCCGAGCCCGTGGCCGGCATGCACTTCGAGCCCGATCGAAGCCCCGTAGCGCGCCATCTCCGCGATCCGCCGTCGCTCTTCTTCAGCGCCAGCCTCGTCGCCGTCCCGCCAGAGGTCGCAGAAGCGGCCGGTATGCAGTTCCACGACGGGCGCATGAAGCGTACGCGCCGCGTCGAGCTGCGCCTTGGCCGGCTCGATGAACAGCGAGACGCGAACGCCCCTTTCGTTGAGCGCGGCGACGATCGGCGCGAGCCGTGCGATGCTGCCGGCCGCGTCGAGGCCCCCTTCCGTGGTGCGCTCCTCGCGCCGTTCGGGAACGAGACACGCCGCATGCGGGCCGTGCTTCAGCGCAATTTCCAGCATCTCCTCGGTCGCCGCCATCTCCAGATTGAGAGGCAGCGAAATCTCGCTCATGAGCCGATCGATGTCGCCGTCGCGAATATGGCGGCGATCCTCGCGCAGATGTGCGGTGATGCCGTCGGCGCCAGCCTCCTGGGCGATCTTCGCCGCTCTCAGAGGGTCTGGATGGTCACCGCCGCGCGCATTGCGCACCGTTGCCACGTGATCGATGTTGATACCGAGCCGAAGCGAAGAGGTCATTGAATTCCGTTGAAGCTTGCACCGTTTTGCGGGGCGTCGCCCGCCGCCGGCTTGCGCCGTGCAACGAAACGTTCCCGCCGGGCCGCCTGATAGGCCGCCACGAGCCTGTAGACAATCGTGTAGGTGATGATACCGGCGACGAGCCCGAGCGGGATGGCTCCGACCGTCATCGGCTTCAGGATCGGCAGGAGCTGCTCGAAGGATTTCTCAACGAGATCGTGGCCGAGACGGGGTGGCGGCAGTTCGTGCGCGCCACGCCACAGAAGATGGCCGAGTTTGTAGGTCGCCGCCCAGATGAAGGGAAAGGTGAGCGGATTTCCGATCGACGTGCCGAGCGCCGCGGCGATGAGGTTGCCGCCGATCAACCAGGCGATGGCGAAGGAAATCACGAAATGCAGGCCGAGAAACGGCGTGAACGAGGTGAAGACACCCGCCGCACAGCCGGCGGCGATCGCATGCGGCGTCGCGGAAAGCCTGAGAATCCGCTTGGTGAAATAGAGAAACGACCGTCGCCAGCTCGAACGCGGCCAAAGCCAGACGCGCAAGCGCTGAAAACGACCTTCCTCTATACGTCTGCGAAACAGCATCTTTCGCCTTCTGATCGCTCCGCCCGCATACCGCAGCCGGTTGAAATCCGCCCTATCCGTTGACGCGCACCACGCCACTCACCACCGATTTCGCCCTCAAGTTCCGCATGATGTGGTTCAAATGCTTGAGGTTCCAGACTTCTAGATCGATTTCAAGTTCGGTGAAGTCACGACGGCGCTGCAGCATGCGAAGATTGTCGATATTCCCGTCACTGCGGCCGATCGAATCTGCAATCTCGGCAAGAGATCCCGGCTCGTTGAGCGTCGACACACGAATCCGGGCAGGAAACCGCTCCGCAGAGCCTCCCGGGATGTCCCAGCGCACATCGACCCACCGATCCGGCTCGTTTTCGAACTCCGTCAAAGCCGGAGAATGGATCGGATAGATGGTAATCCCCTCACCTGGTGTGAGGATGCCCACGATGCGGTCGCCCGGTACGGCGCCGCCCTCCGGATCGAAACGGATCGGCATGTCGCCGCTCGCCCCGCGGATGGGCAGGGCATTGTCGTCATGTGCGCCGCGCCGGCCTTCTTCGTCCAGGCTAAAGCCGAGGCTCGCCCGCGCGGTATCGTGCCAGGTATTGGTGCGCGCTCCCGCCTGCGTCGCCGCCATGCGTTCGGGAAAGACGGAGTTCATCACCGCTTCGGCATTGACCTGACCGCGCCCGACGGCGGCGAGGAGATCTTCGACGTCTTCGAAGCCGAAATGGCCGAGATGTTCCTTGAGGCGCGCTTCCGACCACGGCTCCTCGAGCCGTTCGAATGCGCGTTGCAGCGTGTGGCGGCCAAGCCCCGCATATTGCTTGCGCACATGGGCGCGCGTGGCGCGGCGGATGGCGGCGCGTGCCTTGCCGGTGACGACGACGGATTCCCAGGCGGGCGGTGGCCGCTGCGCTTCGGAACGCACGATCTCCACCTCGTCGCCGTTTTCCAAGGGCGTCACGAGCGGCGTCAGCTTGCCGTTGACCTTCGCCCCGACGCAGGTGTCGCCGATATCGGTGTGCACCGCATAGGCGAAGTCGATCGGGGTGGCGCCGCGCGGCAGCGCGATGAGGCGCCCCTTCGGCGTGAAGCAGAAGACCTGGTCCTGGAAGAGCTCGAGCTTGGTGTTTTCCAGAAACTCTTCCGGCGCGTCGCCATGGGCGATGTGTTCCACCGTCTGCCGCAGCCAGGCATAGGCGGAGGATTCGCGCGCCAGCCGATCGCGGTCGGCCGCGATGCCGTCCTTGTAGAGCGGATGCGCGGCGATGCCGTATTCGGCGATCTTGTCCATCTCATAGGTGCGAAGCTGCAGCTCGACGCGCTGCTTGCCGGGCCCGACCACGGTCGTGTGCAGCGACTGATAGCCGTTCTGCTTGGGCGTGGAGATGTAATCCTTGAACCGCCCCGGCACCATCCGCCATTCCGTGTGCACGGCTCCGAGCGCCCGGTAGCAGTCGCTCACGTCGTGAAAGAAGATGCGGAAGCCGAAGATATCCGACAATTGTTCGAACCCGACGGCCTTGCGCTGCATCTTGGCGAAGATGGAATAGGGCCGCTTCTGCCGGCCGCGGATCTCGCCCTTGATGCCGCTGTCCTGCAACCTCTTTTCAAGCGCCGCCTGGATCGTTTCGATGTCGCCGCCGGCGCGCTCGCGAAGATCGACGAGCTTCGCTGCGATCGTCGCATAGGCTTCCAGATTGAGCGTACGAAACGAAAGCTCTTCCAGCTCTTCGCGCACGGCCTGCATGCCCATGCGCCCGGCAAGCGGCGCATAGATCTCCATCGTCTCTTCGGCGATGCGGCCGCGCTTCGCCTCCGGCACGTATTGGATCGTGCGCATATTGTGCAGACGGTCGGCGAGCTTGACGAGAAGCACGCGCACATCGTCGGCGACGGCGAGAAGCAGTTTCCTGAGGCTCTCCGCCTGCCGCGCCTCGCGCGAGACGAGGTCGAGCCGGTCGATCTTCGTCAGCCCGTCGACGAGGCGGCCGATCTCAGTGCCGAAGAGCTTGTCGATTTCGTCGCGCGTCGCGCTCGTGTCTTCGATCGTGTCGTGCAGCAGCGCGACGGCGACCGAAGCATCATCCATGCGCAATTCGGTGATGATGGCGGCGACTTCGAGGGGATGGGAAAAGTAGGGATCGCCGGAGGCGCGCTTCTGCGTGCCATGCTTCTTCATGGCATAGACATAAGCGCGGTTGAGCAGATCTTCATTGACGGCTGGATTGTAGGCGGCGACCCGCTCGACCAGCTCGTATTGGCGCATCATCCCCAGACGTCCTCGCGGCCTTGTAGCCCTTTGCGGCTAGTGAACCGCTTCTCTGCATTTTGCCGGATATAGGCTTTACAAAGGCTGAGCGCATCCATGCGACAAAAAAAGCCCCGCTTGAGCAGGGCTTTGTCGTCACGACGGGGCAAAGGCCCCGCCGCCGATATCGCTGAGGCCTCGCTCAGTCGTCGCGCCGCTCGGGCGGATCGAGGCTCTCCAGACCGCGCAGAAGCTCTTCTTCGCTCATCCGATCGAAGGTCATTTCGTCTTCTGCACCGCCGCTCTGGGCTTCGATCTCTTCCGGAGCCGGCTCCGGCTCGTCGACCTCGACGAATTTCTGCAAGGAATGAATGAGATCTTCTTTCATATCCTCCGGCTGAATCGTCTCGTCGGCAATCTCCCGCAAGGCAACGACGGGGTTCTTGTCGTTGTCACGGTCCACGGTCAGCGGTGAACCATTCGAGATCGTGCGCGAGCGGTGCGCCGCCAGAAGCACGAGATCGAACCGGTTATCGACCTTGTCGACGCAATCTTCCACGGTGACGCGCGCCATGGATGCACCTCCTCAAAAATCATTCGAAAACGGGAATTGGGATTCCCATAGGCCTTTTTCAACAGTCTCGCAAGGTTTACGAACAGCCTGCCTTGAAAGCGCCGAATCCCTCGCCTACCCCTTGGCAACTTTCTTGGTGCGGCAAAAATTTCCAAGAAAACACATTGTCTTAGAGGAGGTTCACGATGTTCGATGCGCGTGAAAAAGTCGCCTTATTTCTGGATGGAGCCAATCTTTACGCAACATCCCGCTCCCTTGGTTTCGACATCGACTATCGTCGTCTTCTCGATAGTTTTCGCAAGAAGGCTTATGTTTTAAGGGCAGTTTATTATACTGCTCTGGCCGAAGATCAGGAATATTCCTCAATCCGCCCGCTGATCGATTGGCTAGATTACAACGGCTACCGCATCGTCACCAAACCGCTGAAGGAATATACCGACGCACAAGGACGGCGGAAGGTGAAAGGCAACATGGATATCGAGCTCGCGGTCGATGCCATGGAGATCGCTGAGCATATCGACCATCTCATCATCTTTTCCGGCGATGGAGACTTCCGCTACCTGGTCGACGCCTTGCAGCGAAAGGGCAAGAAGGTGACCGTTGCCTCCACCTTGAAATCGCAGCCGCCGATGATCTCCGACGACCTGCGTCGGCAGGCCGACCATTTTCTGGAACTCGCCGACATGGCGGCCGAATTCGGGCGTGCCGGACCAGCCCGGACGCGTCCAGCCTCCGATGACGAGAACGGCGGCACCCCCGGCACCTACGAGGACGACGAGTTCGATTATTACGACGACGATGAAGTGGACACGAGCGCCCGGTGAAATACTCTGAAACCCCGGCCGCGGGCGGCGTTGTCGCACCCTCGCAACCCTCCCGCGATTGCCCTTTATGTCCTCGCCTCGTCGAATTCCGCAACGAATGGCGTGCCAAGGAGCCCTCCTGGCACAACGCCCCGGTCCCGACCTTCGGCCGGTCTTCGGCCAGGCTTTTGATCATCGGCCTCGCGCCGGGCCTGCGCGGAGCCAACCGCACGGGTCGCCCCTTCACCGGCGATTACGCCGGCGATCTCCTCTACGACACGCTGATCGAATACGGCTTCGCGCGTGGCGAATACCGCGCCGATCCGAACGACACGCTTGAACTGGTGGATGCGGCGATCGTCAACGCAGTCAGATGCGTGCCGCCGCAGAACAAGCCGATCGGTGCGGAGATCAACAATTGCCGGCCGTTCCTCGCAGCGACCATCGCCCGCCACACCGACCTTGCGGCAATTCTGGCGCTCGGTCGCATCGCCCATGACAGTGTCGTGCGCACGCTCGGCCTTCGCCTGAAGGACGCGCCCTTCGGCCATGGCGCGACGCACGAAATCCCGGGCGAGACGTCAGGCGGCCTGCGCCTTTTCGACAGCTACCATTGCTCGCGTTACAACACGAACACCGGTGTTCTGACGGAAAAGATGTTCAAAGGCGTGTTTGCAGAGATCCGCAATCTGTTGGGCGCGCCGCGTTAATCTTTCGGTAACCAAGAAATTCCAGTCGGCGTTAAGGCATCCACGCAACGTTTCGGAGACATTGTTTTAAAGGCGGCGCCTTCAGGGCGTTTGGGGGAATGGCATGGCCGAGCCGACACAAGATCTGACGACGATCGCGCATGTCTATGGTCCGAGCCAGACATCGCTCGCCATCTCCATGCTCAAGGCCCACGGCATCGTCGTGGTGCCGGTGGGGCCGCAGCACATCTCCGTCGCCTGGCATTACAGCGTTGCACTCGGCGGCGTCGCCTTGCGCGTGCCGGCGAGCCAGGCTGAGGACGCTCAGGAAATTCTAAAAGGTTTCGGCGCGCCGGTGCGGCGCTTCAATCTGATCGCAGCAGCTTTTATGGTGTTCGCATTCCTGCTCGCCGGCGTCGCCGTTCCGCCCCGGGCGCTTTATCTCGCAGAGAGAAGCGCAAGCTCAGGCCAGATCCGCTCCTGAGCCGCAGGAAAAGCCCGCCTAGCCGAGCTCCTTCAACAACCGGTTCTTCTCGCGCTGCCAGTCGCGCTTCTTTTCGGTCTCGCGCTTGTCGTGGGTCTTCTTGCCCTTGGCGAGCGCGATCGCGAGCTTGGCAATACCGCGATCGTTGAAATAGAGCCGCAACGGCACGATGGTCATACCTTCGCGGTCGACGCTCTGCGACAGCCGGTCGATCTCGCGTTGATGCAAGAGCAGCCGGCGTTTGCGCCGCGGATCATGGTTGAACTGGTTCGCCTGGACGTATTCCGGGATGTTGCCGTTGATCAGCCACACCTCACCGCGTTCCGGGCTCACATAGGATTCCGCGATATTGGCTTTGTTCTGCCTGAGGCTCTTCACCTCCGTCCCGACGAGCTGCAGGCCAGCCTCGATCGTCTCGCCGATTTCGTAATCGAAACGGGCGCGCCGATTGTCGGCCACAACCTTGTTGTTCGTCGTCGTCTTCTTCGCCATCGAAATCCAACTGCAACCTTGCGTTAATTGAGGAGGCCGGCATGGCGAAGCGCGTCCTGCACCTCGCTCTTGGTCTCCTCTCCGATCGTGGTGATCGGCGAGCGAACTTCCTCGCTCATCTTCCCGAGCACCGAGAGAGCATATTTGGTGGGTCCCGGGCTCGGCTCAAGGAACAATGCGCGATGGAGCGGCATCAGCCGGTCCTGGTACTCGAGCGCGGCGGCGAAATCGCCCGCCATGCAGGCCTTCTGAAAGTCCGAGCAAAGCTTCGGCGCCACATTCGCCGTCACCGAAATGCAGCCATGCCCGCCATGTGCCATGAAGCCGAGCGCTGTCGGGTCTTCGCCGGAGAGCTGATTGAACTCCGTGCCGATCTCCTGGCGTTGCAGGCTGGCGCGCACGAGATTGGCGGTCGCATCCTTGACGCCGGTGATGTTCGGGCAATCCTCGAAGAGCTGCTTCATCGTCTCCACGCTCATATCGATCACCGAGCGCGGCGGAATATTGTAGATGATGATCGGAATGGAGATCGCATCCGCCACAGCCTTGAAATGCGCGTAGAGGCCTTTCTGACTCGGCTTGTTGTAATAGGGCGTCACCACCAGCACGGCATCGGCACCCGCCTTTTCCGCATGTTCGGCAAGCTCGATCGCCTCGCGCGTATTGTTGGAGCCGGCACCGGCGATCACCGGCACCCTTTTGGCCGTGACCTCGACGCACAATTCCACCACCCGCTTGTGTTCGGCATGCGACAGCGTCGGCGATTCGCCGGTTGTCCCGACAGGCACGAAGCCGTGGCTGCCTTCGCCGATCTGCCATTCCAGGAAGTTGCGGAACGCCTCTTCATCGACATTACCGTTGCGCATGGGCGTCACCAGCGCCGGAATTGACCCCTTGAACATAACTTGGCCCAAAAATTCTGTCCTTTTGACTGTGGCGGCGGACGATAGTGGCGCATCCTGGCAAGAGCAAGCGCACCGCCTCCGCTCTGGGGCCGCAAGGAAGCAGAACCGAACACGTGATCTTGCCGAGCAGGAAACTCGCGGCAATCGCCGCAGCGCTCGCCCTGGCCCTCGCCGCCGGGGAGTCGCTGCTCGTGCTCGCTTCCCCTGCGGCAATCGCCGCGCCCGCAAAGCCGATGCTGCCGAAGCCGCGCCCGGCGGAAAAGGCAACCGCGGCCGTTGAGGCCGTGCCCGCGCCACGTCCTGACGCAGAAGCCGCCGCAACGTCCGCCGCTGAGGCAAAGCCTGACGATATCGCGGAAGCGGAGACAACACCCGCCACCGACGCCCCCGCCCCTGTAAAAGCCGCGCCGGCGAAAGCTGCATCCGAAGGTACGGCCCCCGACAGCACTTCCCCCGAAGACACGGCATCCAGCGGGGCCGACGAAAGCCCAGCCGAGCAGGCAGAGGGCGAAGCACCGGCCAGCGTCGAGCCCGAAGCGACGACCGATTCGATCGAGACAGGATCGATCGGAAACAGCGAGACGGCATCGGCCCAAACCGGAGCAGAGCCCGCCACGTCACAAAAGAGCGCATCGCAGGGGAGCGCACCGCAGGAGGTTGCCTTCCTGGCGCCGCGCCCGCGTCCCGACCCGACGGGTGTCGCCGCCGAACGGCTGAACCGGATCAAGAACGATCGTCCGCCTTATGGGTTTTCGCAGGCCACCCTCCTGAAACGCGGCCTCGATCTCGTGACGGCCGATGCCTATACGAGCGCGCTCTCCTACGCGGAGACCCTTCCGAACGCCTTCGACCGCGAACTGATCCGCTTCTTCGTCGCCCGCGCCCCCTTCTCCGGCCTTCCACCGGCCACGATCGAAGACGTCGCGAAAAACCATCCGGACTGGCCCGATCCCGACCTTCTGAGGCTGCGAGCCGAACAGGCGCTTCTGCGCACGCATCCGACAGGCGAAGCCATTCTCGCCTTCTATGCCGAAGGGGCGCCGATGACGGATGACGGCTGGCTGCGGCTCGCCGACATCTATTCAGAACGCGGCTGGCACAAGCGCAGCCGAAAAATCGTTCGCCGGATCTGGCGCGAGGAATCGCTGTCGAGTGCGCAGATGGCGCATATCCTGGCGGAGCATGGGGATGCGCTGACGCAAGACGACCATCTCTATCGCTTTCGCCGGCTTCTCCTGCACAAGCGCACCAGCGAGGCGATCCGCGTCGGCCAGGCGATAGGTCCGGGGTACGACCAGCTGGCCCGTGCGGTCGCCGCCGCCGTCGACCGTGGCGGCTCGACCGCGAGCTTGATGGCCATCAAGACCCGTTTCCGTGGCGAACCTGCCTGGGAATACGCCCGCATCCTCATGCTCATTCGCAAGGACCGGCTGGTGCAGGCCGCGCTGCGCATGAGCCTGGTGGAGCGCGACGGCACCAGGCTCGGCGATGCCGACCGGTGGTGGGAGCTGCGCAAGGATCTGGCGCGCATGCTTCTCGAGGAAGGCTATCCCGCCCTCGCTTATTCGGTCGCCGCCACCCATGCCGCGCAATCGCCCGAGGCGATCGTCGAAGCGGAATTCCATGCCGGTTGGCTGGCGCTCAGATACCTTGATTCCCCGCGTGCCGCGCGGGCCCATTTCGCCAGGATCGCCGCCGTCGCCACGCAGCCGCGATCCATCGCGCGCGGCTATTACTGGCTCGGCCGCGCCCATTCAGCGAGCGGCCATGCCGATCAGGCGGCCAAGGCCTATTCCGTCGCGGCCCGCCATGGCGCCACATATTATGGTCAGCTGTCGCGCGAGGCGCTGGGCCTCACCCATACGGGGCTGGAACTCCGGCCGCGTCCCACCGCCCTCGACAGGCTGCGCTTTGCCGCCCGCCCGGAAGTCCACGCCATCCAGCGCCTCGCGGCGGCACAGCACAATTTCCGCACGCGTCCCTTTTTCATGGCGCTCGGCGACAAGCTCGAAAGCCCGGGCGAGCTTTCGCTTCTCGACACCCTGTCGCGGCGCATCAACGAGCCCCATTACGGCATGCTCGCAGCCGCCCGCGCCGATGCCCGCGGCGTCGAGGTCGGAGCCCTGCGTGCGCCGCTCATCGTCGTCCCGCCGGACATTCCGCAGCCGGCGATCGTCGATCGCGCACTTCTCTATGCGGTCTCCAAGCAAGAGAGCGCCTTCAATCCTTCGGCCACCAGCCATGTCGGGGCGCGCGGGCTGATGCAATTCATGCCGGCGACCGCGCGCTATACGGCGCGGCAGATCGGCCTGCCCTTCTCCCTCGTGCGCCTGTCGAGCGACCCCGCCTACAACGCCACTTTGGGCGCCGCCCATCTCGGCGAGCTCCTAACCAATCTGCGCGGCTCATATATTATGACATTCGCGGGCTATAATGCCGGCCCCGGCCGCGCCATCGACTGGGTGAAACGCTACGGCGACCCCCGCGGTGCGGAGACCGATCCCGTCGACTGGGTGGAGCGGATCCCCTTCGACGAGACGCGCAACTACGTCCAGAAAGTGATGGAGAACCTGCAGGCCTATCGCAGCCGCCTCGGCCACACGCTCTCCATCTCCAAGGATTTGGCGCACGGCGATCCGGTGCGTTAGCCCGCGCCTCTGCCTGCGAAACCGGGCCCCGTGCGCCATAGGAGCCAGCCCCGCCAATATTTGCGACACGACGCGGTGCGACCTGCATCGGCCCTCCTATCGTCGCCCCACCCGACATTATTGGGCGACGCGATAATTGTACAAAAGAACAATTGATACGCGAGTGCCATCTGTTTTACATTCTCAGATGGAGACAATGTAAATACACGGACAGAATTAACATTATATTCACCTACTAACCAAACAGGTTCAGGACGCACAGTTCCCCTAGGGAATTGGTCATAAGCCTGGGGGAACCTGCGCCAGTGGTTGGAGAGGACGAGCCGATGGGGGAACAAGCGGCGAGTGCGAAGGATGTGGCGGTTTCTGAACCGCCTCCGCGCAGTGCCGCGTGTTCGCAGACGAGCGCGCCGGCCTCTCTTTTCGATCAGAATGTCGTCGCCGCGGCCCAGATTCGCTTTATCGACGGCGGCTTCACCCGGATCAACCACCGCTGCGCCGCCCTTCTCGGCTTCGAGCCGGAAGGGCTGGCCGGCCGCACCCTGCTGTCTCTGGCCGTTCCAGACGAGCGCAATCTATGGGGAGAGCGTCTGACGAGCCTCAGCTGCGGGGCGCTCTCGGAATGCAGCGGTGAAATGCACTGCATAGGGGGCAATGGCTGTCCTGTGCGGATCAATCTCACGCTGAGCGCCTTTACGAGCGGCGGCACGCGCGCCGACGAATGCGTCGCCATCCTTCACGGCGTCTCTCCCGAGGCCGCAGCGCCCCGGAGAGAGGAGGAGCCGGAAGCGACGTTCCGCGCCATCTACGAGAACATTCAGGAAGGGGTTTACCGCTCCTCCATCGATGGTCGCCAGCTCGCGGCAAATCCAGCGCTCGTGCGCCTCAATGGCTACGACAGCGAGGCGGAGATGCTGGCGAATGTCCACGACATCGCCACGGAATGGTACGTCGACCCGACACGCAGGGCCGAATTCCAGGCTGCTCTCCGCGAACATGGCCGGGTGGAGAGGTTCATCTCCGAGGTCTACCGCCACAAGACGCGCGAGCGCATCTGGGTGGAGGAGAACGCCCACCTCGTAAGAGATCCGGCAACCGGCGCGACACTCTATTATGAGGGCACCGTTCGCGAGGTGACCGGCACGGTCGAACAGCTCAGGCTGCATGAGCGCCTGCAAAGGATCGGCGCCGTCATTTCGGCCTGTCTTTTTCAATTGCGTCGCCGCCCGAACGCGACCAGCGCCGTCCCCTATGCCGGTCTCGGCCTGGAGCCCCTTTTCGGGCTGGCTCCCGAGGATGTGCGCGACGATGCGTCGGCTCTTCTCGCCGCGGTACACCGAGACGACCGCCCCCGCCTGTCGGCCAGCCTGTTGCGCTCGGCGACGCGCATGACGCCCTGGACCCTGGAATTTCGTGTCAATCATCCGCAGCGCGGCACGATCTGGCTTTCCGGTCGCGCCGTGCCCGACCGCGAACCCGATGGCTCCGTCCTCTGGCACGGCCTCGTCTCGGATGTCACCGCCCTCAAGACCAATGAGCGGCAGATCTACGAGCTCGCCTATTTCGATTCGCTGACCGGACTGCCGAACCGGCAGATGCTGCGCGACAGGCTGGCGATGGCGCTGGCTGCAAGCCGGCGCCGCAAGAGCTTCGGCGCCCTCCTCTTCATCGATCTCGACAACTTCAAGGTCATCAACGACAGCTACGGCCATGATGTCGGCGACCTGCTCCTGGCAAGCACTGCCCAGCGTCTGCGTCTATGCCTGCGCGAGATCGATACGGTCGCCCGGCTCGGCGGCGACGAGTTCGTCGTCCTCCTGCAGGATCTGGGGGATACCGAAGCGCAGGCGATCCGCCACGCAGACCGGGTCGCGCGCAAGGTCCTGCAGGCGGTCGATCAGCCCTGCCTCCTGAACGAACAGCGCTTCCAGACCACCTGCTCGATCGGCCTCACCTTGCTCGATGGACGCGAAAGCGATCCGGAAGAACTCCTCAAGCGCGCCGATCTCGCGATGTATGAAGCCAAGGCCGCCGGGCGCAACGGTCTCAGCGTCTTCAGCTCTGCGAAGCGGAACCCCGTGCGCGAACATGTCGGCGCGGTGGCCGATTTTCGCCGCGCCATCGACACGGGCGGCATCGAGTTTCTGCTCGAGGGTCAATATAATGTCGACGGCACATGCCGTGGCGCCGAGCTCCTGCCATGCTGGCGCCATGAAAGATGGGGGGCGTTCACCCGCCAGGAGCTTGCAAGCTTCGCCGAAGAGGCTGGACAGGCGGAGGTCCTGACACGCCAGGCGATTGCCCAGGCCTGCGCTCTCCTCGGCGGCTGGGCCACGCGGCCGTCGCTCTGCGGGCTGTCGCTGTCGGTGGGTGTCAGCGCGCGCATGCTGCATGAACGCGGCGCGGTCAGGCGGATCAACCGCTTTCTTCTGGATGCCGGCGCCGATCCCAGGCGCCTCACGCTCGAATTGCCGGAGATCATCGTCGGCAAGAACGATGTCGCGCTCGCCGACAAGATGCATCGGCTGCGCCGTTCCGGCGTGCGCTTCACGCTCAAGAGCCTCGGCGGCCGCCTCACCCGTCTCGCCCAGCTCAAAGCGCTGCCCTTCGACGAGATCAAAATCGACGCTGCAGATCTCCGCGCGATCGCCGCCGAACCGCCCGCCCTCATCCGCAAGGTCGTGCGCATCGCCGATAGCCTCAACCTGACGGTCATCGCCGAAGGGGTGGAGAGCGAGGAACAGAGACGAGCGCTGGCAGCCGCGGGCTGCGATCACATTCAGGGCCCTCTGTCCGGCGCGCCGATGATGCCCCAGGCCTTTGAAGAGAGATTCGGTCCGTCGGTGATTCCCCTCCGGACGGCCCCGCCGCGGCACCAGAGATTCGCCTGATCCCCATTTGCGCCCGTCTGAAAGTGTGGCTTTGGCGCACGATTCTCTCCGCGGACATGCTCGCACCGGTCGCACACACTGCCTGAAGAGGCCCCAAACGGCGTCTCTCTTAAGCTTTTCTTAGGGTTTGGGGCCCGCTTCGTGGCAATTGTGCAACATCGACTGCCAAAGCCGGCAGTGCGGGCATTCTGATGTTGCCTGTGCAAGGCGGATGAATAGTGTGGCCTCAGGCAGCCACGAGGCAGCCCACTTCTTCGAAACGGAGAAGGTTGAGGGGCGGGGGACGCCACTCAGAACCGACGCCAACAAGGCGCGGACTGAACGCATCATCCCCCGGCTCGTGCAACTTGGACTGGAGGTCTACAAATGAAACTCAAGAGCCTTCTTTTCGGCTCGGCGGCTGCTGTGATGGCCGTCACCGGAGCACAGGCCGCCGATCTGCCGGTCGCAGAGCCGGTCGAATACGTGCGGATTTGCGATGCGTTTGGCGCTGGATTCTACTACATCCCGGGCACCGACACCTGCTTGAAGGTCGGCGGTCGGGTCCGCGTTGAAGCTCATTACGTCAATGGCGACGACCAGGGCGACACGTTCAACGAGTTCACCTCGCGTGCTCGTGGTTATGTCCGCCTCGACGCCCGTACGCAGACCGATTTCGGCCTTCTGCGTGCCTATGTGAGCTCTTCGCTCCAGATCGGCCCGTCGAGCTTCGCCGACAACTACACTGAGGGTCAGTACCTCGAGAACGCTTTCATCCAGCTCTCGAATGACATGGGCACCCTCACCGTCGGTCATGCCTCGTCGTTCTTCGACTTCTTCGGCACCTACGGCTACGGCACGCGCATCGGCATCGATGACAACACGACCGAGCAGACGCTGTTCGCGTACACCTTCAACGTCGGCAATGGCGTTTCCGCCACGCTGTCGTTCGAAGACGCCGCTTCCGGCGGCCGTCGTGCGCACTTCGATGGCGTGACCATCGACGGTCAGGAATTCCCGGACGTCGTCGCCAACGTGCGCGTCGATCAGGGCTGGGGTTCTGCTCAGATCATGGGTGTCATTCATGACACCGGTGTTGAGAATGTCGACGACGCCCTCTTCAATGGCGATGACGACAGCGATCTCGGCTGGGCCATCGGCGCTGGCGTGACCGCCGGCATCCCGGGCACGGGCTTCGAGGCTTCGGTTCAGGCCAACTACACGCAGGGTGCTGTTTCTTACATCACCGCCGGCGTGAACAGCCTCATCCTCGAGAACACGCTCTCTGACGTGACCCTCGACGACGATGGCTCCATCGAGCTGACGAAGGCCTGGAACATCCGCGGCGGCATTTCGGCTGACTTCGCCACGCAGTGGACCGCGTCTCTGAATGCGTCCTACACGGACATCGACTACAAGGCTCTCGGTGATCTCGACTTCTACGCCATCACCGGTAACGTCGCCTGGACGCCGGTTTCTGGCTTCCTGATGGGCGTCGAAGTTGCCTACAACAACGTCGATTGGGAGTTTGCGGACTCCGACTCTCCGGACGACATCTGGGGCGTGATGTTCCGCGCTCAGCGCACGTTCTAATCGCTTCAAGCGATCGGAATTCGGGAAGGCCCGGCGGCAACGCCGGGCCTTTTCTTTTTGGCTGCACGACACTGCATCGCCGGGCACTTTGGACTTTACGCGATGACGCAGAGGCTCCATCGCGCCACGCTTCGCGACACGGAGCCGATCGGCCCGCCCGATAAGCAGCACCGGCAAACGTCCCGAGAGATACGCAGGTTTGAACGGGGCAGAACGAGGCCGGCAAACTCCGCAGGCAAAACTGCAGAGGGCAGAGCCGCGCTTGATCTTCAGAGTGCCCGGCAAAACCGCAGGCAGCAAACTCCGATCTTCCGCCAGGCCAAAACGCTCGAGCCGCGGACGAATTGTCCTGCCGGCGTTGATCGAACGTCAGCTGAACGTCCGCGACGTCTCTATGGCTTCGGCGATTGATGCGCGTCGCAGCGGCGGGCGAAGGCCGCGATCCGATCGAGCGTCGGCTGATCCCGAAGCAAAGGCGCATGCCCCTGCCCCTCGACCGTCACCTGCTCCATGCCGGGATGGCGCCAGGCCATTTCCTCTACGGTCGCAGCGCTCAACAGATCGGAATTCTCCCCGCGAACCGACAGCAGCGGAACGTGCCGCAGGCTGTCAAATTGCGGCCAGAGCGTCGGCACCGCTTCTTCGAGATCGAATTTGCCGACAGTCTTCAGAAGCTTAGGATCGAAATCCGCTTTGATCTCTCCGTCGCGCTCCACGAAGAGCGCACATGTATAGGCGTGCCAATCCTCGTCGCTGAGCGCGGTGAAGGAATGGCCGGCAATCTGGCGAACGATCTTCTCCGCTTCCGCCATCGATCGCGGCGTGCGCATATTGGAGAGGTAGTTCTTGATGCGTGCGAGACCGGTGCCCTCGATCTTGGGGCCGATATCGTTGAGAACGACGCCGGCGATGAGGCCGGGCCGCATGGCGCCCATGATCATCGTGATGAGGCCGCCGCGCGAGGTCCCGATGAAGATCGCCCTCTCAATGCCGAGCGCCGTCGTGACGGCGAGAACGTCGTCGGCTTCCACCATCGGCGTGTAACGCGTCCAGTCGGGATCGTAGCCGGACAATCCCCGTCCGCGGTAATCAAGAACCGCGACCAGCCGGGGCGTGTCGGCATGGGCCGAAAAAAACCGCGCCAGCCTGTCGAAATCGCGCCCGTTGCGCGACAGACCCGGCAGGCAGACAAGCGGCAGCCCCGGGCTCTGCCAGTCGCCATAAAGGCGCAGGGCGAGCGTCAGCCCATCCTGCGCCTTCACGTATAAGACGCGTCCTTCTCCCTCGCCTGTCCCGGCCGTCGCTTCTTCGCTCATGGGACAGGCAATAGCGCCTTTCGTGCAATCCGTTCAAGGATTGGCGCGGCGTCAGCCGAGGCAGTCCTGAAGCTCATCGGCGTTGCGCTGCAGCAGCTCGAAATAGAGATCCGGCCCCGCCTCAAGGTCGGCACCGAGCGGATCGAGCACGCCGCTCTTGGCGTCCGTGCCTTCTGTGACGACCGCAATCAGCTTCGGCGTGAACTGCGGCTCGGCAAAAACACAGACGACGCCGAGATTGCGGATCTTCGCGGCGATCTCCGAAACCCGCTGCGCACCGGGAGAAACTTCCGGGCTCACCGTGACGGAACCGGCCGCTTCGAGCCCGAACCGCTTTTCGAAATACTGGTAGGCGTCGTGGAAGACGATGAAGGGCTTGCCCTTCAATCCGGCGAGTTCGCCAGAAAGTTCGGAGGAGAGGCTGTCGAGCCGCTCGCGCGTCTTGTCGGCGTTCCTGGCATAGGTCGCAGCATTGTCGGGATCGACATCGGCAAGCTCCGTCTCGATTGCGTTCACCATCGCCTTCGCATTCTCCGGATCGAGCCACAAATGCGGGTCGATCTCGCCCTCATGCCCGTGGTCGGCGTGATCGTGGTCGCCGTGATCATCGTCGGCATGGTCTTCGCCCTCATGATCATGCCCGGCCTCCTCATCATGACCGTGGTCGTGAGGCTCGAACGCGCCATCCTCGCGCGGCGGCAGAAGGGTGACGCCGGGCGCCCGCGACAGCGCGATCTTCTTCGCATCGGGCGCGATCGTCTCAAGAGGCTCGCTCAGAAACGCCTCGATTTCCGGCCCGACCCAGAAGACGATGTCCGCCCCCTCCAAGGCCCGTGCATCCGATGGCTTCAGGGCGTAATCGTGCGGCGAACCGTTCGCGACGATGAGATGCGGACTTCCGACCCCCTCCATCACGGCGGCGACGAGTGAGTGCACGGGCTTGATGGAGACTGCGACATCCGGAGCCGCGGCCATCGCCTGCGTCCCCCAGGATAGAACGAGCCCTGCCGCAAGCCCCTGAGCGAGGGATGCAAGAGGATTCCTTTTGCGCATGAATCGACCTCTGATTTATCTCGTGTAGATATGTTATTACATTACATATCTTGCGTAACCCTATAACATGGGCCATAGAGCGCGGCAACCGGAGACGATGATGCGCAGCGAAAAATTCGGGAACGACGCCGACCTCCTCGTCGACATTGCAGGCCTCGGTGTCCGCAGGGGCCGCAAATGGCTGGTACGGGGGGTGGATCTCACGATCCGCCGCGGCGAGATCGTCACGCTCATCGGGCCGAACGGCAGCGGCAAGAGCACCACGGCGAAATCGCTCCTCGGCGTCATCGCTCCCGACGAAGGCCAAATCCGTCGCGCCCCGAAGCTGACGGTCGGCTACGTGCCGCAACAATTGACGATCGATCGCACCATGCCTTTGTCGGTCAGCCGCTTCATGGCCTTGACCGCCCGTTTTCCGGCCGATGCGATCAACGCAGCCCTCGCCGAAACCGGTGTGGCGCATCTCGCAGGCGCCGCCCTGCAGCAGCTTTCGGGCGGGGAATTCCAGCGTGTCCTGATCGCGCGTGCGCTCATTCGCAAGCCCGATCTCCTCGTCTTCGACGAGCCGGTTCAGGGCGTCGATTTCACCGGCGAGATCGCCATTTACGATCTCATCGGACAGATTCGCGACCGGCTCGATTGCGGAATCCTCCTGATCTCCCACGACCTTCACATCGTCATGGCGCAGACGGACCGTGTTCTGTGCCTCAACGGCCATGTCTGCTGCTCGGGGCCGCCGGAACAGGTGGCGGCGAGCGAAGCCTATCAGCGTCTTTTCGGGCCGCGCGCCTCCGAAACGCTTGCCGTCTACCGCCACCATCACGCCCACAGTCACGCCGCCGCCGACGCCCCCCTGTCGGCCAACAGCGACGATGGCGAGGAGACCCCCCTCTCTCAGCCGGCCCGTACGGGCACCGCTTCAGGTCACCGCCATGCTTGATGATTTCTTCGTCCGCGCCCTCCTCGCCGGCATCGGCGTTGCGCTCGTCGCCGGCCCGCTCGGCTGCTTCGTCGTCTGGCGGCGCATGGCCTATTTCGGCGACACGATGGCCCATTCGGCCCTTCTCGGCGTCGCCATCGCCTTTCTCTTCGACATCAACTTGACCTTCGGCGTCTTTGCCGTCGCCACTTCCGCCTCCCTCGGTCTCGTCGCCCTGTCGCGCAACCGCTCGCTCCCCGCCGATGCGCTTCTCGGCATCCTCGCCCATTCGACGCTCGCCCTGGGCCTCGTCCTGATCGCCTTCATGACCTGGATCCGCATCGATCTGATGAGCTACCTCTTCGGCGACATCCTGGCCGTTTCGCGCACCGACGTGATGCTCATCTATGGCGTCGGCGCCGTCGTCCTCGCCATTCTCGTCGCCATCTGGCGTCCGCTTCTTGCCGGCACGATCTCGCCGGAAATCGCCGTCGCCGAAGGCCTTGCGACCGAACGCGCCCGCCTCGTCTTCATGCTTTTGATGGCCGCCGTCATCGCCGGCGCCATGAAGATCGTCGGCGTTCTCCTCATCACCTCGCTCCTCATCATCCCGGCCGCGACCGCACGCCGCTTCGCCACGACGCCGGAGCGCATGGCCGTGATCGCGGCGATCGTCGGCGCGCTTGCGGCCTCAAGTGGCCTCTTCGCCTCGCTTGAATTCGACACGCCCTCCGGCCCCTCCATCGTCGTCGCCGCATTGATCCTGTTTCTGGCAAGCCTCACATGGAGGATGGTCGAACCGGATCGCATCAAGGCCGAAGAAGCCACGGGAACGGAGTGAGAAAATGAGCGAAGTGCCCGCCCTGACCAAAAACCAATCCCTGGTGATGTCGGTTCTCAGCGATGCCAAGAGCCCGCTCAGCGCTTATCAGATCCTCGACGAATTGCGCCCCGAAGGGTTGCGGGCGCCGCTTCAGGTCTATCGCGCCCTCGACAAGCTGACCGAGCACAAGCTCGTCCATCGCATCGAATCGCTGAACGCCTTCGTCGCCTGTTCGCATGCGGCCGAGCATGGGGGCGAAATGGTTGCCTTCGCGATCTGCGAAGCCTGCGGCCGGGTGGAGGAATTCTGCGATCCCGTCCTGCAGAGGCGGCTCGCCGCCTGGAGCCGCGAGCACGATTTCATCCCGAGCCGCACCACTTTGGAGATCAAGGGACGCTGCGCCGCCTGCCACTGAGGCGGCGCCGCATCAGGCCGCCGGCTGCCGCGTTCGCGCCTCTTTCGCAAGGCGCACCAGCATCGGCTGCAAATCCTGCGGGGAGGCAAGTCTCTCCGGAAAGACCAGACGCTCCACGAGGTCGCCGGAGACGAGATCGGCCCCTTCCGGATCGAGCGAGGCCATCCACCATTCATCGGCCGGGGCTTTGCCTTTGCACAGAACCGTGGCGTAGAGCCCGATCGCCTCGCGGTGATCCTCGTTCATATGCTTGACCGCGCCATACTCGACCGGCTCCAGCTCCGCGACGAGATCCGCCGGCAGCACGAAATCGTCGCGCTCAAGCAGAAACGCCTTGCCAAAGCCGCCGTTCAGGCTCGCCCGTTTCGGTTCGATGCGGAAGAAGGCGAAATCGGCAAAATCCACATAAAGCTGCGCCTTGGGCTGGCGCGCGAGATAGCGGCGCTTAAGCCGCGAATGCGCCGGATCCTCCGGGTTCACCCGGCGCGCCTCGCCCACCATGGTCAGCCTCGGATGCGCCAAAGGGTCGCCCCGTCCGGGTTCGCCCACCATCAGCGAACAGCGCGGATCTGCCTCCAGGGCATGCCGATGCGCGGAGAGTTCCGAGATCAGGATGATCGGTGTACCATCCATGTCGGTGGCAAGCGCCGTGCGGGTGGCAAGCGGATGACCGGTTTCCGCCTCGAGCGTCGCCAACGCCCCGAAACGCGCCATACGGATAAGCCTTTTGGCGAGACTGCGCGCCTCGTCGTCCGTTGGCCGGATCACTTTGTTCTTGTCGTTCATCGGCCTGCGGCCCTCCGATTTCCCCAACATCGCGACGTCTTGCGCGACGGACATTTGGTCGCTGCAAACCAATGTTGACTCTAAAAGTCAAGAAGAGCTAACCCCAAACTGTTCTTTGGACGAGGTCTCAAATGCTATCGGAAACGCAACCCCTGCCGCTTGCGGCTGTCGCACCCGATTGCAGTGCGTTTCCCGGCACCGGCAGGCGAAAGACGAAGGCACGCCCCCCGCTTTCGGCTTTTGCCTGGCCGGCGCTTTTGGTCGTGCTTCTGCTTGCCGTGTTCTTTGCCGCACCGTCTTATGCCGCCGAGCCCGACTATCGCGGTCTGGTGACAAAGATTGAAGAGCGTCTTGCCAAAGCCGCCGACAGTTACGAAGCCGGCGATGCGGAAGCGGCCAAAGATCTCGTCCAGGGGTCCTATTTCGAAATCTTCGAAAATCTCGAAGGCCCCATCCGTATCAACATCTCGGCCAAGCGCAGTTACGAGCTTGAGGCGGAATTCGGCGATATTCGCCAGGCGATCATCGACGGCGTCCCCGCAGCCACGGTGCGTCAGCGCATCGAGGCCCAGATTGCGGCTCTCGAGGATGTCGTGCCGCAGCTCGAAGAGGGCGTGCACATCAAGGCGGAGACCGGCCATGCCGCCACAACGGCCGACGCCTCCGCAAATGCCCCTGCAAACGCCGCTCCGCAAACCGTCGAGCCTTACTGGCAGCAGGCTGTGGATCATGTCGGCAAGCTGATGTCGGACGCGGCCGACGCTTATGAGAACGGCAATGCCGACAAGGCGAAGACGCTGATCACGCAGGCGCAGTTCGAAGGCTACAAGAATTCGCTTCTCGAAACCGTCATTCGCCGTCACGTCTCGCAGCGCCAGGACGCCGAATTCAACGCCGAGTTCACCCGCATCCTCGGCCTCGTCGAAGCCGGCAAGCCGCCGCGCATGGTGCGCGCGTCCGGCGACATTCTGGTTGCCGACATCGAAGACGATCTTCCGGGCCTGCCTCTCCTGCCCGGCATGGAAAGCCGCATGGCCGCAGCATCGCCCGCAAGCTCCAAGGATTGGCAGGGCGTCATCGCCACCATCGACGATAGGCTCACGGCCGCGATCGCAACCTACCGCACCGGCGACATCCGAAAGGCGATCGGAGAGGTTCAGGACACCTATTTCGACGTTTTCGAAGGCAGCGGCATGGAAGCCGCGATCGGCGCCCGCGACACGGCCTTCAAGACAAAGCTCGAAGGCCATTTCACCAAGCTCGTCGGCGCCATGCGCGGTGGCCTCGAGCCGGCGGCGCTCGAAGAAGATCTCGCCACGGCAAACACGGATTTTAAGACCGCGGCCGAACAGCTCGGTGGCGGCACGGCCGATTCCCCTTGGACGCTCTTTGTCTATTCGCTCACCATCATCCTCCGCGAAGGCTTCGAGGCGATGCTCGTGGTCACCGCGATGCTCACCTATCTTGAGAAGATCGGCCACCGCGAGAAGAAGCGCGTCGTCTACAATTCCGTCATCGTCGCCCTCGTCCTCAGCGTCGCGACCGCCATCCTGGTGCAATGGGTCTTCGACATCGCCGCCTCCCAGCAGGAGATCCTCGAAGGCGCGACGATGCTGATTGCGACCGTCGTCCTCTTCACCATGAGCTACTGGCTGATCTCCAAGGCCGAAGCGCAGAAATGGACCGCCTATCTCAAGGGCAAGATCGGCGATTCCCTGTCGACCGGCTCCCTGACGGCGCTCTGGCTCGCGGGCTTCCTCGCCGTCTACCGTGAAGGTGCGGAAACCGTCCTCTTCTACAAGGCGCTCGCCGTCGGCGCTGATGCCAGCGGCGGCTCGTCGATCCTTGCCGGCTTCATCATCGGCCTCGGCCTGCTCGCGATCATCTATTTCGCCATGAGCTACGGCGCCCTGAAGCTGCCGATCCGGCCGTTCTTCATCTTCACCAGCGCGCTCCTCTATTACCTCGCCTTCGTCTTCGCCGGCAAAGGTGTCATGGAGCTGATCGAAGGTAAGATCCTGGAGCCGACGCTCGTCGCCTGGGTGCCGCAAGTCCCGCTCCTCGGCATCTTCCCCTACGTCCAGACGCTCGCGCCCCAGCTTGTGCTGATCGCGCTTGCGCTTCTGGCCATCCCCCTCGTCCGCCGCTCCGGGAGGCCCGCCCATGCCGGCTGACCTTCCCCTGTGGCGTCGAGTTCGGACGAAAGTCCGCCTGACAACGACCAAGCTTCTCACCCGCCAGACAGGAGAATTGGCGATGATTGCAAGATGTACGAAGTTATTGACCGCGGTGATTTTCTCCGCCGGTATGGCCAGCGCCGCCCATGCCGAATTCAAGGAATATCCGGCCGGCGAGGCCAAAGAGATGGCGAACATGGAGATCGCGGCCGTCTATCTGTCGCCGATCGACATGGAGCCGCGCGGCATCGACCTTCCGGCCGATCAGGCGGACATTCATATCGAGGCCGACATCCACGCCACGCAGGGCAATCCGAACGGTTTCGGTGCCGGCGAGTGGATTCCCTACCTCACCATCGGCTATACGCTTGAAAACCTCGACACCGGCAAGGTGACGAGCGGCAACCTGATGCCGATGGTGGCCATCGACGGGCCGCATTACGGCTCCAACATCAAGATGTCGGGCCCCGGCAATTACCGTCTCAGCTATCACATCGATCCGCCGTCGCGGCAGGGCTTCGGCCGCCACACCGACGAGGATACGGGCGTCGGCCGCTGGTTCGAGCCGCTCGACGTGGAATACGAATTCAGCTTTGTCCCGCTCAAGGACTAAGCACAACGACATGAAGCGTGTCAGGCTCCGCTTTTCGAAGCGGAGCCTGGGGCGTGAGTGAGGGATGACGTGAGCTTTTATCTCGCCGATATGTTTCGCGCCTTCGGGCCCGCCACGTTCATAGCGGCGCTCTATGCGGGCCTTCTTCTGAAAGCGGCAAGAACGACGCTCGCCGCAGAAGAAAGGCTGCGTCGTCACCTCATCTTCATCGCCGTGCCGGCGCTGATCGCAGGAATTGCGATCGGCGCTTTCGCCTTTTTCTGGGCGGACGGCGCGGCGTCGTTGACGGAAGCGAAGATGGTGATGGAGGGCGCGTGTCTGGCCGCCGCCCTCCTCGCCCTTCTCTCCGCCCCCTTCGCCTTGCGTTTTTCGGCAGCCCGCTTCGTCGCGCTGCCGATCTTCGCCCTTCTCGTCGCGATCCTGACGGCGCAGTCGGCTCTCGTCTTCGCCGATGACACCACCACCCATGCCTTGACGGCGACGAGCGTCCTCAACACCGAGCTCATCCTCAACGTCCTTGCCGTGACCATCGCGGCGGCAGCCCTCGGCGCCTTCGCCACCGCCGTCAGTCACGCCGCAAGCCGCACGCCGATCATCGGCCTCGGCCTCCTCGTTCTGGCCGTCCTCATCGAGGCCGCGGTGTGGGGCGGTGACGTCATGCTCGGCCTTCTGCAGGTCGGCTGGCTGCAGGTCACCTCGGCCCGCGTCTCGCTCGTCGCCAAGGCCGATTATTACGCCGAGGCCGCCGTTTACGCCGAACTCGCCCTGGCCCTCGTCCTCGGCGCCGCCTTCCTTCTGCGCGCGCCGCGCCCCGCCTCCTTAAGCGATGACCTCGCCGGCCATGCGCGCACCGAGCGCCGCAAGCTGAAGGCCTTTGCGCTCGGCGAGCGGCGCTGGTTCCGAGGACTGGCCGCGGCGATGACCTTCATCGTCGCCTCGATGCTCTATTACGACCTTTACGCCTCGCAGCCGCCGCGCCTTTCGGAGGCGACGCCCGTCACGGTCGACGATGACGGCACCGTCCGCATCCCGGTCGATCAGGTGAAGGACGGCACGCTGCACCGTTTCGCCTACGTCTCGAGCGACGGCCACCGGGTGCGGTTCTTCCTCATCAACCGCTTTGACGCAGAGCATGTCGCCATCGGCGTGGTCTACGATGCCTGCATGATCTGTGGCGACAAAGGCTATATCCAGCGCGGCAACGAAATCATCTGCATCGCCTGCAACGTGCGCATCTTCGTGCCGTCGATCGGCAAGGCCGGCGGCTGCAACCCGATCCCCCTGAAACATGAGGAAGCGAACGGCGACATCGTCATCGCTCAGCTCGAGCTCGAAAAAGGCGCCCGCTTCTTCTCCGAAGTCGTCTCCACCAATGTGACCGATCCCGTCACGGGCGAGACCCTCGTCAACACCGACGCCCCCTTCAGCTTCGAATTCGAAGGCCGGACCTATTATTTCACCGGCGAGGAATCCTACGACACGTTCCGCGACGCGCCCGATAAATACGGCCACGAGCCACTCGCACCTGCCCGCGTCAGCTGGCAGCCGGAGGACTGATCATGTTCACACGCCTCCTCCAGCAATCTTTCCGCCGCGATTGGCGCCGCAAGCTTCTGGCGATCTTCACCATCGTTCTCGCCACCACGCTGATGACGGCGCTCGCCAGCCTCTCGATCGACGTCGGCGACAAGATGGCCCGCGAGATGAAGGCCTACGGCTCCAACATCAAGGTCGTACCGAAGAGCGATTCCATCCCGCTCACGATCGGCGGCGTCAATTACAACCCCCTGAGCGGCCGTGATTATCTGAACGAGGCCGACCTGCCGAAGATCAAGGACATCTTCTGGCGCAACAACATCACCGGCCTCACTCCCTTCCTCACTTTGCCGGTCACGCTCGGCAGCGCCGAAGACGACCATGTGCCCCTGATCGGCACCTATTTTCACAAGCTGATGCCGGTCGAAGGCTTCGACAATTTCTTCACCGGCGTCACCGTCACGCATCCGTTCTGGCAGGTGACGGGCACCTGGCCGGAGGAGGATTCGCTCGACCAGGTCCTCGTCGGCGAAACGCTCGCGGACAGGCGAGGCCTCAAGCCCGGCGCGACGCTCACGCTCACCGCCGCCGAGGGCAAAAGCCGCAACGTCACGGTGAGCGGCATCGTCGCGGCGAGCGAGGAAGAAGCCGGCGGCATCGTCGCCCCGCTCGCTCTCGCGCAGGATCTCGCAGGCCTGTCCGGTAAGGTCGGCTCGGTCAGCGTCAGCGCGCTGACGATCCCGGAGAACTCGCTCTCCCGGAAGGCGCGGAGCGATCCCTCTTCGCTCGACGCGCAGCAATATGACACCTGGTATTGCAGCGCCTATGTGAGCGCCATCGTGCACCAGATCGAAGAAGCTCTGCCCAACGCCTCGGCCCGCCCCATCTGGCAGGTCGCCGATAGTGAAGGCGTGGTGATCGGCAAAATCCAGCTCCTGATGGCGGTCGTGGCGCTCGCCGCCTTCGCCTCCTCGGCGATGGCCATTTCCTCGCTTCTCAACACCTCCGTCATGGAGCGCAGCCGCGAGATCGGCCTGATGAAGGCGCTCGGCGCCTCTCAAGCCGCAATTCTGTCGCTCTTCCTCGGCGAGGCGGTCGTCATCGGCATCATCGGCGGGCTGATCGGCGCCGCCCTCGGTGCCGGCCTGTCGCAGATCATCGGCCTCACCGTCTTCGGTGCCACCATCACCTTCCCCGGCGTCGTCGTGCTCGTCGTCGTCATCGCCTCGATCCTGATCGCGCTCGCAGGCTCCGTCCTGCCCTCGCGGACCATTGCCGCTCTGGCTCCCGTGGAGACGCTTTATGGCCGCCGCTGACCGTCCAAAGACCTCCGCCCGTCGTGGCGGCATGGGCGCGCGCCTTCTCTGGCGGGCGCTTCTGGTGCGCCGCAGCCGCGTGCTCGCCGCCGTTACCGCGATCGCCGTCGGCGCGGCGGTGATTGCGGCGCTCGCGAGCCTCTATTTCGACATCTCCGCCAAGATGAGCCGCGAGCTCAGAGCCTACGGCGCGAACTTCATCGTCGCGCCGGACACTGCGGAGGGCGACAAGACGTTCAGCGAAGCGACCTACCGCAAACTCATCGCAGAACTTCCTGCCGACAGGCTCGTCGGCGCCTCGCCCTTCCTTTACGGTGTCGCCCGGGTCGGCGAGCGCGAAGCCGTCATCGCCGGCCTCGATTTTGCCGGCGCGCAGAAGATTTCGCCCTATTGGCAGGTCGAAGGCAATTGGATCGGGGTCGATTTCGACGAGCGCCGCTGCATGCTGGGCGAACGTCTTGCGGCAAGCCTCGGCCTTCACCCGGGCGATACGATCGAAATCTCCAACGACGACGGCTCCTTTAAGACCGAGCTCACCGTGCGCGGCATCGTGGAGACCGGCGAGGCGGAGGACGATCAGATCCTCGTCAACCGTTCGCTCGCCCAGAAGCTTCTCGGCATGCCGAACGTCATCAACCTCGCCATGCTGAGCATCCAGGCGGAGGGCGAGGAGGCCGACCGGCTGGCGCGCACGATCGAAGCCGACTTCCCCGGCCTCGACATCCGCCCCATCCGCCAGGTGTCGCAATCCGACGGCGAGCTTCTCGACAAGATCAAGGTGCTGATGGCCTTCGTCGCCGGCATCATTCTCGTCATCACGGCCGTCTGCGTGAATTCCACCCTGACCGCGATGATCGTCGAACGGCGGCGTGAGATCGGCCTGCAAAAGGCGCTCGGCGCCGATGATTCCGCCATCATGCGCCAGTTCCTGATCGAAACCGTCACCCTGTCCCTGATTGGCGTGGCGGCCGGCCTCGTCATCGGCTTCGGCCTCGCCCAGCTTCTCGGTCAGGCCGTCTTTTCGACGGCGATCTCGTTCCGTGCCATCGTGGTGCCGGCGACGCTCGCCATTTCGCTTGTTGCGGCGCTTGCTGCCGCCATCGTCCCGATCCGCAGAGCGATCCGCATCGTTCCTGCGCAAGTGCTGAAGGGAGAGTAGACCATGCTCCAGGCTTCGAGCGACGAGCTGGAGGAGTTCGAGGCGAACTCCGAAAGCCATGCCCGTCCCGTTATCGAGACGCGCGGCCTGACCAAACGCTTCGGCACGGTCACCGCGCTCGATCACATCGACCTCACCATCCGCGCCGGCGAGTTCGTCTCCGTCATGGGCCCGTCGGGCTCCGGCAAGACGACCTTCCTCAATCTCATCTCCTGCCTCGACACGCCGACGGAGGGCTCCTACCTCCTCGACGGCATCGACGTGTCGACCTTTACGGAGAAGGAACGCGCGGTGATGCGGCGCGAGCGCATCGGCCTCGTCTTCCAGCAATTCCACCTGATCCCGTATCTCAACGCTCAGGAAAACGTCATGCTGGCGCAGCACTACCATTCGGTCGTGGATGCGGAGGGGGCGACGCGGGCGCTCGAACGTGTCGGCCTCGCCGACCGCGCCCATCACCTGCCCTCGCAGCTTTCGGGCGGTGAACAGCAGCGCGTCTGCATCGCGCGCGCGCTCATCAACGAGCCGTCCTTGATCCTCGCCGACGAGCCGACCGGCAATCTCGACGCCAAGAACGAACATCTTGTCATGGAGCTCTTCTCCGAGCTTCATCGCGAAGGCCGCGTCATCGTCCTCATCACCCACAATCCGGAACTCGGCCGCCTCACCGACCGCACCATCTGGTTCGAACACGGCCGCCGCGTCCGCCGTGCGTCCGAGGTGGCGTGATGATCCGGCTCATCTGCGTTCTGGCCTTGTCGGCCACCGTCACCCTTTGCGGCTGCAACAAGAAGGACGAGACGGCGGAAGTCGGCCAGGAAGCGCCGGCGATCGCCGCGCTCAACGACGACAGCGAACCCGTCGATCTCGCCGATTATCGCGGCAAGGTCGTGCTCGTAAATTTCTGGCGCGCCGAATGCGGCCCCTGCCTGCGCGAAATGCCGGAGCACGACAAGGTCTATCAGCGCCTGAAGAAGGACGGCTTTGAAATCCTCGCCGTCAATGTCGGCCAGAGCCAGAAGGTCATCCACGACGCGCAAAGGCGCATCGGCGTGAGCTTCCCGCTCCTCTCCGACGAGCTCGAAATCACCTCGCGCCGCTACCGCGTCATCGCCGTTCCGACCTCTGTCATCGTCGACCGCGAGGGCATCGTGCGCGCCTGGAAGCCCGGCCCGATGACCGAGGACGAACTCGAAGAAAACGTCGAAGCGCTGCTCTGATCTGCAATCTGCGCGGGAGCATTGCACGCCTCCCCATTGCCCTCGCCCCGCGCCGCGACACTTTCAAGGCCGAAGCGGCCGCATATTCGGGCGCGCGAACGGGAGGCTGCATGGAAATCGGATCGACGCGGGGTCAACACGCAGAGCGCAATGCCTGGATCACGGGCGCGAGCACCGGCATCGGCCGGGCCCTGGCGCTCCGGCTGGCGCGCGAAGGCTGGAAGGTCGCGGCAAGCGCCCGCAGCGCCGACAAGCTGGAATCGCTCGCCGCAGAAGCTTCTGGGCTTGAGGGAGACATTCTCGCCTTCCCCCTCGACGTCACCGACAAGGACAAGACCGCCGAGGCCGTCACCGCGATCGAAGACGCGCTCGGCCCCCTTGATCTCGCCGTTCTCAACGCCGGCACCTACGATCAGCGCAAGGTGGAGGATTTCTCGGTCGACGAATTCCGCCAGACGGTCGAAGTCAATCTGATGGGCACGGTCCACGGGCTTGCGCCTCTTCTGCCGCGCTTCATGGAAAGAGGCCGTGGTCATATCGCCATCGTCGCCTCCGTCGCCGGCTATGTCGGCCTTCCGACGGCTGGCGCCTACGGCGCCACCAAAGCGGGGCTGATCGCACTGGCTGAATCGCTTGAGCCGGAGCTGAAGCGCAAGGGCGTCGCGATCACCGTCATCAATCCGGGTTTCGTCGACACGCCGCTCACCGAAAAAAACAGCTTCCCGATGCCCTTCCTGATCCCGGTCGATCGCGCCGTCGATGCCATCGTCTCGGGGCTTGAGAAGAGGCGCTTCGAGATCGTCTTCCCATGGCAAATGGCGCTTTCGATGAAGTTCCTGCGCGCTTTGCCTTATCCGCTGCTCTTTCTTCTGACGCGCTTCATGATCCCCAAATGAGGCTCACCCGCGCGCCAAAAGGAACTGGCCGACATCGACGCGCCCGCCTTTGAAGCCGACGGCGCAATAGGTCAGATAATAGCGCCACAGGCGGCGGAAGCGCTCGTCGAAGCCGAGCTCGGAGATCGCCGGCCAGTGCGCGAGAAACGCCTTCTCCCAGCGCCGCAGCGTTTCGGCATAATCGCGTCCGAAGAAGAAGGCATCGCCGACGTCGAAGCCCGCCTCGCGCGCATGGCTCTCGAAAGTGGAGCGCGGCGGCAGCATGCCGCCCGGAAAGACGTAGCGCTGAATGAAATCGACATTCTTGCGGTAATGCTGGAAGCGCGTCTCGTCCATGGTGATCACTTGGATGAGCGCACGCCCGTTCTCCTTCAGCCGGCGATGGACGACGTTGAAGAAGGTGCCCCAGTTGGCCTCGCCGACCGCCTCGAACATCTCGATTGAGACGATCTTGTCGTAGGAGCCGGCCGTATCGCGGTAATCTTCCAGACGGATTTCCGTCTTCTCGCCCAGCCCCGCGCCGGCGAGCCGCTCGCGTGCGAAGGCCGCCTGCTCGCGCGACAAGGTGAGGCCGGTCACATGACAATCCGCCTCCTTCGCGGCGAGCTCCGCAAAGCCGCCCCAGCCGCAGCCGATCTCGAGCACTCGCTCTCCCGGCTTCAGCTTCAAAGCATCGATGATGCGGCGGTATTTCGCCCGCTGCGCCTCGGCGAGATCCATGTCGGAGTGCCCGAACAGCGCCGCCGAATAGGTCATCGTCTCGTCGAGCCATTGCCGGTAGAAGGCATTGCCGAGATCGTAATGCGCGGCGATGTTGCGCCGGCTGCCGCGCCGCGTATTGGCACGGCCGAGATGACGCAGGCGCTCCCACGCCCCTTGCAGGCGGTTGAGTGCCACGGCGTTGCCGACGGCCGGCTCGTTGAGGAGCGCGAGTTCGAGCACCGCTTCAAGGTCGGGCGACGACCAATCCTCGGCGATATAGCCCTCGGCGAGCCCGATCGCGCCACTGTTGATGAGGCGCAGAAAGAACCGGCCGCGATGGATATGCATGACGGCATGCGGGCCGGCGGCGGCGCCGGCAGCTGTCATCTGGCTGCCATCGGGGAAATGCAGCGTCAGCTCGCCGACCGCAATCCGGTCGACGATCTGGCGTGCAAGGCGCGACCAAAGAGCGGCGGGGAGCGCCGGCCATGCGGAGGACCGGCGTTCGGCGTGGCTCATTGCGGATTGTCTCCATTTTGGGCTTGCGGCAGGACGATTGTGGAGGCGTAACGCTGCGGCGCCTTTTCGTGGCGGAAGAGCGGCATGCCTTTCCACCACAGGCGCAGCGCCTCGTAATAGATGCCGCCCGTCACTTTCAGCGTCATCAGCGGATAGGACAGGAAGGCCCTGAAGAGCCCCCGGTCGCTCATGGCGCGCTTTTCGCCGGCGAACGAGGCGATGAGAAGCGGTCCCTCGCTGTCTTCCTCGGCGATGCGCACGAGAACCCGGTCCTCGGGCGGCGTGATACGAAAATGATAGCGGCAATCCATCGGGATGAACGGCGACACATACATGAGCTTGTCGCAGGCCTGCTCGATCGTCTCCCGCTTTTCTCCCGTCACCGGGATCACATAAGTGTGCCGTTCGGAAAACGTGTTCGACACTTCGTGCAGGATCGCGACGAGCCGCTCGTTCATGTCGTAGCAGAAATAGACGCTGAGCGGGTTGAAGACATAGCCGAAGACCCGCGGATAGGTGAGGAGCGCGACCCGCCCGCCTTCGGCATCGATGCCCGCCTCCTTGAGGCGCTCTGAGACCCAACCGCGCAAGCCGCCGGCCTCCCCGCGACCATGGTCGGCATCGTAAAAGCTGAACAGCGCGAAGCGGTTATAGCCGAAAAACCGCAAGCGCCGGCTGAGGCTCTCGAGTTCGTCGAGATCGACGAGCAGCGAGAACACACGATAATGCAGGCGGTGGCGGCGAGGCCGCATTCGGCTGTGCACCACATCGCCGGCATAGATGGCGGATCGAAACGTCATTGCGCCACTTCAAGATGGGGCGAAAGTGTGATCCGACCAGATTGTGCGACAACCTTCCACGGCCGGCGCGCCCCGGAAAGCGCCTCCGCGGCCGCCAATCCCGCCTGCAGCCCGTCTTCGTGGAAGCCGTAACCGAAATAGGAGCCGCAGAAGAAGGTGTTGCGGCGCCCCTGCAGACGCCAGAGCTCGCGCTGCGCCTGCAAGGCGGCCGAATTGAACAGCGGATGCTGATAAGAAAACTCTTCGATCACGCTCTCGGCAGCCGGCTCGCGCACGGGATTGAGCGTCACGAACAGCGGACAGGCCGGATCGAGGTTCTGCAGCCGGTTCATCCAATAGGTGACGCAGAGCTTCGGGTCTGCCCCCTCCGCCGTTTCCGCGACTGTCTCGCCGACATAGTTCCAGCTCGACCAGACGCGCCGCCGTCGCGGCATCAGGCCCGCATCCTGGTGCAGAACGGCGCGGTTCTGCGTGTAGGAGAAGGCCGACAGCGTGGCACGCTCGTCATCGTCGGCATCGCCCAGCATTTTGAGCGCCTGGTCGCCATGGCTTGCGATCACGACGGCCGCAAAGCGCTCCCTGTTGCCCTTGTCGTCGACGATGGTGACACCGTCCGCCTGCCGCGTCACCTCCGCGACCGGCGTGCCAAGCCTGAGATCGGGGCCGAAACCCTCGAGCATGCGTGTCACATATTCACGACTGCCGCCGCTCACCGTGCGCCAGGCCGGACGGTCCTTCAGCTGCAACAGGCCGTGGCTCACGAAGAAGCGCACGAAAGCGAGCACCGGATAGGCGCGCATTTCCTCCGCCGTGGTCGACCAGATCGCGGCTGCCATCGGCAGAAGATGGTCTTCGACGAAAGGCTTTCCGTAACGCTCTTCGGAAAGGTAATCCCCGAGCGTCAGAGAACGCGCCCTCTCCTGCCCGATCAGCGCCGGCGCCTCGCGGTAAAAGCGCAGAAGATCGCGCAGCATCGACCAGAAGCGGGGCTTCACGAGATTGCTGCGCTGGCCGAAGAGCCCGTTGAGACCGGTGCCGGAATATTCAAGCCGCCCCCCGTCGAGCGAGGCGGCAAACGACATGTCGGAGGCCTCAGTCGCCACGCCGAGATGGTCGAACATGGCAACGAGATTGGGATAATTGGCGGCGTTGTAGACGATGAAACCGGTATCGACGGCGATCCCGCCCTTGTCCGGCGGCAGCACGAGGGTATTGGAATGCCCGCCCGGCCGCGCCTCGGCCTCATAAAGAACCACCTGCCGCCCGCTCCGGCGCAGAAGCCAGGCGGCCGACAGGCCCGAAATCCCACTGCCGATTACCGCGACCTTGCCGACCCCGGCACCCTCCGCCGCAGCCCCCGGCCCGTCATCCACGAATCGTTGCATATCCGCCCCTTCCGTACGGCCACGATAACGGCTTCAGGTAAAAATCCTGCCTCCGACTTTGGTGGCGCGTGAAAAAGCCGGTCGATTTTCTAGAAACTCCTGAACTGGCACGGACCGCTGCGCGTATGTATTCTCAAGACCGCACTTCAAATCATGTCGCCCCATCTGCCAGGCCGTCCCGAAAGGATCTTCCATGCCCACATCTCTCACCGCCTACATTGCGACGGCAGTCGTCTTCTTCGGCCTCGATTTCGTGTGGCTGAGCCAGATGGGCGGCACCTTCTACAAGGACCGGCTGGGCGACCTGATGGCGGCAAAACCGGATCTCGCCGTCGCCGGGCTCTTCTATCTCGTCTACGTCTTCGGCATCATCTATTTCGCCGTCTGGCCCGCCATCAACGGCGGCGGCTGGACGACGGCGCTCGTCGCCGGCGCCATCCTCGGCTTCATCGCCTACGGCACCTACGACATGACCAATCTCGCCACCCTGCGCGACTGGCCGGTCTCCGTCAGCATCGTCGACATCTGCTGGGGCACCTTCCTCACCGGCTTCTCGGCGCTGATCGGCTATCTTCTGACCCGCTGGATCAGCTGAGCCGCGGCCTCTCCAGAACGTTCGCAAAAGCCGCGACGAGTGCATCTGCAATCGCCTTCGCCTGGGTGCTCTCGTCGCGCATGCGCAGCACGATCCGAGTGGGCGGAAGAGCGGGCAGGCCGTCTTCGGCGGCGAGAACGCGACAATGGCTCGGCACATTGCGAGCCTCCAGGCATGCCACGCCGAGCCCGGCTTCCGCCGCGGCCTGGATCGCACCTACGCCGGTCCCGAGAAACGCGGTCCGCCACGGCACGCCGGCCGAAGCAAGCGCCGAGACGGCGATATCGCGGATCTCGCAGGGTGAGGCGAGCGCCAGAAGCGGCAAGGGCTCCGGCGCTGCCCAGACGAAATCGGCCGCCGCCAGCCAGACGAGCCGATCGTCCATCAAATGCCGGCCCTCACTACCGAGATCGCCGGATCGGCCGATGACGGCATCGAAACGCCCCTCCTCGAAGGCGCGAAAAAGGATGTTCGACGAACCGACATGAACGGCAAGGCGAATGTCGGGCATATCCCGCCGAAACGCCGCCAGGATCGGCGGCAGCAGGCCACCCGCGGCATGGTCGCTGATCGCGAGCACGAAGGAGGTCTTCGTCGATTGGCCGAGCGCGCGCTGCGCCGCCTCGTCATGCACCTCCAGCACGCGCCGCGCATCCTCAAGAAAATCCGCACCCGCGCGGGTCAGCGCGACCGAGCGCGGATTGCGTTCCAGAAGCCTCTTGCCGAGACGCTCCTCGAGCTTGCGAATGCGCATACTGATCGTCGACTGCGTCGCGCCGAGCGCCTTGCCCGCGGCGGTAAAACTCTTCGCATCGGCGACGACGGCGAAGGCCCGCACGCAGTCGAGATCGAGGCTGGGGCCCTTTATCATTCGACTTTCCAATTTCTGAGATAGTATAAATTCGTTTCTCCGATCATAGTGCCGACGATAACCTTCGACAATCGCAATCAGTCGAGGAGAGAGATCGATGCCGGTGACCAGGATCGCCCTGCGCAAGGGCAAGACGCAGACCTACAAGAAAGCGCTGATGGCGGAGGTCTACGAGGCGATGCGCGAGACCTTTGATGTCCCCGAAGACGATCGCTTCATGGCCCTCTGCGAACACGATGAGGACACGCTATGGTTCGGGCGCTCCTATCTCGGCATCGAGCGATCGGATGATTTCCTGCTCATTCAGATGACGGTGAGCCGCACGCGCACGCGGGAGCAGAAGAAGGCGCTTTACCGCCGCATCACCGATCGCCTCGCCCGCTCTCCAGGCGTGCGTCCGGAAGACGTCTTCATCAGCCTCGTCGAAGTGGAGACGGAAAACTGGTCCTTTGGCCGGGGCGAGGCCCAGCTCGTCTGAGGGCGGGAAGCTCGTGTCCTGGCGCCACCGCGACCTCAGAACAGACGCACGTCGAGCACGAACGGCTCAAAGCCGATCACTCTGATGTCTGAGGCCTCGGGGTGCCGATGATTGATGAGAACGTTCACGTCCGGCGATCCCTCGATCGGCACGATCGCGGAGGGCACTTTCAAAAGCGGGGACGACAGCGCGCGATGCCAGATGTCGCCGCGCTGCTGCGTCCAGCTCTCCCGGCGCCGCCAATCGGATGGCATCTCGGCGAGTTCCACCGTCTCCGCGGCCATATCGTCAGGCGCCTCGTAGCGCACCATCGCCAGCTTTGGCAGCAAAGCCGGATCTTCGACATGGACGAGCTTTTCCAAGACGCAGAGCGACGGAGAGGTGGCGCAGTAAGTCACGGCATGCCCGACGCTGTTCCAGCGCCCGTCGAAGAGAAGGCCGTATCCACCGTCGAAGGCCTGCGCATGACTTTCGCCCGACAGCCGCCACAGCAGCATTACGCCGCCGCACCCCAGGCGATCTTGCCAAGAATCGTCTCGATGACGCGCGCGCCGGCTTCCGTCTGCGCAATCACGAGCGGCGTTTCGCCGTGAAGCTCCGCAAGGGGCCGGCGAAGCCAGATATGGGCCGTCTCCCTGTCCCCGAACGTCTCCTCTGCGACGGTCTGGATGCGGAGCAGCCGCACCGCGCGGTCGGACTCCTCAACGGTCAGCTTCTGCTTTTTCTCGCTGCGATGGCGTCTCGTGCGCTGCGGAAGAACGAAGCGCTCGATTTCCTGCTCGCTCAATCCGGCCTCAGCCAGCCCCTTCAAGGCTGCGAGCGGCAACCTGTTTTGAACCGCCAGCGCGAGCTCCGCCTGCGTCCGCACGGCGCTGCCGAGGACGGACGCCCCTCCGAGCTTGCGGGCGACCTCCTCAACCAACATCGACATGCTGCACCTCGCATCAAAACGGCAATTTGCCGAGAATAAGTCGGCACCTTGCCGCAATCAAGACGAACGATACGGCATTAGCCCAGGCCTGACCCGAAGAACGCGCGCCGTTCTCGATACCGGAGCGGGAGCACTCCAGGGCATCAAGCAAAGAATGCGCAGACGATGACGCTGCGGGCTGCAATTCTGGGAAAGATGGTGACCCCGACAGGATTCGAACCTGTGACCCTCGGATTAGGAATCCGATGCTCTATCCTGCTGAGCTACGGGGCCTGATCGATCGCACCCGAGCCCCGGCACGCGGCCGACGGGCACAGGCGCCAAGCCCCTGCTATCTACCGTCTCGAAGAAGAGCGAACAAGCCCCGCGGGCTTCCTCTTCTGTCGCGCCCCGCAGAGATTTGTCGGGATCTTACCGCGCGGCCGTCGCCCCCGCATCACTCAGGCTGTTCACCTCCACACAGCACCGTAAGTCAAACCGTTTACGAGTTAAAGAAACCGATCGTTATCTTAGAATATTCCGCGGATTCGCCACCCATTACAGTCCCTCTTCACCGCTCCGTGACATTGTCTTTCTACATTCGTTCAAGACTTCTACTTGAACTCGGGCGTTTTCCAGGCTCAGATATGCCGGCAAGCAAAAGACCGGCGACAAAAGCCGGAAACGACATCCGGGAGGAAACATGTCTGAGAACAAAACGCCCGTATCGCGCCGATCTTTCTTGAAGGCCGGAACCCTCGCCGCGGGGGGCGCAGCAGGCGCTCTCGCCGCTCCGGCCATCGTCTCCGCCCAGGGCACGCAAACCTTGAAGATGCAGTCGTCCTGGCCTGCCTCGGACGTTTTCCAGGACATGGCCAAGCAATATGCCGACCGCGTCGAAGCGATGTCGGGCGGGCGACTGAAGATCGACCTTCTGCCGGCGGGCGCCGTGGTTCAGGCCTTCCAGGTCCAGGATGCTGTCGCCGACGGCATCATCGACGCCACCCACACCGTGACCGCCTATTGGTACGGCAAGAACAAGGCCGCCTCCCTGTTCGGCACCGGCCCGGTCTTCGGCGCCGACGCGTCGCAGATCCTTGCCTGGATCCATTTCGGCGGCGGCAAGGACCTTTACCGCGAGCTCGTCCAGGACGTTCTGGGCCTCAACATCGTCGGCTTCTTTGCCCTGCCGATGCCGACCCAGCCGCTCGGCTGGTTCAATGAGGAAATCACCTCCGTCGATCAGATGAAGGGCCTCAAATACCGCACGGTCGGCCTTGCCACCGACATCATGCAGGGCATGGGTCTGTCGGTGACGCAGCTTCCGGGCGGTGAAATCGTGCCGGCGCTGGAACGCGGCGTCATCGAGGCCTTCGAGTTCAACAACCCGACCTCCGACCGACGTTTCGGCGCCCAGGACGTGTCGAAGAACTACATGCTCGGCTCCTACCACCAGGCGGCGGAGTTCTTCGAGATCGCCTTCAACAAGGATCTCTTCGATTCCCTCGATCCCGATCTCCAGGCGATCCTGGAATACGGTGCGGAGGCGGCGAACACCGCCAATTACGGCCTCGCCATGGATCAGTATTCGAAGGACCTGCAGGGCCTCATCAACGAAGACGGCGTCACCGTCTCGCGCACGCCGGACGCCATCATGGCAGCCCAGCTTGAATCCTGGGACACCGTTCTCGAAGGCCTGATGCAGGACGAGTTCTTCGCCAAGGTGGTCGACAGCCAGAAGGCGTGGTCGGAGCGCGTCGCCTTCTACAGCCTGATGAACCAGGCGAATTACAAGCTCGCCTACGAGCATTACTTCCCCGGCAAGCTCGGCTTCTGAGACCGTCCGGCGGGGGTTTTATGCCCCCGCCCCTCTCCCGATCCGCAGCCCGATCTCAAGCGGTTTTCCGATGGAAGCCTATATCCGTTTCGCCGACAGGGTCTCCGCCTGGTTCGGCAAGGCCTTTGCCTGGTCGATCCTCGTCATGACCTTCGGCGTCGGCTACGAGGTCTTCGTACGCTATGCGCTCGGCACGCCGACGAGTTGGGCCTTCGACATTTCCTACATGATGTACGGCGCGCTCTTCATGATGGGCGGCGCCTACACCCTGTCGCGCGACGGCCATGTGCGCGGCGATGTCGTCTATCGGCTCTGGCGCCCGCGCACCCAGGCGATCGTCGAGCTCGTCCTCTATTTCCTGTTCTTCTTTCCGGGCATTCTCGCCCTCATCTTCGCCGGCTGGAAATACGCCTCGCGCTCGCTCCGCTACATGGAGGTGAGCGTGATGAGCCCGGCCAACGTGCCGATCTTCCAGTTCAAGCTCATCATCGTCGCCGCCGGCATCCTGCTCTTCCAGCAGGGCATCGCCCAGGTGTTCCGCTGCATCCTGTGCATCCGCCGGGGCGCCTGGCCGCAGCATGAAAGCGATGTGGAGGAACTCGAAGAGCAGCTCATCAAGGAGCATGAGCGCGACATTCTCCACCATGGTGGCGAGGCGATCGACATCGTCCTGCCGGCCGGTCAGACCCGCCAGAGCCTGCACCGCGGCCGCCGCGACGATGACGGGCCGCCCGATCGGTCACGAAACAGCCCCGGCACGGAACGCGAAAGATGACCGACCCGCAAATCGCCGTGGCGATGCTCGGCATCTTCATCTTCACCATCATGCTCGGCTTTCCGATCGCCTTCACCTTGATGGCGCTTGGTGTGGGCTTTGGCTACTACGCCTATTTCGACGCCGACCGGCAATGGCGCCTCTACGAGCGCGCCCTCACCGACGGGGCCGATCTGTGGACCCGCATCGAGACCTGGCTCAGCGGCTTCTTCAACAACCGCATCTTCGATCTCTTCGTCAATCAGACCTATTCGGTCATGTCGAACGACGTCTTGACCGCCGTGCCGCTCTTTCTCTTCATGGGCTATGTGGTCGAGCGCGCCAACATCGTCGACCGCCTCTTCTCCACGCTTCAGATCGCAGCCAAGCGCATCCCGGGCTCGATGGCGGTTGCCGCCCTCATCACCTGCGCGCTCTTTGCCACCGCCACCGGCATCGTCGGCGCCGTGGTCACGCTGATGGGACTCCTCGCCTTCCCGGCGATGCTCAACGCCCGCTACAATACGAGCTTCGCCTCGGGCGTCATCTGCGCCGGCGGCACGCTCGGCATCCTCATCCCGCCCTCGATCATGCTGATCGTCTATGCGGCGACCTCGGGCGTCTCCATCGTCCGGCTCTATGCTGGCGCGCTCCTGCCGGGGCTGCTGCTTGCCGGCCTCTACGTCCTCTATGTCGTCGGCCGCGCCTGGCTCAATCCGAAGATCGCACCGCGCCCGCCCGAAACCGAAGAAATGCAGGTCTCCGGCTTCGCCTTGTTGTGGCTTCTGATCACCTCCTTCTTTCCGCTGGCGATCCTCATCCTCTCGGTGCTCGGCGCCATTCTCTTCGGCCTTGCCACCCCTTCGGAGGCCGCAGCGGTCGGCGCCCTCGGCGGCCTCATTCTCGCTCTCGCCTACCGTGCCCTCACCTGGCAGCGGTTGCAGGAATCCGTCTATCTGACGGTCAGAACCTCGGCCATGGTCTGCTGGCTCTTCGTCGGCTCGTGGACGTTTTCCTCCGTCTTTTCCTATCTCGGCGGCGAACAGGTCATTTCCGATTTCGTCACCGGCCTCGACATCTCGCCGATCGTCTTTCTGATCCTCGCCCAGATCATCATCTTCCTGCTCGGCTGGCCGCTCGAATGGTCGGAGATCATCATCATCTTCGTGCCGATCTTCCTGCCGCTCCTGCCGCATTTCGGCATCGATCCCCTGTTCTTCGGAATTCTCGTCGCGCTCAACCTGCAGACCTCCTTCCTCACCCCGCCGATGGCGATGTCGGCCTATTACCTCAAGGGCATCGCCCCGCCGCACGTGCAGCTCGTCGAGATCTTCAAGGGTTGCATGCCCTTCCTCGGCATGGTCATCCTCGCCATGGCGCTCATCTACGTCTTCCCGGGGGTGGTCTTCTGGCTGCCGAATCTCGTTTACGGACGGTGAGCGAATGGGGAGAACGAGATGACGGCCGAACGAACCTTGGATGCCTGCGAGTTGCGCGACCGCATCGCCCGCGGCGAAATCAGCGCGCTTGCCGTCGCCGAGGCCTGTCTTGCCCGCGTCGCAGAGAAGGAAGGCGAAATCGAAGCCTTCGCCTTCCTCGATGCCGACCATGTCCTCGCCCAGGCGCAGCGTCTCGACGACTGGCGCAAGGCCGGCAAGCCGATCGGCCGCCTCCACGGCCTGCCGGTCGGGCTCAAAGACATCATCGACACCGCCGATATGCCGACGGAAAACGGCACCGTGCTCGATGCCGGCCGCCGCCCGCGCCAGGATGCCTTCGTCGCCGCAAAATTGCGGGCGGAAGGCGCCGTCCTCTTCGGCAAGACGACGACGACCGAGCTCGCCTATTTCGCCCCCACGAAGACCCACAATCCGCATGACACGACACGCACGCCGGGCGGCTCCTCGGCCGGCTCCGCCGCATCCGTCGCCGCCGGCATGGTGCCGCTCTCGGTCGGCACGCAGACCAACGGCTCGATGCTGCGGCCGGCCTCTTATTGCGGCGTCGTCGGCTTCAAGCCGGGCCACGGCGTCATCCCGCGCACCGGCCTCATCGTGCAATCGGAACCACTCGACACGATCGGCGTCTTCGGCCGCTCGGTGGAAGATACCGCCCTCCTCGCCGAGGTGCTCCAGGGCTACGATGCCGGCGACCACGACACGCATCCGATCGCCCGCGACCGGCTTCTGGAGACGGCGCGGAGCGCGCCTCCGGTCAAACCGCAATTCGCCTTCATCAAGACGCCTGTCTGGGACAAGGCCGATGCCGATATGCAGGGCGCCATGCAGGAGCTCGCCGGCCTCCTCGGCGATCAATGCGACGAGGTCGAGCTTCCCGCCGCCTTCGCCAACGCCCATCCGGCCCATCGCCGGCTGATGATGGCGGGCTTTGCGCGCAATCTCCGCCCCTGGGCGGAGCGCGGCTGGGATCAGCTCAGCCGGCATATGCAGGACGCGATCGACGAAGGCCGCGAAATCAAGGCCGTCGACTATCTCGCAGCCCTCGACTGGCGCAACATCCTCAATGCCGGGCTCGATCGCGTCTTCGCGCGCTACGACGCCATCCTGACGCCGGCCGCCCCCGGCGAGGCGCCTGCGGATCTGACGACGACCGGCGATCCCGTCTTCAACACCATCTGGTCGCTCTGCGGCGTGCCGGCTCTCAGCCTGCCGCTGGCAAACGGGGCAAACGGCATGCCGCTCGGCATCCAGATCGTCGGTGCCCGCGGCCAGGAAGGGCGTCTCCTGCGCACCGCGCGCTGGCTGATGGATCATGTCGCGGCATCTCCCGAGCCGGAGGAACGCTCATGAACGCTTGGAGCAACCGCATCCTGGCCCTCTTGGCGCTGGCAGGCTTCGCCCTCTTCCTCTTCATCATCGCCTGGTGGGTGCGCGAACCGGACCTCATCATCGTCCTCACCATTGTGGTCGCAATGGCGGCCTATGATTTCTGGGGCCATCCATGGCGGCAGCGGCGGGCCGAAGAGCGCGCGCAAGGCGAGAGCGACGCCTGAATTCTGAGATGCCCCGTCCAGGGACGCATGTCGCCCTTCTCTGCCTCATGCTTCTCGCCGCCCCCCTGCCGGCGCGGGCGGACAATTGCGCCCTCTCCGGCGGTGAAAGTCTCGCGACCGCTCACGCCACAGAGCCGCGCACGATCGTCACGCAAACGACAAGCTATACGCTCGCCGGCATCGCTCCGCCGTCGCTTCTCGCCGAAAGCCTGCCGGACGAGCCGATGTTGGCGGCAATCAACAAATTCCTGGCCTCGCCAACCGCCCGGGCGGTCCCGCTCTCGCAAAAGCCCGACCGCTGGAACCGCATCCCCGCTTGGATCATGACCGACAGCGTCTTCCTGCAGGAGGAGCTTCTCCGGCAAGGCCTTGCCGTCGCGGTTCCTTTTGCGGGCGACGCTCTCGGCGAGACCTGCGCCACACGTCTCTTCGCGGCGGAAGAAGAGGCACGAAAAGCCGGCCGCGGCATCTGGAAAACCCCGGGCCTCGTCCGCCAGGCAAGAGACGCAGCGGCGCTTTCGTCACAATATGGCCGTTACGGCATAGTGGAAGGGACCATCATTTCTGTTGGGAACCGGCCTTATCGCACCTATCTGAATTTCGGACGCGACTGGTCGCACGATTTCACGGCGGAGATTGACGGCCGGGACGTCCCGGTTTTCGGCGGGGAGCAGCAACTTCTGGGCCTGGCCGGAAAGACGGTCCGTCTGCGCGGCTTCCTGGAGGAGAAAGGCGGCCCGATGCTGCTGCTGCGAAGGTCCTCGCAGCTTGAAATGATGGACGGGCTGCAACACCGCTGAGGTTTCGCAACAGAGGGCCCCAAGGGTGATGTTCAAGAGCTTGATTTGCGACCGAAAGACGCGCATGGGCGTTGGTATGCGCAGGTCGTTGCTCTCTCTTTTCGTCGTCGCCTTGCTCGGCGGTTGCCAATTGGGACCGTCTCCGAGCCAGCTCGGCCGTGTCGAACCGGTCGCAGCCCTGCCTCAGGCGGGCCCCACAGTGTCGCCGGCCGAAAGCGCCATCGGCGCGCGCGAGCATCAGCGCGTTCTCGCCCAATATGGCGGCGTCTACAGCGATCCCGACGTACAGCGCGAGACCGAGCAGATCGTCAAACGCCTGGTCGAAGCTTCCGACGAGCCCGGCCGCAGCTACCGCGTCACCATCCTGAATTCGCCGGTCGCCAATGCCTTCGCGCTGCCCGGCGGCTATGTCTACGTCACCCGCGGCCTGCTCGCGCTTGCCGACGACCGCGCCGAGGTGGCCGCCGTCCTGTCGCACGAAATGGCGCATGTCATCCTGAAGCACGCCATCGCGCGCGCCCAGAAGGCCCAGACGAGCGAACTCGTGGAACGCGTCGCGACCGACGTCCTCTCCGATTCCAAGGCCGGGCAGTCCGCGCGTCTCAATTCGCGCATGACGCTGGCGAGCTTCTCCCGCGATCAGGAGGCCGAGGCCGACAGAACTGGCGTGCAGATCGCCGGCCGCGCCGGTTACGACCCCTTCGCAGCCTCCCGCTTCCTCGACAAATTGCAGCGCTATGCGGCCTTCCGCTCGGCAAGCGGCGAGAAGGACGATGCGCAGAACTTCCTGTCCTCGCATCCGGCGGCCCTTGAACGGCGCGCGCTCGTCGTCAAGGCGGCGCGCCAGTTCGGGGCGCCGGGCGTCGGCGAACAGGGGCGGATTCCCTATCTCAAGGCGATCGACGGCCTCGTCTATGGCGACGATCCGTCCGAAGGCTTCGTGCGCGGCCGCGAATTCCTGCATCCGCGCCTTGCCATCGGCTTCAAGGTGCCCCCGCCATATCGCCTGGAAAACACGCGCGAGGCGGTTCTGGCCGCGGCGGGCCGCGATACGGCCATGCGCTTCGACGGCGTGAAGGCCGCCGACAACCAGAGCCCTGAATCCTATCTCGCCTCCGGTTGGATCAACGGTCTGGAAGAAGGATCGATCGAGCCGCGCACCGTCAACGGCCTCTCCGCCGCTGTCGCCAATGCCGTTGCCGGCGACTGGCAGTTCCGCATCGGCGCGATCCGGCTCGGCAGATCCATCTACCGCTTCATCTTCGCTCAGCGCGGCAGCGCCGGGGATATCGATGCGGCCCTGTCTGAGACGCTTACGAGCTTCCACCGCCTCGATCCGGCGGAGGTGGCGCGCCTGCGGCCGCTCAGGATAGACCTCGTCATCACCAATCCCGGCGACACGGTGAAAAGCCTCGCCACCCGCATGAAGGGCGTTGAAAGAGGCGAAGAGCTGTTCCGCATCCTCAACGGCCTCACTGACGACGAGCCTCTCGGCGCCGGCCGCATGGTCAAAGTCATTTCCGATTGAGGTAGGGATTTTCGGGCGGCGCGCCCTTTGAGAGAGCCTGCGCCGCCGGTCAGGAAGCCGCGAACCCGGCGAAGGCTGAGGCGACCCGCTCATAGACGTCGCGCTTGAACGGCACGATCAATTCCGGCGTATTCTCCAGGCGCTCCCAGCGCCATTGCAGGAATTCCGCCTTGTGGCCGTCGCGCGGGCCGACGTCGATCTCGCCCTCATCGCCTTCGAAGCGGAAGGCGAACCATTTCTGCGTCTGTCCGCGATAGCGCCCTTTCCAGGCGGAACGACAGAGTTCTTCCGGCAGATCGTAGTGCCACCACAAGGGGGATTCGGCGAGAAGCGAGACGGAGCGCATCGCCGTCTCCTCATAGAGCTCGCGTTTGGCCGCCTCCAGCGGCGTCTCGCCAGGGTCCATGCCGCCTTGCGGCATCTGCCAGGCATAGCCGGAGGAGACACTCTCCTCGCCGCCGGTCCTGCGCCCGACGAAGACGAGCCCGTCGGCGTTGAAAACGGCGAGGCCCACACACGGGCGATAACCTTCAAGCGGCTCCGCAAAGCCGGTTTCATGCAACATGTTTCCGTTCATTCCTCTTGCTGCGCCAGCGCGCTCACCGGCACGAATGCGATCCCGCGCGCTTGCGCTTCGGGCATCCATTCCGCCAGTGCCGAAACGGTCGACGGGAAGGCCGAAGCGACGCCCACAGCCCACCCCTTTTGGCGTGCGATCGTCTCCAGATCGTCGAGCGCCTGCGCAACCAGAGCCGGCTGCCTTTGCTTGTCGATAATCCGGTCGGCCACCACGACCGGCGTGCCGAGAGACGGGCCGAGCCGCCCGGCAACGCTCAAATCCGAGCTGCCGTCGTCGACATAAAGAAGGCCGCGCTCGCCGAGACTGGCGAGAAGCGGCCGCATCGCATCTGCCTCGGCCGTGAACCGACCGCCGAGATAATTCATGATGCCGGTATAGCCGCCCGTCCGGCTCAAAATCCAGGCAAGGCTGTCCGCATTGGCCCCGCTCTTGGCACTGACGAGCAGCGTATGCTCGCCCGAATCGGTGCTCGGATAGCCGAAAGGCTCCATCGGCGCCTGCAGCAGGATTTCGTGTCCGTCGGCGCGCGCATCGCCGGCCCAGCGATTGAGGCTCGATCCGGTCGCGGCAAACGCAAAGGTAACGTCGCTCGGAAGGGCCCGGATGGCGCGCTGCGTGCCGGTCTGACTGATGCCGAGGCCTCCGACGATGATGGCGATATGCGGCTGATCGGGAGCGAGATAGGCCGGGCGCGCATAGGCCTCGCGCGGCAGCGTGCCATCGTCGCCGATGCGCGGCAGCGGCCCATAGGCGGAGCTTTCCTGCAATTCGGGAAGCGGTGCACCGGCAAAGAAGGCTGTGCTCGTCGGCGCCTGCTGCAACGCCGCCTGCATGCGTTCAAAATCCGTTTGCGGCTCGGAAGAAGCGGCCGCGTCAGACGGCACCGGGTCGGTGAAGAGCGAGCCCGCATGTGACGGGGCGGTCACGCCCGCCTCCATCTCCCAGCCGGGGGCCGCGAGCGCCTGACGGCGCGCATCCTTGACGGAGGTCTTGTCGATGCTGCCGGTGGTTTCGGGCCCGGCGCCTTTCACTTCGGCGACCGCGAAGGCGCGCCCGCCATCGGGATCATCGACGAGCGCCGTCCACATCAAGGCGGTGACGAACACCACCCCGGCAAGAACCAGCGGAACATAGAAAAGCCAGCGCAGCCGTCCTTTTCGGACCGGCCGCGCCGGGCGCTTCAAAGGTGCATTGAGCTCGTCGGCCGCCATCGATTCCCGTCGGCTGGCTCATGCAGCGGGGCGAAATGCCCCGCTGATTCGTCAGTTAGGTATACCCTGGGACGGGTCTGCCGGAAACCGGTTGTTGACCTGGATGCCGCGCAGAAGATCGAGCGCATATTGCAGCTGCTTGTCGTCCTTGGCCTCCGCCGGGACATAGGCCGACGCCGCGGAGACCTTCTCCTCCTCGCCGTCCTCGCTCGACAGATGGCCGCGCAGATTGGCCTCGCCCGTCGCTTCCTCGCTGCCCTTCAGCTCTTCCGGCAGCTCCTGCACGACCTCGATGTCCGGCTCGATGCCCTTCGCCTGGATCGAGCGGCCCGAAGGCGTGTAGTAGCGCGCCGTCGTCAGCCGGATTGCCCCGTTGCGGCCGAGCGGAATGATCGTCTGCACCGAGCCTTTGCCGAAGGAGCGCGTCCCGACGATCGTCGCGCGGCGATGATCCTGCAGCGCACCGGCCACGATCTCCGAAGCCGAAGCGGAAGCGCCGTTGACGAGAACGATGACCGGCTTGCCGTCGGCCTTGTCGCCGGCCCGCGCCGTCGCACGCTGCACGTCGTCTTCCTTGCGGCCGCGCGTTGAGACGATCTCGCCCTTGTCGAGGAAGTCGTCCGACACGGCGATCGCCTGATCCAGAAGACCGCCCGGATTGTTGCGCAGATCGAGGATATAGCCCTTGAGCTTGTCCTTGCCGATTTCCTTCTTCAGCTCGCTGAAGGCGTCGTTGAGGCCGTCGGCGGTCTGCTCGTTGAACTGCGTGATGCGGATATAGCCGACATCCTCCTCGGCGCGGTCGCGCACCGAGCGCACCTGAATGATGTCGCGGATGATCTTGATGTCGAGCGGCTTTTCGACGCCCTCGCGGCGGACCGTGAGCGTGATCGGGGAATTCACCGGACCGCGCATCTGATCGACGGCCTCACGCAGAGACAGACCGGCGATCGGCTCGCCGTCGAGATGCGTGATCACGTCGCCGGCGCGCACGCCCGCTTTGTCGGCAGGCGTATCTTCGATCGGCGTCACGACCTTGATGAGATCGTTTTCCTGCGTCACCTCGATGCCGAGGCCGCCGAACTCGCCGCGCGTCTGCACCTGCATGTCGCGGAAGCTCTTCGGGTCGAGATAGCTCGAATGGGGATCGAGCGAGGTCAGCATCCCGTCGATCGCAGCCTCGATCAGATCCTTCTCGGAAGGCTCTTCGACATAATCGCTGCGCACCCGTTCGAAGACGTCGCCGAAAAGGTTGAGTTGGCGGTAGGTTTCAGAGGAAGCGGCCGTCGCCGAACCGGTCTGCCCGACTTGCACGACAGCGCCCATGGCCACCGCGCCAACCACCGCACCTGCGGCCAGCAGGCCCATCTTACGCATCATCCTCGAACCTCTTTTTGCTCGCGCCGGTCCCACCACGGATCCGGGTCGATCGACCGTCCATCCTTGCGAAACTCGACATATAGAACGGGCTGGGCGGAAGTGTGGTCAATATCACTAAGGCTTGCAAGCCGCTCTGCGCCCATAACCGCGACCGGCTCTCCGGCCAGCACGAACTGGCCAAGTGCCACATCTATGCGCTCAAGCCCAGCCAGAACAACATGATATCCGCTCCCGACGTTCAGGATCAAGACCTGCCCGTAGCTGCGGAACGGGCCCGCATAGACGACCCACCCGTCTGCGGGTGAGACAACACGCGCATCCGGGCGTGTGGCGATCGAAATCCCGCCGGCATGCGCCCCGAATTCGTCCCTTTCGCCGAAATGCGTAAGGATCGGGCCCGCCGCCGGCAGCGGCAAAATCCCGCGCGCCTTGTCGAATTCAACGGCCGGCGCCATGCGCGCCGTGTCCTGGAGGTCGCGCGCCGCCTGTTCGGGCGTCTTGTTGCGGGCGGCTTCCTCGGCCCGGCGCGCCTCTTCGGCGGCCCTTGCCGCGGCCTCCACCTCTTTCTCCAGCGAACCGATCAGGTCTTCAAGCCCGCTCGCATCTTCGGCGAGCGCCGACGCTTTCTTCTGTTCGTCGGTGAGTGCGGCCTCGGTTCTCTGGCGCTGCTCTTTCTTCGATTCGATCAACAGGTTGATGCGCGTCTGCTCCTCGCCGAGCGTCGCATATTGCTTCTTCAGGTCCTCATGCTCTTCTTCGATCCGCGCCTTGAGCTGTGTGAGCTCGGCGAGATCGGCGGCAAGCGCCTCCGCCTCCACGCGAATATCCGGCAGAACGGCACCGGCGAGGATCGAACCGCGGATCGCCTTCAAGGCATCCTCCGGCCGCGACAGGATCGGCGGCGGCGGCGTACCGCCCATGCGCTGCAAGGCCGCGAGCACTTCGCCCAAGACTTCGCGCCGCGCTTCCAGCGACTGGCGCACCCCGTCCTCGTTGGCCTGCAGCCGGTCGAGGCGGATTTCGGTGTCCTGGATGCTGTTTTCCGCCCGGCGCAGCCGTTGCGCCGTCGCAATCAGCTCGCTGCTGAGCTTCGCCCGGTCGGCTTCCACCGCCTCGATTTCGCGACGCAAGGCTTCCTGCCGTTTCTTGGAGACTTCGATCGACCGGCGCACCGCTTCGAGCTCGGCCGCTCGCGCCCGGCGCCGGGCTTCCGCGGACAGAGACATGCCTCCCTCTGTCACCCCCTCCCCCGTGACCGCCGCCTCATCAGCCGGGATTGCCGCCTCGTCCGGCACCTCCGTCTCGGTGGCGAAACTCGGCCCGAGCGCGAGCGGCAGAGCGACGCAGACGAGCGCCATCGCCCGAATGCCGTTCCTCAGGATCCGCGCCCGATATGTCGGAGAGTGATTCGTCACCGTCTCACGATGCCAGTCGATCAGGGCCTTGCGCCACGCCTTTTGGAGAGACACTCGTGGACGCTCTTTCGGTCAAGTGCGTTCTCGCCGGCGCCTCTCATGCGCGGTGATAAGGATGCCCGCTCAAGATGGTGACGGCCCGGTAGACCTGCTCGGCGAGCATGGCACGGGCGAGCTTGTGCGGCCATGTCATGCGCCCGAAGGCGATGGCCGCGATCGCTTCTTCGCGCAAGCTCGGATCGAGCCCGTCCGGCCCGCCGATCACGAGACAAAGGCCGGAAACGCCCTTTTCCGCCTCGCCGCCGATGAGCCCAGCAAAATCTTCCGATGAGAGATTGCGACCCGTCTCGTCGAGCGCCACGATCGGATATCCCGCCGCGAGCTTCTTCAGGCTCGCAGCCTCCTCCGCCTTGCGGTCGTCTGCCCGGGAGGCGGAGGATTCGGCAATTTCGCGCACGCTGATCCCGCTGATACCGACCGATCGGCCGCCTTTGCCGACCCGCTCGAGATAGCGGGCCGCAAGGTCGGCTTCCGGTCCGGCCTTCATCCGGCCGACCGCGAGAACAAAGATCTGCAACGCTTGTGACCCGGCCTACTCAGCCCTGGACGCGACGCTCCGCATAGGGCTCCGCCGACCACATCTTTTCCAGGTTGTAGAACTCACGCACTTCCGGACGGAAGACATGGACGATCACGTCCCCGGTATCGATCAGCACCCAGTCGCAATGGGGCAGCCCTTCGACGCGGGGAATGTTGTGGCCGAGGCCCTTGAGCTCGCTGATCACCCTTTCGGCGATGGCGCCGACATGGCGATGCGAGCGCCCCGAGGCGACCACCATGTGATCCCCCAAAGCGGATTTCCCGGCGATGTCGATGGTCACAACGTCCTCGGCCTTCGCATCATCCAGGCTCGAGAGGACGGTTTTCAGCTCATCCGCCGCTATAAGGTTGGCGCCGGCATGAGACGCGTGAGGCGCAAACATCGGAATGCTCGCCTCGCTCTGGCTAGTAGTCAGGAGTAAGATCCTCTTTCCTTCCTGCCGTGAATAGGCCGGGCCAAAAGTAAGCCACATGCCTACGGTGACGTTGTGTCACCCCATAAAGATAGAAACGAGACCATGACAGTTTCAAGTCCAATCTCTCACGGAGAGGCCTGTCATGGACGATGTGACGCGAAAAATCGCGCTTTGCGGCATGGTCTTAGCACACATCAGCCACTCGCGGCACGCAGCGCCGTCGACGAGACAGGCGTGCGCGGACCCGGCAGAACGACGAAAGCGGGGGCTGGCCGGTCGGCGAGGCAGGCCGCCGATTCGTTGCCGTGGCGATAAGGCGCGAGGGCCCGAGCCGCCGGCGCGGCAAGCGGCGCACTCAAAGAACCCGGCCGCGGCACGATGGCGATCGGCACGCTTGCGGCGATCTCCTGCCAGCTTTCCCATAGGTGAAAGTTCTTGAGATTGTCGCCGCCCATGATCCAGACGAAGCGCGTCGCCGGCTCGCGTGTCGCAAGCCGCGCCACGAGATCGGCCGTGAAGCGGATGTGCCAGCGATTTTCGATCGCCGTCACCTTGAAACGCGGATGGCTCGCGATCCGCGCCGTCGCTTCCAGGCGCTCCCGCAACGGCTTTAAGCCATGCGGTGCCTTCAAAGGATTGCCCGGCGTCACCAGCCACCACACCTGATCGAGCTGCAACAGCCGCAGCGCCCGGAGCGCCACCTGCCGGTGCCCGATATGCGGCGGATTGAACGAGCCGCCATAAAGCCCGATCCGCTGCCCCCGCCCATGCGGCGGGAGGCCCTCGTAAATCCGGCTGTCGCGGGCAGTGTGGAACGAACGGGAGATCGCTTCGCCTCGCGCCTAGGCCCGCGTCTGGCCGCTGCCAAAGACGCAATACTTGAAGCTCGTCAGCTGCTCCACGCCCACGGGCCCGCGCGCATGCATCCGCCCCGTCGCGATGCCGATCTCCGCCCCCATGCCGAATTCGCCGCCATCGGCAAATTGGGTGGAGGCGTTGTGCAGCACGATGGCGGAATCGACGAGCGCCATGAAACGGCGGGCTGCCGCCTCATCCTCAGTGATGATCGTCTCCGTATGCCCAGAGCCGTAGCGGGCGATGTGCTCGCTCGCCGCCTCGACGCCGTCCACCACCTTCACGGCGATGATCTTGTCGAGATATTCCTTCGGCCAGTCCTCCTCGCTCGCCGCATGGGCCTGCGGGAAAAGCGCCCGCACGCTCTCGTCGCCGCGGATCTCGCATCCGCCCATCGAAAGCGCCGACAGGATCGGCTCGAGATGCGTCTTGGCAACGGCCTGATCGACGAGAAGCGTCTCCGCCGCGCCGCAGATGCCCGTGCGCCGCAGCTTGGAATTGACGGTCACGTCCACCGCCATCTGCAGCTCCGCCGCCTCATGCACATAGACGTGGCAGACGCCTTCCAGATGCGCGAAGACCGGCACGCGCGCCTCCTTCTGCACCCGTTCCACCAGGCTGCGCCCGCCGCGCGGCACGATGACGTCGAGATTGCCGGCGAGGCCTGCAAGCATTTCGCCGACGGCCGCACGATCGCGCAGCGGCACGAGCTGGATCGCATCCTCCGGCAGCCCCGCGACGCGCAGCCCCTCGCTGAGGCAGGCATGAATCGCCGAAGAGCTCTCGAGCGAATCCGAGCCCCCGCGCAAAATCACGGCATTGCCTGCCTTGAGGCAGAGCGCACCCGCATCGGCGGTGACGTTCGGCCGGCTCTCATAGATCACGCCGATGACGCCGAGCGGCGTGCGCACGCGCGAAATCTTGAGCCCGTTCGGCCGCTCCCAGGAGGCGATCACATCGCCGACCGGATCGGGAAGCGCCGCCACCTCTTCAAGGCTCCTGGCGATCGCCTCGATGCGCGCCGCATCGAGCTTCAGCCGGTCGAGCATCGCCGGGGCGAGCCCGTCCGCCTCGCCGCGCTGCATGTCGCGCGCATTGGCATCCAGAATTTCATCGGCCCGTCCGCGTACGGCATCCGCCATCGCGCGAAGCGCCGTATTCTTCTCCTCCGTCGTCGCAAGCCCCAGCGGTCGCGAAGCCGCACGGGCACGAATGCCCATCTCAGCCATCAAGGCAGCGGCGTCGTTGTTCTGTCGCAGGGCTGCGAAAACCATCTTCGTCTCCACGTTTTTGGAGGGGAACAAGTGCTGTTAGCGCGGCAGGCGCAAGAGGAGCAAGGCGCGGCGCCTTATCGCTGATAGGGCAGGCCCTCGTCATCCAGCTGCGCCTGCACCAGCGCAGCCAGATAATCTTCCATCTCGGTGAAATCGAGATGGCCCTTTTCCCAAGCCTGATCGGCTGCGGCTAAAGCGTTTTCATACCCACGCCGGTCCTCGCGGATGCGCTCTGGGAGAATCTTCCGGCCCGGCAGCAAAGCCCCCGCGCGAACACAAAGAAGATAATAGCTGGCCGCTCGCGCGGTTCTGCCGTTGCCCTCGACGAACGGGTGTATCCAGTTCAAACGCCATAACCCGTATGCAGCGAGTTCGGTCGGGCTCCAAATGTACCAGTTTTCATGCACGTTGGAGATGAAACGGTCCATCCACTCGCCGACATCTTTGAAATGCGGCGGCTTGTGGTCGCCAACGTAAATGGGCTCCTCCCGATAGCGCCCGCCGAATGCCGAGATGTTGGCAACCGCGATATGGTTGAGCACCCACAACATGTATTTGTCGAAGGCACGTCCCTGCTGCAGCCCGATCTCGATGCAGTTTGTCATGTAGTCGTACTGGCGCAGAAGATTTTGCTCCTGCATCCGCACGTACAGATCGCCGTTCTCTTCTTCCAGGACCAGCATATCATCGACCTCGACAGGAAGCCGAACCACTTAATCAGGCGGGGTTTCGGATCCGAATATGTCCGGCCGCCTCCTTGGCGGATTCCTTGGTTATTCGAGATCCTCGTGGCGCATTCCCATAGGCGAAACTGGCCCGCTGCTCGAGAATTTGCTCATCCGTCATCACGACATTCTTCGCTTGCTCCAAGCGCGCACGCAATTCGGGTCGATCGGGCGCACGCTTCAGGGCTGCCTTTCGTTCGGCCATCCGTCCCTCCAACAAGTCCTAAAGAACCATATCCCAACAACCCTTGCCGGCAAGTGACACGCGTCAGGCAGCGTATCCCCTTTGCTTGTCGGCCACTCACGTCTCTCGGAGCACGAGATCGTCGTGATGGACGATCGCCGAGCGCCGCACATAGCCGAGAATTTCGGAGATTTCCTTCGATTGGTGCCCGATGATCTGCGCCGCCTCGTCGGCATCGTAACCGACGATGCCGCGGCCGATCTCGATGCCGTCCGGATCGACGAGAAGCACCGTATCGCCGCGTGCGAAATGACCGGAAAAGCCGCTGACGCCCGGCGGCAGCAATGAACGTCCGGCCCTGAGCGCCTTCACCGCCCCCGCATCGAGGCTGAGCGAGCCTTTCGGCTCCAGATGACCGGCAATCCAAGCTTTTCGCGCCGTGGCGGGAGTCGTCTGCGGCCGGAACCAGGTGACGGGCGCCCCGCTGTCGATCCGCGTCAGCGGATTGAGGTGATGGCCGGAGCCGATCACCATGGCAGCACCGGCCGCCACCGCTATCTTGGCCGCCTCGACCTTGGTGCGCATGCCGCCGCGCGACAATTCCGAGCCGGCATCGCCTGCCATCGCCTCGATCTCGGGCGTAATCGCCGTCACCTCCGGAATGAGATGGGCATTGGCGTCCTGCGCCGGAGGGGCCGAATAAAGCCCGTCGACGTCGGACAAAAGCACCAGAAGATCGGCGCCGACCATGGCCGCGACGCGCGCCGCCAGCCGGTCATTGTCGCCGTAGCGGATTTCCGTGGTCGCCACCGTGTCGTTCTCGTTGACGACCGGCACGACGCCCATGCCGAGAAGCGTCGTCAAAGTGGCGCGCGCATTGAGATAGCGCCGCCGCTCTTCGGTGTCGCCCAATGTCAGAAGCACCTGCGCGGCGTGAATCTCGCGCGTCTGCAGCTCCTCCGCCCAGGCTTTCGCAAGCGCGATCTGGCCGACGGCCGCGGCAGCCTGCGCTTCTTCCAGCTTGAAACGCCGGCCGTTGAGGGAAAGCCGCCCGCGCCCGAGCGCAATCGCCCCGGACGAGACGACGAGACATTCGGCCCCTTCCTGGCGCAAAGCTGCCAGATCGGCGGCAAGCGAGCCGAGCCAGTCGCGGCGCACGCCGCCGCCGCGCTCCACCAGAAGTGCCGAGCCCACTTTGACGACGATGCGCTTGTAACCCGATAGCTTTCTCATTGCCCCCTCGCCCGAGCCTCGGCTCCGCAGCCAGGCCTTTCCACGCTTGCCCACATGGCCACGCCAGGCAGAACCCGCCTCATGACAGAACGCGCCTCATGAGAGCGGCGTCCACTCCCCGTCCTCATCCGCTTCCTTCTTGCCGCCGTGCGGCAGCGCGGCAAGGCAGGTGTCGAGAACCTCGGAGACGCCTTCGCCCGTCCCGGCGGAAACCAGGAACGGCTCTTTGCCCGACGCGTCTACAATCTCCGAAATCGCCACCTCCCGCGCATCCTCGTCGAGAAGATCGACACGCGACAGCGCGACAATGACCGGCTTTTCGGCAAGACCGTGACCGTAAGCGTTGAGTTCTTCGCGCACGGTGCGATACGCGGTTGCCGGGTCGCCCGCAGCATCGACGAGATGCAAAAGCGCGCGGCAGCGTTCGATATGGCCCAAAAACCGGTCGCCGATCCCCGCCCCGTCATGCGCGCCTTCGATCAGGCCTGGAATGTCCGCGAGCACGAATTCGCCGCCCTTGTGGCGCACGACGCCGAGATTGGGGTGCAGCGTCGTGAAAGGATAATCGGCGATCTTCGGCTTTGCCGCCGAAACGCGCGCGAGAAACGTCGACTTTCCGGCGTTCGGAAGCCCGACGAGCCCGATATCGGCAATCAGCTTCAGGCGCAGCCACACCCACATCTCCTGGCCTTCCTGGCCGGGATTGGCACGCCGCGGCGCCTGGTTGATGGAGCTCTTGAAATGGATGTTGCCGAAGCCGCCATTGCCGCCATGGAGAAGCTTCACCCGCTCGCCGACACGGTCGAGGTCGGCGAGAAGCGTCTCGTTGTCCTCGGCAAAAACCTGCGTGCCCGCCGGCACCTTCAAGACGACGTCCTTGCCGCCGGCGCCGGTGCGGTTGCGTCCCATGCCGTGGCCGCCACGCTCCGCCTTGAAATGCTGCTGGTAGCGATAGTCGATGAGCGTGTTGAGCCCGTCGACCGCCTCAAGCCACACATCGCCACCGCGTCCGCCATCGCCGCCGTCCGGCCCGCCGAATTCGATGAATTTTTCGCGCCGGAACGAGACGGATCCCGAGCCGCCATCGCCGGAGCGCAGATAGACCTTCGCCTGGTCGAGAAACTTCATGGCGTTCTGCCTCCAACGGCCGCAAATTCGGACCGGTTCACCTGCATGTCGTCGACATCGACGTCACTGTCACGCGCCCGGCAATAAAGCGAATAGCTGCCCGCCTTCGTAAAGCCGAGCTTTTCCAACACCCGGCGCGAGGCGGGATTGTCGACGAAGACGCCGGCCCCCACGCGTTCGGCCGGCGCATCGCCGCCGAAGCCGGGTCGATCGAAGATCGCCGCCACCGTCGCCGCCAGCGCTTCCGTCGCATAGCCGCGCCCCCAGAACGCGCGGCCGACGAAATAGCCGAGCCGCGGCATCGCGCGTGGCGGCGTGCCCGATCCGGCGCGCTTCACCGTCACCTCGCCGACGATCTCCTTGCCGCAGAGCATCGTGAGATGATGAAAACCTTCGTCCTGCTCCACCTGCTCGGAGCGCTGCACGAACGGCCAGGCCGGCATCGCCAGCATGCGCACCACCTCCCAATCGTTCTTGAGGTGATCGAGGGTGGCGAGATGACGGGCGCGCTTCGGCGTCAATACGAGCCGGTCAGTGGTCAAATCGCTGAGCGGTGAGTGCATCGTCTCGTAAACCTTGCGGGCCAAGAACCTTGCGGCCTCTTCTGAGATTTCGGCAAAGGCCGCAGACACGAACCTCCCTGCCCGGAAGCACCCGGCACGGACGAATTCGCAAAAACAGGGCCCCGAATCGAAAAGGGGAAGCGGTCGCCCGCTTCCCCTTCATCACTTGCGCTGGATCGGCGGGAGGCCGCGTCGCAACGCAGCTATTCGGCAGCCTCCACCGGCGGCAGCACCGAAATATAGGTGCGCCCCTTGAGGCCTTTGTGGAACTCCACATGTCCATCGGTCAGCGCGAAGATCGTGTGGTCCTTGCCGAGACCGACATTCTGGCCCGGATGCCACTGCGTGCCGCGCTGGCGAACGATGATGTTGCCGGAGACGACCGCCTCGCCACCGAACTTCTTGACGCCGAGGCGCCGACCAGCGGTATCGCGACCGTTTCTCGACGAGCCGCCTGCTTTTTTGTGCGCCATGGTTACTTCTCCTTCGATTCGTCAGCGAGGGTCTTGGCCTGTGCGACCCAATCCTCGTTCTCGGCCTTGCCTTTGAGCTTCAGAGCCTCGTCCAGCTTCTGAACGTCGTCCTTCGAAAAGCCGGCGATCTGGTCGTAGCGCGTGACGCCGGCCGCATTCAGCTTCTTTTCCATGGCCGGGCCGACGCCGCTCAGCTTCTTCAGGTCGTCCGGCTCGCCCGCCGGCGCCTCGAAGACGGCTCCGTCCGTCTCGGCGTCCTTGGCAGGCTTCTTGGCTTCCGCCTTTTCGGCCGCTTTCGCCTCGGCCTTCGTCTCCGCCGGGGCTTCCGCCTTCGTCTCGGCCGGCTTCGCCTCGTCCTTCGGCGCCGCCTTCTTCGCCTTCGACGGCTTCTTGCCGTCGGTCAGGATGTCGGTCACGCGGATGAGCGTGTAATCCTGGCGATGGCCGTTCTTGCGGCGCGAATTCTGCCGCCGGCGCTTCTTGAAGATGATGACCTTGCGGCCGCGCGTATGCTCCACGATTTCCGCGGTGACGGCGGCGCCGCCGACAAACGGCGAACCGATCTTCGGATCGCCCTCGCCGCCGACCATGAGCACCTCTTCGAAGGTGACCGTGTCGCCGGCATCGCCTGCGAGCTTTTCGACTTCCAGAAGCGTATCGGCGGCAACGCGATATTGCTTGCCGCCGGTTTTGATGACTGCGAACATTTCGTCCTCGACTCCCGTCCTGGCGGTGGCCCGCCGGATCGGCTTTTTGTTCAGTCTGAACCGGTTGATATGGGGCCGCTTGCGGCCAAAGCAAAACGGCGCCGGGCAGAGCCCACGCCGATTTCAGCCGCATAAAGATCAGCGAGCCCCGAAAGTCAAGACCGCCGGCACCTTGAGGCGGCTCCCTCGACACTTCCTTAGGAGTCGCCTGTGAGTGTCCCCTCTGGCCGCCCCATTAGGCACTCCCCGCGAATCGTCCGCGCTCGGCGTTCCCCGTGAGCGTACCCTTGGGCGCTCCTTCCGACATCCCTGCTGCGGGACGCCCCGGACGCTCCTCTTTGAGCGTCTCTTTGGGCGCCCGACCAGGCGCCCCTTATAGGCGCGCCCCGAAGCGGCCGAACCAGCCCGAAACGCTGTCACGAAAACGGCCGATCTTGCGACAGGCTTGCACTTTTCCAGGAAATCGTTCCGACACCCTTGTCAGACGCATCATGCATGCGTAGATACGCGGCGCCTCGAATTTCAGCGCCCGCGGAGGGGTGCCGGAGCGGTCGAACGGGGCGGTCTCGAAAACCGTTGTGCGCGCGAGCGTACCCAGGGTTCGAATCCCTGCCCCTCCGCCATTTCCCGCTGATTTCCACTTGTCGATTTCCGTACCTCGCTGACCGCGAATGTCCGAGGTGGTCTTGGATTTTCGACTGGTATGCCACGGGCTACGCCTAGCATTGGTTTCAATCCAGGCGGCGACCGAGATCGACACCCCTCCCCCTGGATCGCTCCCATTTATCCGGGCGGCGCCTACCGCGGAATGGCCGTCGCCGCCCTTGCGTTGGGGATTGAAGCCGAATGGCGGAAATCCCCCATGGGCGTGGTTCCGGCACAGCCGAAAGCCCGGCCCGAAGGGCAACGCCATAAACGGGCACCTGTGGTCGCAAATCATGCCGCTCGCTTTCCGCGACTGGCGACGAAAATTTGCAAAACGAAAGGCCTTGATTCTCCGGGCCAGCCTATCTGTAGTGGCCTGTCGGGACTTCGCGACAAACAGCAATGCCGCTGTCGCGCTTCTAGCCGGAGAACGTGTCAGCTCTCATCGTTAGCTCTTGCCAATCAAGTTGGTCGGCAAAAATCTGAGTGGCCAGCGTGCAATCGAGGGCGCTGCGGCTCGGTCGGGGTATCTGGGAGCCGAATTCTGACATCGAAACCGGCACCAGTTTAGGGGTTCGCTTGCCTGCACGCCGACGCGCGTCAAACGCCGTGGCAACCCAATCGGCACGCGACACTGGCGGCGAACCGGCCAGATGGAGGATTTCGGGAATGACATCGCCGGCGACCATACGGCTCGCCAGTTCCAAGAGCCTCTTTGCGACATGAAAAATTGGTGTCGGGGAACCAATCTGATCATATGCGACCCTTACGGGGTCATCATTTCCTTGCAGCAACCGAGCGATGAAATCCTTTTGATCACCGAACAACCAAGCCACCCGACAGATGCAAACCCCACCGGCGGCAGCCAGAGCATTATGCTCACCCTCTGCCTTTAGGTGGCCATAGCTGTTCAGGGGCGAGACTGGATCGGACTCGCGCCATGGCCGATCGGGCACATCACCGAATACATAATCGGTCGAAATATGGATGAACGGCGTTCCGGCAAGTTGGCAAGCTTGAGCCATATGCCCAGGCGCAATAGCGTTAACATGATGGGCGCGTTGCGGTTCCACTTCGGATGCCTCAACGCCAAGTGCCGCTGCGTTGATTACAGCATCGGGGCGTAATCGCCCAAGAACGCGATGAAATGCTACGGCGTCGGTGACGTCGAGTTCTGCACTCGAAAACCCTCTCACAGCGGGGCCGCCAATCAATGACAGCGCACGCCCGAGTCTCCCATTACCGCCTGTGACAAGAACTATGATCGTATCATCTCCTAGAAGGGCAACGTCCCTTCTCAGTGCCGGGCCGTCCAAGGGTCGATCACCGGAACGCCTGCCGCATCGAAGGCGCTGGCGTCGCGTGTCGCGACCGTGAAACCATGGGCGGTCGCAATCGCAGCGATATAGCCATCCGGCGTTGGAAAGCCCTTACCGGCCTTGCGGGCCGCAACGACGAGATCGGCATAATGACGGGCGGCATCGGTGTCGAAGGCGAGGATTCGCCCCTCAAAAAGCGGCAGCATCGCGTCGACCATCGCCGCGAGCGTCTGCTTGCGCCGTCCCTCCGGCAGCGCGCCGATGCCGAACAGGAGTTCTGCGACGCTCACGCTGGAGATGTAGAGGGTTTCGGCCACCTGTTCGTCCAGCCAGTCGCGCACGGCAGGGTCCGGCTCCGGCTTCATCGCCTCGGAGACGACGTTCGTATCCAGAACGATCATTCAACGCTCATCGGCGTGGCGGCCGTCTTGTCGCGGGCCTGTTCCAGCGCCTCGAAATCGGCATTCGTCAGCCCGGCCTCGCGGCTCAACGCAGACAGGGCGGAGCCGAGGCGCAGGCGCTCGGCGGGACGCACGGCCGCCTCCAGAATGTCGCGCATTTCGGCTTCGGTGCTGCGGCCATGCTGCGCCGCGCGCACCTTGAGGGCACGATGGGTCTCGTCTGAAAGGTTGCGAATGGTCACGGCGGGCATGTGATGGCATCTCCGACCCAGCGATGGCAGCGATATCAAAATAGGAAATGTGATATCAACCGACAAGCTGTGACCGTTATCGGGCGGCGGGGCGTGAGCGGACCCACGACATCGGCAAAGGCATTCTCACGCCCGCGATTTCGCCCTAAAGCTCTCGGCGAAACGGAGAGCCCCCTGCGATGAAAGCCGTCCTGTTCGAAAAATTTCAAGAAGCGCCCAGGCTGGTCACGGTGGATGACCCGAGCCCGGAAACGCATGGGGTCGTGCTGAAGGTCGCGGCGACCGGCGTCTGTCGAAGCGACTGGCATGGCTGGATGGGGCATGACAGCGACATTGAGCTGCCGCATGTTCCAGGTCACGAGCTCGCCGGCGTCATTGCGGCCGTGGGCCGCGATGTCACCCGCTGGAAGGTGGGCGACAAGGTCACCGTGCCCTTCATCTGCGGCTGCGGCAGCTGTCCGGAATGCGCCGCCGGGCATCAGCAGGTCTGCCTCAACCAGGAGCAGCCGGGCTTCACCCATTGGGGCTCATTCGCGGAATACGTCGCCATCCACCAGGCCGATCTGAACCTCGTCGCGCTGCCCGAAGGCATGGCGTTTGCGACCGCAGCAAGCCTCGGCTGCCGCTTTGCCACGTCCTTCCGGGCGGTGATCGATCAGGGCAAGGTGCGCGCGGGCCAGTGGGTGGCCGTGCATGGCTGCGGCGGTGTCGGTCTGTCGGCCGTGATGATCGCTTCGGCGGCCGGGGCGAACGTCATCGGCGTCGATCTCGATCCGGCAAAACTCGATCTCGCGAAAAACCTCGGGGCCGTCGCCGTCATCAACGGCCAGGAGGCCGATGTGCCCGCCGCGATCAAAGAGATCACCAGCGGCGGGGCGCATGTCTCGCTCGATGCGCTCGGCCATCCGGTGACCATGACGAACTCCATCCTGGGCCTCAGGCCCCGGGGCAGACACATTCAGGTCGGGCTGATGCTCGGCGAACATGCCGCCCCCGCCATCCCCATGCCCAAGATCGTCGGCCAGGAGATCGAGCTCATCGGCTCTCACGGGATGCAGGCGCACCGCTATGGCGCCATGCTCGACATGGTGGCAAGCGGCAAGCTCGATCCATCCCGCCTGGTGGGCGATCAGATCAGCCTTGCCGACGCGCCCGAGGCCCTGATGGCCATGGACAAATTCCAGTCCGTCGGCGCCACCGTCATCACCCGCTTCTGAGACAGGCCGAAGCTCAAGTCAGCGCATCGTTCCGCGTCATCAATCCTGAGCGGTCGGACGCACGACAATGCTGCCGATCTCGACATCCTCAGGCTGGTCGATGGCGAAGGCGATCGCCCGTGCGATCGCATCGGGCGAAATCGCCAGCTCGTCCTTGCGCTTTTGGATCGCGGCCTTGATGTCGGGATCGCTGATCGCGCGCTCTGCAAACGACGTGTCGATGAAACCCGGAGAGACTTCCGTCGTACGCAGATTGGGCGATTCCTGCCGCAGCGCTTCGGTGGCGGTGCGCAGCGCGTTCTTGGTTGCGGCGTAGACGCCCATTGTCGGCACGATTTTGAGGCCCGCCGTCGAAACGACGTTGACGATATGCCCGCTTCCCTGACGGCCGAAAACGGGAAGTGCCGCGGCGATGCCGTAAAGCGCGCCCCGCAAATTCACGTCGATCATGGCGTCCCAGTCATCGACCTGCAGAGCGTCGAAGCGCGAAATCGGGCCGATGCCCGCATTGTTGACGATGACGTCGAGCCGGCCGAAACGCTCGCAGGCGAGCTCAACCAGCGCGTCGAGGTCCGCGCGCCGGGTGACGTCGGTCGCACGATAGACGGCCTCGCCGCCCGCTCGCTCGATCTCTTGCGTCACGGCAGCGATCTCCGCCTCGCTTCGTGCGCCGAGCACCAGATGCGCTCCGTGTGCGGCAAGATGAAGGGCGGTCGCCCGGCCGATGCCGCGTCCGGCTCCGGTCATTGCGACGACTTTGTTGGCGATGGTCACGGTGAAGGCTCCGTCTCCCAATTGGAAGCACGAGTCTATGCGGCCATTTCCGGGTGATCTATGCTCGAAAATCCATGTCTTCGTCGCGATACGCCGAAATATCCGTGGATCCCTTCTCGCAGGTTCTGGCCGCGCTTGGCGCTCGGAGCGTTCGGGGAACGGGCCTGGAAGCCGCTGGACACTGGGCCCTCGCCTTCGACGGGCGCGCCCGGCTGAAATTCGTGGCGGTGACCCGCGGCCGATGCTTTCTCCTCCTTCCGGACCGGCCACCGGAGATGCTGGAGGAAGGCGATGTCGTCCTGATCGCCAACACGCGCTATGTCGTCGCCAGCGATCCGGCGGTCGAGCCGATCGAAGGCATGCCGCTCTATGAGAACCCAGGCCAGGACGTGGTGCGTCTCGGGGCGGGCGACGAGACGGTCATGATGGGCGGCGGCAGCGGCTTTTCCGGTGGCAGCGCCGCGTTCGTCCTCGACGCGCTGCCGGCGTTTCTGCGCATCGACCGGACCTCACCCGCCGCCGCATCTGTCGCAACGACGCTGAAATCCTTGAGACATGAGGTCGACAGCAAGGAGCTCGGCGGCGCCCTCGTCGCCGAGCGGTTGGCGGAAATTCTCGTCATCGAGGCGGTCCGCGCCTTCGTCGCCACCCGTCCTGCAAACAAAGTCGGCTGGATCACCGCGCTGGCGGATCCGCGCATCGGCAAAGCACTCACGCTGCTGCACGGCGATGTCGCGCGCCGTTGGACGGTCCCGATCTTGGCGTCGGAGGTCGGCATGTCGCGTTCAGCCTTTGCGCAGCGTTTTGCCGATCGTGTCGGCCGCCCGCCGCTCGATTACCTCACCCGCTGGCGCATGGTTCTGGCACAGCGCCAGCTCAGCGCCGGCGAGAGCGTCGCAGCCGTTGCGGCCGCGGTGGGTTACAGCTCACAAAGCGCCTTCTCACATGCCTTCAAACGAACCTTCGGCCAAACGCCGAGCGCAGGCGGCTGATATCACCTCCCCCGCCTCAAACGCACGCAGCGCACCTCGCCGGGTCGCAACACATCGTTTCAATCCACGCCTCTGCGCGAGGGGCGACCATCGCGGTCGGTTTCAACCCGGCTCGCGTCGCGTTTCGATCCACGCCCCTGCGCGAGGGGCGACCGCGGGCCGCCATCACCTGCGGGTCGACGCCGTGGTTTCGATCCACGCCCCTGCGTGAGGGGCGACCAACCTCTACACCGGGATTGGCGACTATTTCGACGTTTCGATCCACGCCCCTGCGTGAGGGGCGACCTGCGAAGCACAGCGCGACCAGATGTGGGTTCGGGTTTCGATCCACGCCCCTGCGTGAGGGGCGACTCGATCGAGCTGGAACGACCGTCTCGCTATACAGATCAAGTTTCGATCCACGCCCCTGCGTGAGGGGCGACTCAAGACGCCATCCTTCATCGACAGCGTGACCCCGTTTCGATCCACGCCCCTGCGTGAGGGGCGACGGGGCGCATGCGCAGCCGCTCGCCGTCGGCGGGGTTTCGATCCACGCCCCTGCGTGAGGGGCGACACAGCAACGCGGACCCAGAAACCGCGGATGTCATGTTTCGATCCACGCCCCTGCGTGAGGGGCGACGGTTGTCAGGTCGCCGACCGCATGCTCCTTGGCGGTTTCGATCCACGCCCCTGCGTGAGGGGCGACGTGGAGCCTATGCTACTGGCGAGAAAGGGTAGCCCGTTTCGATCCACGCCCCTGCGTGAGGGGCGACAACGCGGAAAGCCGCATCACCGCCGCCTCGACGAGTTTCGATCCACGCCCCTGCGTGAGGGGCGACGGGCCGGCATGGGATGGCGCTGCGCCGCTATCTGGTTTCGATCCACGCCCCTGCGTGAGGGGCGACTCGATCGTCGCGCCGGTTGCAATCGCGCAGCGCGCGTTTCGATCCACGCCCCTGCGTGAGGGGCGACAGGACAACGCCGATTCGGGCTCTGCCGATTACATGTTTCGATCCACGCCCCTGCGTGAGGGGCGACTTAGACGGTGGTACTGGCTTCGACATGACCGGTTGGTTTCGATCCACGCCCCTGCGTGAGGGGCGACCTGGTAACCCTGGCGCGCGGCGGTGCCGGCGTCGTTTCGATCCACGCCCCTGCGTGAGGGGCGACGGCGAAGACCCGTGTCATCCGCACCAGGCGAGACGTTTCGATCCACGCCCCTGCGTGAGGGGCGACTCAAGAATTTTTGAATAGGGACTCCCTACAGGATCTCCGTTTCGATCCACGCCCCTGCGTGAGGGGCGACCTTCGCGCCCATCGAGATCGCGATGTTTGACATAGTTTCGATCCACGCCCCTGCGTGAGGGGCGACCGGCTCTGCTGCAAACAGCGTTTGCGGCCACACTGTTTCGATCCACGCCCCTGCGTGAGGGGCGACGAGCCCTCCGTGGGTCTATCGAGGACCAGGTCTGTTTCGATCCACGCCCCTGCGTGAGGGGCGACAGCACGGACGCGTACGCCGCCGCCTATTCTGAGAGTTTCGATCCACGCCCCTGCGTGAGGGGCGACCATGTTCAAACGGAGGAAGTTTAGTGTCTCTTTCGTTTCGATCCACGCCCCTGCGTGAGGGGCGACGGTCCCCAGGATAAGCCAGCGAAACGGCAGAGGAAATGGCGCCGTCTGCGCGAAACGATGCCGTCGGCTCGCGCCGCGGCGGATGTTTGCAGCCTTCTCCGCTCATCGACCCCAGTTTTTCAACGCCTTGGCGCGAGCGCGAACCTCCCAGAAAAACCCGACACGCTTGCGGTTCGCGCCGCTCAGGCCGACACCTTTGGGTCGAAGAGCCCCTGCGCAAAGCCCGCCTAAGCTTCCCGGCAAGGCGGCTCCGCCTTGCCGGATCGGAATGCCGTCTTATGCGGCGTTGCGGAAATTCATGAGATCGACGGCATGGCGGGCGATCATGAATTCCTCGTTCGTCGGGATGATCGCGACAGGAAGCGTCGCCGGCGCGGAGATGAGGGTCTCTCCGCTTTCGTTCGCCGCCGCGTCGATCGAGATCCCGAGGAAGGCGAGGTAGTCGCAGATCCGCGCCCGAACCGGAGCCGAATGCTCGCCGATGCCCGCCGTGAAGACGAGCGCGTCGAGACCGCCCAGCGCACAGCAGAGCGCCCCGATCTCCTTCGCCACCCGGTAGCAGAAGAGATCGACCGCCTCTTTCGCCTCCGGCCGGTCACTCTCCAGAAGCACGCGCATGTCGTTGGAAATGCCAGAGACGCCGAGAAGCCCGGATTCCTGATAAAGGAGATGTTCGAGCGTATCGGCATCCATGCCCATCTCACGCATCAGATAGATCAGAATGCCGGGATCGAGGCTGCCGGAGCGCGTCCCCATCGGCACGCCTTCCAAAGCCGAAAAGCCCATCGTCGTGTCGATGCTACGCCCGTCTTTGAGGGCACAAAGGCTCGAACCGTTGCCGAGATGGGCAACGACCACACGGCCCTCGGCCACCTCCGGCAGCGTCTCGCGCAGCTTGCCGGAGATGTATTCATAAGACAGGCCGTGAAACCCGTAGCGCTGCACGCCCTTCTCGCTCAATCGCCGCGGCAGACCGTAAGTCTTCGCCATGAAAGGCTGCGAATGGTGAAACGCCGTATCGAAGCAGGCGATCTGCGGCAGGCCATCGAAGCTCTCGGCCAGCACCCGGATCGCCGAAACGTTCTGCGGCTGATGCAGAGGCGCAAGCGGAACCAAAGATTCCAGCTCGTCGAGCACTCGGTTGGTCACGCGGACCGGATGATGGAACCCGGCCCCGCCATGCACCACGCGGTGCCCGGCCGCGAGAAGCGGCAGATCCGGCAGGCGGGCGCGGATCCAGGCGATGAGATCGCGCAAGAGAGGTGCGACGTCGCCGGTATCCCGCTCCGCCCAGGATTCGCGGGCAAGCGAAGCACCTGACACATCCTTGACGGAGAATTCCGCCGCCGTGCCGATGCCGGTCACCTGGCCGGAAAACACGGGAGAAATGTTCTCGCCCTCCCTGCCCACTTGGAAGACGGTGAACTTGATGCTGGAGGAGCCGCTGTTGAGAACCAGGAGGGCGCCTTCGCGCGACATTTCTGACGACATGGCAGACTCCATTTCACGCAACCGCGGCATGGTTGGCGACGAGAGAGGCGAGCGCACAGGAGGACAGGCGGGAATCGAGGCTGTCGGCGCGGCTCGTCAGCATCACCGGAACGGCGGTGCCGAGAACGATGCCGGCGACCTCGGCGCGCCCGAGGAAAGTGAGTTCCTTGACGAGCATGTTGCCGGCCGCGAGATCGGGGACGAGCAGGATGTCGGGACGGCCCGCGACTTCCGAGACGATGCCCTTGGTTTGCGCCGCCTCTGCGGAGATGGCATTGTCGAAGGCGAGCGGCCCGTCGATGATGCCGCCGCGGATCTGGCCGCGATCGGCCATCTTGCAGAGCGCCGCCGCATCGACGGTCGACGGGATCTTCGGATTGACGGTTTCGACTGCGGAAAGAACCGCGACCCGCGGCGCCTCCACGCCCAGCGCCCGCGCCAGGTCGATGGCGTTTTGCGCAATATGCGCCTTGTCTTCGAGCGTCGGCGCGATGTTGACGACGCCGTCGGTGATCATCAGCGATTTCGGATAGGTCGGAACGCGCATCATGAAGACGTGGCTGATGCGCTTTGACGTGCGCAGGCCGCGGTCGCGCTTGACGACGGCGCCCATCAATTCGTCGGAATGCAGCGCCCCCTTCATCACCGCGCCGGTCTCCCCTTCCCGGGCGAGATCGATGCCGCGCGCGGCAGCGGCCGCCGCATTCGGCGCCTCGACGATGCGCAGGCCCGAAATATCGATCTCATGGGCGAGCGCGAGCTTCTCGATCATCGCGCTCGGACCGACGAGCACGGGATCGATCAGCGCCTCGCGCGCACCGTCGGCCGCACTGCGCAGAGAGGTCTCATCGCACGGATAGATGACGGAGGTCGGCAGCGGCGGCAGATGCGCGCAAAGCTCTTTGAGGCGGGCGAGCTGCGAGCGCGTTTCGGGGATCTGAGAAAAGGCGGTCATGGGAAAAGTCCTGGGATAAGCGGGGGGCATGAACGGGGGGACGAACGGGCGGAGGAAGCGGGCTCCCTGCCGCCTCCCGCCCGGAAGTGTGGACGGGCGGGAGGCGCGACCGCCGGACCGATCTGGAATGGGAGGGAGCTGTCGGGCCGGAGGTCGGGGGGAGCGAGGGAAGAGGATGACGGGTGGTTCAGCGCCTCAATCGCGGGCGACGCAGAGCGCCATGCCCATGCCGCCGCCGATGCACAACGTGGCGAGGCCCTTCTTGGCGTCGCGGCGCTGCATTTCGTTGAGAAGCGTCACCAGAATACGGGCACCGGAGGCCCCTATCGGATGGCCGAGCGCGATCGCCCCGCCATTGACGTTGACCTTGTCGGTGTCGAAATCGAGCTCGGTGTTGACGGCGATCGCCTGCGCGGCAAAGGCCTCGTTGGCCTCGATCAGATCGAGATCGGAGGCCGACCAGCCGGCCTTGTCGAGCGCCTTGCGCGATGCGGCGATCGGGCCGGTGCCCATGATCTTCGGATCGACGCCGGCGGTCGCCCAGGAGACGATGCGTGCCATCGGGATCGCGCCGCGCTTTTCGGCATTCGCCGCCGTCATCAAAACCACGCCGGCCGCACCGTCGTTGATGCCCGACGCATTGCCGGCCGTAACGCTGCCGGATTTGCTGAAGGCGGGCCTGAGCTTCGCAAGGCCTTCCGGCGTCGTGTCGGGGCGGATGAACTCGTCGGCGTCGACGATCGTCTCACCCTTGCGCGAATGCACGCTCACGGGAACGATCTCGGCGGCGAAACGACCCTCGTCACGGGCCGCTGCGGCCTTGCGCTGCGAGGCGGCGGCAAAGGCATCCTGCATCTCGCGGGTGATGCCGTAACCGTCGGCGACGTTCTCCGCCGTCATGCCCATGTGATAATCATTGAAGGCGTCCCACAGGCCGTCCTTGATCATCGTATCGACCATCTCGGCCGGCCCCATCTTGACGCCCTTGCGCAGATAGGTGGCATGCGGGGCGAGGCTCATATTCTCCTGCCCGCCGGCGATGATGACATTGGCGTCGCCGCAGGTGAGAGATTGCAGGCCGAGCGCCACGGCGCGCAGCCCCGAGCCGCAAACCTGGTTGACGGTCAAAGCCGTCGTGGTCACCGGCAGCCCGGCCTGGATCGCCGCCTGCCGCGCCGGATTCTGCCCGAGCCCCGCCGTCAGCACATGGCCGAGGATCACGTCGTCGACTTCCTGTGGGGCCAGGCCCGCTCGGCTCAGAAGCGCGCGGATGACGACCGCGCCGAGCTCTGCCGCCGGAACCGTGGAAAGCCCGCCTGCGAACGATCCGATGGCGGTGCGTGCGGCTGCGGTGATTACGATGTCAGTCATGATGGGATGTCCCATGAGAAGAGGTTGCTGCGCCCCCTCCCCGCCCCGTTGAAGGCGCCGGTGCTTTGTGCCGGGCGGCCGACGGTGCCGGGAGAGGATTGTTGTCGGCGGTCGCTCAGGCGGCCACCTTCATCTCGCCCACGGCGTCGGGAACGATGAGGCTCGCTTCGGTTGCCGCAAGGACGTCCTCGACGCTCGTTCCGGGTGCGACCTCGCTGAGGACGAGGCCGTCGGCCGTCGGCGTGATGACCGCCATTTCCGTCACGATCAGATCGACGCGGCGTTCCGCCGTCAGCGGCAGGCTGCATTCCTTGACGATCTTCGGCGCGCCCTTGGCGGTGTGCGTCATGGCGACGATCACCTTCTTCGCCCCGGCGACGAGGTCCATCGCCCCGCCCATGCCCGGCACCATCTTTCCCGGCACCATCCAGTTGGCGAGATAGCCGCGCTCGTCGACCTGCAGGCCGCCGAGCACCGTCACGTCGAGATGACCGCCGCGGATGAGGCCGAAGGAGAAGCCGGAATCGAAGCCCGCCGCTCCCGGAACCGCGCCGATCGGGTTGCCGCCGGCATCCGTCAGATCGAGATCTTCCAGACCCGGATGCGGCAGCATGCTCATGCCGATGATGCCGTTTTCGGACTGAAAGAAGACCTCCAGATCCTTCGGCAGATAGGATGCGACGAGCGTCGGCATGCCGATGCCGAGATTGACGAGATCGCCGGATTTCAGCTCCTGCGCGATCCGCTTGGCGATCAGAACCTTGTTATCCATGGCAGGCTTCCTTCGAGACCAGATAGTCGACCAGGACATGCGGCGTGGCGATCACATCGGGCGCCAGCGTTCCGACCGGGACGATCGCTTCGGCTTCGGCGAACACCTTGTCGGCCGCCATCGCCATCAGCGGATTGAAGTTCCTCGCCGTCAGCGCATAGGTGAGATTGCCGAGATAATCGGTGAGCTTGGCGTTGATGAGCGCCACATCGGCGCGCAACGGCTTGGCGAGCACATAGGTCTCGCCGTCGACCTCGAGCGTCGTCTCGCCTTCGGCCGCCAGCGTGCCGACGCCGGTGCGGGTGAGAACCCCGCCGAGGCCGAAGCCGCCCGCCCGGATGCGCTCGGCGAGCGTGCCCTGCGGCACCAGCTCCACGTCGAGCTCCTCGGCGATCATCAGCTTCTGGGTGACCGGATTGGTGCCGATATGGCTGGTGACGACCTTGCGCACGAGGCCGGCATCGATGAGCTTGCCGATGCCGATGCCGGGTTTCGCCGTATCGTTTGAGATGATCGTGAGATCGGACTTCTTCTGCCGAACCAGGGCATCGATCAGCCGCGGCGGCGTGCCGGAGCCCATGAAACCGCCGATCATCACCACCGCGCCGTCTTCGATCCGTTCAACGGCATCGTCGACGCAGATGACTTCGCACATGATATTTTCCTTGCCTGCGAGAGGGTTTCTTCGGGGGAGGACCGGTCTGCGCCGAAGGCCTGCCGGAAGGGGGGAGTTCCTCCCCCGAAGAGGGGCTCAGACGTCGCTGTCGGGGATTTCCAGCGCCAGAAGCGCGGAGCCGAGACATTTGCCGTGCGGGTCGAGAGCCAGAGAGCGGGTGACGCCGCCGCCGAGCGCTTCGTACATGACGAAGTTCAGGGCGCCGATGCTGGGCAGTTCGTAGCGGACGACGTCGCCGTGAACGATGCCCTTGAAATGCTCCTTCACCCGTTCGGCCGTCACATGGGCGGCAAGCCGCGCATAATCTTTCTCGTCATAGGCAATGACCGAGATGTTGGAGATGTCGCCTTTGTCGCCGGTACGCGAATGGGCAATGTCGAAGAGTTTCATGATTGCACCTCAATGATCTGGATCCGCGGGGTCACGGCTGCCCGTGGCACGAGGGCGGAAAGCATCGCCACGACCTGGCGGGCCGATTTGGTCGCACCGCCGCCGCCGGCCGGGCCGTTCGTGTAGAGGGTCTCCACCTCGTTGCCGATGCGCACGGCCTCTTTCATGCTCTCGCAACGGCCGGTGACACGGGCACGCACTTCTGTGGGTTCCGGCTGGGGCGCGAGGACGTCGCGATGGATGGCGTTGACGCCGATGAGGTCGTAGCGCAGCTCGCTGCTTTTAAGCCCGATGATGCCGAGCCGCTCCTGGACGATCTCCAGAGCGAGCTTCGCCCGGGCCAAGGCGCCCGGTCCCGCATAGGAGATCTGCCCCTCGCCGATATATCCGTCGACATAGCCGACGGAGACCTTCAGCGTCGCCGGCCTCTCGCGGCCCGTCACGCCCTCGACCCGCACCCGGTCCGGGCCTTCCTGGGTGAAGGTGATCTGCGAGAAATCGGCCGTCACGTCGGGCGTCAGATAGCTCTTCGGATCATGCACCTCGTAGAGGATCTGCTCTTTGCAGGTGTCGGTCGTGACGTGACCGCCCGCGCTCTCCACCTTGGTGATGACGAAGCTGCCGTCCTCGCTGACTTCCGCGATCGGAAAGCCGAGACGGCCGAGACCCGGCACGTCCTTGCGGCCCGGCTCTGCGAAATAGCCGCCGGTGACCTGGCCGCCGCATTCCAGAAGATGGCCGACGGCCGTCCCCTTGGCGAGATGCGCCCAATCGTCGAAGGCCCAGCCGAACTCCTTGATCTGCGGAGCAAGAAACAGCGCCGGATCCGCAACGCGGCCGGTGATGACGACATCGGCCCCCTGCTCCAGCGCCTCCACGATCGGCGCGGCGCCGAGATAGGCATTGCCGGAGACGAGCACATTCGACATCGACGCCGCCGGCTGCCCGGTCTCGGTGATCTTGATGTCGCCGGACTTCAAGGTCTCCAGAACGTCGTCGCCGGACACGGAGGCGATTTTCAGGGAAAGCCCCTGTGCAGCCGCGATTTCCCGGGTCTTCTCGGCCCCGGCTTGCGGGTTCGCCGCGCCCATATTGGTGATGATCTTGATGCCCTTTTCGGCACAGACCTTGAGAACGGTCTCCATGCGCTCTGCCAAGAGAGCGTCGTAACCCTTGCTGGGATCGGCGAGCTTCGCCTTCTGGGCGATGGCGATCGTGCGCTCGGCCAGGCACTCGAAGACGAGGTAGTCGATCTTGCCTTTTTGGGCGAGCTCGAGCGCCGGCTCGATGCGGTCTCCGGAATACCCGGCACCGGCACCGATACGAATGGTTTTCATGATGAAATACTCCTGGAATGAAACGTCAGGCTCGGAGCGGGCCGGGCGTTAGAAGGGGAAGACACCGATCAGGGCGGCGCAGAACGTCATCAGGACGGAGGCGCCGAACAGGAAGGGGATCGCAAATCTCTGGTGTTCGCCGAGCGAGATGCCGGTCAGACCGACCACCAGGAAGGTGGCGGGGGTGAGCGGGCTCACCGGGAAACCGGTCGTCATCTGGCCGAGGATGGAAGCCTGGGCGATTTCGATCGGGGCACCACCGAAGTTCTCGTAGACATGGGCCACGACCGGCATGACGCCGAAGTAATAGGAGTCCGGGTCGAACAGGAGACTGAGCGGCATGGCGATGATGCCGAGACCGAACGGGATATGCTGGGCCATCGCCTCCGGCACGAAGCTGGCAGCACCTTGCGCCATCGCGGTCAACATGCCCGTCCCGCGCATGATGCCGGTGAAGGAGCCCGCGGCGAAGAGGATGGTCGCCATCATCAGAGCAGCCTTGGCATGGGCATCGACCCGCGCCTTCTGATCGTCGACCTTCGGATAGTTGATGATGAGAGCGATGACGGTGCCGATCATGAACATGATCGCGGCAGGAACCACACCCGACATCATCGTCCCGAGCACGCCGAGGGTGAGCAGGATGTTGACCCAGAAGAGCTTCGGACGGCGGGTTTTCTGTTCCGCTTCCGTGAGCACCCGGCCCGTGACGACGGCTTCGCCGGGGGCATCCGCGCCGCCGGTCAGGCCGAGACGCTTCTCTTCGCGCCGACCCAGAAGATAGGCGGTCGTGAAGGTGAAGAGGAGGCCGACGACCTGCACCAGAATGAGCGGGTTGAAGATGTCGGTGACGGGAACGCTGAGCGCAGCCGAGGCACGCAGCACCGGGCCGGTCCACGGCAGGAAGTTGACGCCGGCGGCGAGAGACGCGACCAGAGCCAGAACGCGACGATCCATGCCGAGCCGGTCATAGAGCGGCAGCATGGCAGGGATGGTGATAAGGAACGTCACCGCACCCGACCCGTCCAGATGGATGATCAGCGCAAGCAGCGCCGTCCCCATGACGATGCGTGTCGGCCGCAGGCCGACGGCCTTCAGGATCCGGTCGATGATCGGGTCCATCATGCCGGCGTCGGTGACGATGCCGAAGAAGACGATCGCAAAGACGAACATCGCCGCGACCGGCGCAATTCCTTTGAGCCCATCGACGATGAACTTCGCGGTATCAAGACCGAAACCGCCGATCAGGGCGGCAACCAAAGGCACGAGGATCAGAGCGACCAGTGGCGAAAGCCGGTTGGTCATGATCGACGTGAGCAGAACGAGGATTGTTATGAGTCCGAGTAGAGCCAACATGGCTTGACCTCAACTGGCTTGCCCCCAAGCAACGTATAATTTGGTTCCAGGGGCCCGTTTTTTGGGATCTACTGATGAAACAGAAAATACAGGCGCCACTTTCCACGCGGATTTACGATCCGCATGAGGAAGATATACGTCGCTTAACTGCTTTTGATCTGAGGCAACCTCATCTCGGTTAAAGAATGTGTCAGAAGAACGACGTTTAAGGAATTGAATTTATTGGAACGGACTAATAGGAAAAGATTATAAGTGAGCACCCTGGTCTCGCTCTGAGCTGGCGAAGAATGCCCGAAAAATGAGCGCCTTACGCCGGCGGCACGCTGTTCCGAGCCTCCGCCCGGCGAACACGCCGAAAGCCGGCATGTTCTCACAGCAGAATTGAGTACACTCGACGTCAGCCGGCTCACCAGCCGCAGAATCGGGATGGAGCTTTGCAGGCATTTGCACCTTTGCGCGGGGCCGAGGAACGAAGACCAAAGCGGGAGCCGGCGCGACTGCACAGGAAATGCTCTTTGCTGAAAAAACGCGCGGGCGCCGACGCATGCCCCCCGCCGGCAGAGCTATTGCCAAGGAAGTAAAAAGGTTTCTGCCACGCCGACGGCCTCGAACGGCCATCGGCTCGCCGCCTTTTCGCCGCAATGTCTGATGCGGACGACGTCCTGTTGAAGCGACCGAAGACGCTGGGGTGATCCCCCTCTTCGCTCCTTCTGTCCTGAATCAGGAGGCCTTGCGTTCCACCGCCCCGATCGGCTCGGAGCGGCGTACGGAGCGGAAATTCGCGCTCGGGAGATTGCCCGCCGTATCCTGCACGGCCTGGATGAAATGCTCCACGACCGGGCTCAGATAGCGCCCGGATTTGCGGATGATGCCGACGCGGCGGTTGAGCCAGGGCGCGTCGATGCGCTTGAAGCCGAGGCCCATCGTATGGCCGGAATCGACCGCCGATGTCGGCAGGATGCCGATGCCATAGCCCGCCCGCACCATTCCGAGCGCGGTCGACATGTAATTCACGTCGCCGGCGATATGGACTTCCACCCCCTCGCGCGCCAGCGCTCGTTCGAAGAGCACGCGCACGCTGCTGTTGCGGCTCGTCAAAATGAGCGGATAGGGCGCGCAATCCTTGATGGTGAGAACGGGCGGCGCGTCCTCGATCGGGTGCCCCCGCCGGAAGAAGGCGCAGATATGGTCGGTGATGAAATTCTCGACCTTGATGTCGCGGTCGGGCGTCAGGCGGATGCCGATGCCGAAATCGACCTGTTCGGCCTTCACCAGATTGATGATGTCGTCGGCGACCACGTCGCGGATGCGCACGCTGATATTGGGATGCGTGCGCCGAAACGAAACGAGCGCCTTCGGCAGCAGGCTGGCGGAGACGGAAGGAAGGGCGGCCACGCGTACCGCCCCGCGCCGCGCATAGGCGAGATCGGTGCTGGCGATCACCACGTCTTCGAGATCGGTGACGATGCGTTCAAACATCGGCAAAAGGTTGCGCCCCGCCGGCGTCAGCGAGACTTGTCTTTTGTTGCGATCGAAGAGCTTGATGGAGAGGACCTCTTCAAGCTGATTGATCTGCACCGTCAACGCCGGCTGCGAGATGTTGAGGTCTTCCGCCGCGCGGGTGAAACGCAGATGCTTCGCAACGGCGAGAAAGGCCCGAATCTGGCGGACATTGGGCGTCCGTACCGGAGAAACTCTCGCCATTTCAGCCTCGCTGAACCCAAGGAACGCCGATTGGCGCCGATGCTGCCCGCCCTCGGCGACAGGCGCTAGCAACCGGATCGACCGGACGTTTTCGGTCCCGAATACTGGCGCCAAAGTTGCGCGAAGAGCACCAGAAAGAACCGCGCGGCCCTTCTAACTCATTCTTTCCACGCAAGAAACGTTCCGGAGTGATCGCAAAGACGCAGAATGTCGCAGGTCGGCTCCGAACCGATTGATCCGCCCCGTTTTTTTGCGCCGAACCCGCGACCGCTGCCTCATCGGAACGGCGCCGGGTCCACACTCCGGCAGAACGGAAACCTCAAGCGCTTGCGACCCGCATCAGCACGAGCCCCGAAACGATCAGGAGCGCGGCCAAAATCCTCGCCGCATTCACCGGCTCACCCAGAAAGACGATCCCGACGACGAAGGCGCCCATCGCTCCGATGCCGGTCCAGATCGTGTAGGCGGTGCCGAGCGGGATGCTGCGCATGGCGACCGCCAAAAGCCACAGGCTCGCCGCCATGGCGATCACCGTAATGAGTGACGGAATGAGCCGACTGAAGCCATACGACTGCTTCATCGCAAAGGCCCAGATGACTTCGAGAATACCGGCGACGACGAGATAGATCCAAGGCACGAGCCCCTCCACGATTGATGGGCCAGGCCGTCCTGGACATTGCAGCCCGAAATGGGCGACCCGAGCTTGGGCAACCCGAGCTGGGGCAGCCCGAGCTGGGGCAGCCCGAGCTGGGGCAGCCCGAGCTGGGGCATCCCAAGCTGGGGCCAAACCAGGCTGGGGCCAAACCAGGCTGGGGGGAGGTCGTCCTCCTTTTGACGCGGGATCTATCTCCCGCCACCGCCTCCGCCAAGACCTCGTGCGAAAATCCCCCCGAACTTACCGGCGAGCGGGCCCGGCCCCCGCGCTCTCGATGAGCCCCCGCGCCACCGCCACACCGTCCTCGTTGGAGATCAGCGCCCCAATCTCCGCCGCCCTCTCCCGCATCTCCTGCGATTGCGTCATCACGCGAAGGGCCGCCGCAAGCCGCCCCGCGGTGAGCTTTCCTCTTGGGATCGGTTTCGGGCCTGCGCCGATCGCATGCACCCGCGCGCCCCAGAACGGCTGATCGCCAAAAAACGGCACGACGAGCGACGGCTTTCCGGCTCGAAGCGCGGCGGCCGTCGTTCCCGCACCGCCGTGATGCACGATCGCCGCCATTTTGGGAAACAGCCAGGAATGCGGCGCCTCCTTGATGAGGAGCACATTCTCCGGCAAGTCCTCGGCCTTCAACGCCCCCCAGCCGCTCGCCAGAATGCCTCGCACGCCGGCGGCGACCAAAGCCTCCACCGAGAGCCGGGCGAGCGTCTCCGGCTGCCGCACCGACATCGAGCCGAAGCCGACATAGACGGGCGGCCGGCCGGCCGCGAGAAATGCGGCAAGCGCATCGGGCGGCGTCCAATCGGCGTCGTCGGGCAGAAACCAATAGCCGGTGACATGGGCGCTCTCGGGCCAGTCCTCGGGGCGCGGCAGCACCACCTCGCTGAAGCCGTGCAGCACCGGGATATCGCTCCCGTCGCTTCGCGTCAGCGGCTCGTAGCTCTTGATCGCAGGCAGATCGAGCGAGCCCCTGAAATCCTGGATGAGAGGCCCGAAAACCCTTTTCACGACGCCATTGGTGAGCCCGTAGCTCGCCTTGTTGACCCAGCCCCCCAGGGGCAGTCGCGGCAGAATCGCGAAGCGGAAAGCCCGCGTTGGCACATGCATCGGCACGGGCGTCGCGAGCACGCAGGCGCAGCCGAGCTTGTCGGCGATCGAGGGCGCAGCGGCCGCTTTCGAATGATAGACGATGATCTCGGGATCAAACGCCCGGGCAACCTCCCAGCATTCCTGTATCAGCGCCTGCTGCAAGGGCTTCAGCTGCCGCCACATCTCGAGGCTGCTTTTGACGACCTGAAAGAGGCCGCCGCCCTTCTCCAACAGCGCCTTGCCCTGATCGGTGTCGAGGATCGCAAGAAGCGCGTCGCTGAGCGGCCCGAAGCGCAATCCATGCGCCTCGACGAAGCCCTGAAACCGCCGGCTCGTCGCCAGCACGACGTCATGGCCATGCGCCTCGAGCCCGAGGCCCAGCGCCACATAGGGCTCGACATCGCCGCGCGATCCATAGGTGAGGATGAGCACTTTCATGTGCGTCTCCTATGGGCTTTCCGCAAAGCGATCGGTCTCGTGCGCGCATCTCATCGCGACGATCGTTCCGTCATCGCCGAGCGCCTGTAAAGCGTGGCGGCAAAGCCCGCCTGCCGGGGAAGCGGAAAAAAGCCGGACTGGCCGTCAAAACACTGCGTGGTCGCCGCGTTCCACGCGCGCTTCGCCTGTGACGAGCCGCGCATAGAAATCGAACAGCGTTTCGGTGCCGTAGGACGGCGTCGCCGCCGCGTCGTAGCGCCCGGTCTCGGGATTGAGGAGCAGCATCGATTCCGTCGCGTAATAGCGCCCGATCCGGGCGAGCTCCGCCTTGGCGCGCAGCTTCGGCGAGAACCTGCCAAGCCCGCTCAGCCCGGCGATGATCGCATCCATCAGCGCCACCGGCACATGCTTGAATTTCGGCTCCTTACCCAGAAGCTGAAACAGCCTTTCCCCCTGTTCGATCGGCGTCACCGCATCGCCCGGCCCGCCGATCGGCAGGATCTTGTCGTGGCGGTTGTCGTCATCCACGCATTCGGCGAGATAGCGCCCGAGATCGTCGTCGCTGATCGGCTTGCACGCCGTCAGCCGCCCGTCGCCGAAGAGAAGATAGGGCTTTCCGGCGCGCAGCCGGTCGATCTGGCCGGCGAGCGATTTGAAGAAGGCCGTCGGCCGCACGATCGAATAGGTGAGCCCCGACGCGATCAATTCCTTCTCGAAGGCGAGTTTCGCCTGCTGGAAGGCGAGAAGCGGTTTCTGCACGCAGATCGCCGACAGAAGCACCATCTGGCTCACACCCGCCGCCCGCGCCGCGGCAAGGGCGTCGGAATGCGCCTGATAATCGATCGCCCAGGCGTCTTTTTCTCCGCCGGTGCGCGAGGCAAGGCAGGAGACGAGAACGTCGAAAGGCTCGCCGGAAAACCCGTCGCGTCTGAGCGAAGCCGGGTCAGTCACCTCGCCGAAGCGCAGTTTTGCCCCCTCCAGAAGCTTCGCCGTCCCCTCCGGCGTCAGCGCCCCGCCGACACCGGCTTTCGGCCGCACGAAGCAGACGACCTCATGGCCGCGGGCAACGAGCGCCCTCGCCGTGGCACGACCGATCGTGCCAGTCGCGCCCAGAACGAGGATGCGTTTGGGCCTCAGATCGCTCGCATTCTGTGGATCCGTCATCGCTTCGCCCGCAGGACTGGCATGGCGCAAAGAAAGTCGTGCATCGCGTCAGCTAGCGGACCGAACCGACTGAACGCAATGGGACAAGACCTCGCTGCGGACCTGCCACGGCGCTGGACGCGACCGCCAGAACACCCTCACCCGCGTTCGATCGTGACCTTCACGTCGCTCGGCCGGCCGAAATAGGGTGCAGACGTCACCAGCACGTCGCAGCCCGTCGCCGCATAGCGCGCCGCATTCGCCTCGTTGACGCCTCCGGCCATCGCCACCACCGGCCGCGGCGTCAGGCTGGCCACCCGCCGCATCATCTCCGCAACCGCCTCTGGCTCGAGCTTTTCCAGCTGGATGACATCGGCCCCGGCCTTCGCGAGCGCCTCGGCCTCGTCGAGGTCATCGCTCTCCACCACGATCTTCTTCTCCGGCGCCCGCCGCTTCAGCGCCGTCATCCACCCCGCCATATCGTCGCCCAGAAACACGCGATGCTCCGGAAAGACCAGGATCGTTTCCGACAGTCCGAGCCGGTGGATGCCGGCCCCGCCGGCCATCACCGCCTTGATGGAAATCTCCTTGGTGCCGGGAAAATTCTTGCGCGTGCAGGCGACGACGATCTCCGGCGCCTCCGCCCGCGCCGCCTCGACGATCCGGTTGGCGCGCGTGGCGATGCCGGAGGCGTATTCGACGAGCGTCTGCGACACCTTCCAGGCCTTGTGCAGCGCTGCGGCCGGCCCGACCGCACTCAAGAACACCGTCCCCGCCGCGATCTTCGAGCCGCTCGGCAACGCCGAAGCGATCTCGCCGCCCGCGCACCGGATCATCCGCGCCGCCTCTTCCGACCCGCACAGAACCATCTTATCCCGGGCGGCAAAGCTCATGCGCCCGGCCTTCCCGCCGATCTGAAGCGCCTGCGTGGTGAGGTCCCCATAAGGCGCATCCTGCGCGACAAGCCGGTTGAGATCGGCATCGGAAAGATCAGGCATGTGGGATTCCTTCTGACTGGGGAGAGGCACTGCAGGCGAAACCGTCGGGAGCCTCTTTCCCGGCAGCACGAGCCCGCACCCGCCATGATCGCCACGAACATCTTCGAGGGAAGCCGGACGCGCTGCGGCCTTCAGCCTCCCCTCGTGCATCGCCAGCACCTCGTCGCCGAGCGCGAAGGCTTCATCGAGGTCGTGCGTGACCATGAGCGTCGTCAGGCCGAACTCGTCGTGGAGCCGCTTCACCTCGCCTTGCAGATGCCGGCGCGTCTGATCGTCGAGGCTGCTGAACGGCTCGTCGAGAAGGAGAAGCGACGGCGCACCTATCAAAGCACGGGCAAGCGCCACGCGCTGCTTCTCGCCTCCGCTGATCCGTGTTGGGCGCCGCTTGGCGAGATGGCCGATCCGCAACTGTTCCAGGAGTTTCGCGATCCGCGCCTGCCGCGCCGCCGGATCGAGCCGCTGCCGCTCCAGGGCGAGCAGAAGGTTGCCGGCGACGCTGCGATGCGGGAAGAGGCAGAGATCCTGCGGCACATAGCCGATCGCCCGCTCATGCGGCGCCGCTCTCTCGATCGCCGCCCCGCCCCACAGGATCTGGCCGGCATGGCGCACGAGCCCGGCGATCGCCTTCAAAAGCGTGGATTTCCCGGCCCCCGACGGCCCGATCAGCGTGACGAAGGCGCCGCGTTCGATCCGGCAATCGACGTCGTGCAGAATGCCGTTGCGTACGCCTTCGAGGGTAAGCCCGCCCGTCATGCCCGTTTCAGCCCGCGCATCATGAGAAGCAGTGCGAAAGCGGTCACAAGCAGCACCAGCGCACAGGCGACCGCCACCTCAACCTCGCCCGTCGCCATGTTGAGATAGATCGCCATCGGCAAGGTTTCGGTGCGAAAGCGCGTCGCGCCGGCGACCATCAGCGTCGCGCCGAATTCGCCGAGCGCCCGCGCCCAGGCGAGAATGGCACCGGAGACGATGCCGCCAGCGGCCAGCGGCAGATCGATGGCGAAGAAGACGCGCGCGGGTGTGAGACCGAGCGTCCCGGCGACGTCGCGATAGCCGGGATCCACCGCCTCGAACGCCGCTTTCGCACTCCGGACGATGATGGTCGTTGCAATAAAGGTCTGGGCGAGCACCATGCCGGCCGGCGAGAACAGGAACACCGCCCCGATTTCCGCAAGCGGCGGCAGCGGCGAGGAGCGCCCGATGACGAAGAGGAGCCCGAGCCCGGCAACGAGCGGCGGCATGACGAGCGGCAGGTCGAGAAGCGTGTCGACGAGCGCCATGCCCCGGAACCGCCGCCGCGCCAGAAGATAGGCGGCCGGCACACCGAGAAGAAGCGAAAGAGCAAGCGAGATCAGCGACGTCGAAAACGACAGGCGCAGCGCAAACAGCGTCTCCGCTTCGCTCAGCGCCCGAAACAGTTCGTGCGGCGTGAGCCTTGCCCCGAGCCCGAGAATGACGAGCCCGATTGCAGCGGCAATGATGAGAAGCGGAACCGCAAGCAGCACATCGAGCGGGATGGGCAGCCGTGGCGCCCGCCCGCTCATTCGCCGTCGCTTGCGACCGGCGTGAAGCCGAAGCGCTTCCACACCGCGCGCCCTTCGTCGGAGGCGAGTTTCTCCGCAAAGGCCTCGGCCGCGTCGGGCTCCTTGGCGGTCGTCAGAACCACCACCGGCACGATCTCGACCGTGTACCATTCCTTCGGGATCGCAACGACAGTGACCTTGTCCGGGTTCATCGCCGCGTCGCTCGCCGCGATGATCGCCGCATCGACATCGCCGTCGAACACGTAAAGGGCGAGCTGTTTCACTGTCGCCGCCCGCACGGTGACGTTCGGCAGGATTTTCTCTGCCATGCCGGAGGCTTTGAGAATGTCTTCCGCCGTACGCCCCAGCGCCATCGCCTCCGGATCGCCGAGCCCGAGGCGGACGCCCGGCTTGGCTAGATCGGAGAACGTTGTGATCTCGCCCGCCTTCGCCTTCGTCACCGCCAGCACCGGCCCATGCTCGACGAGAAGCCGCATCGACCGCACGAGCCCCTTTGCCTCGAGCTTGTCGCTGTAGAAGGTCGAGCCCGGAACGAAGACGTCGCCTTCGCCCGCCTCCGCGTAGCGCGCCATGATCTGGCCGGAGCCGCCGAATTCGATGACGACATTCGTGCCGGTCTCCGCCTTGAACAGATCGGCGATCGCACTCACCGGCTGGCGCAGCCCGGCGCCGGCATAGACATGAAGCTCGTCGGCCATGGCCCGCGGCGCCACGAGCACCAGAACCAGTGCCAGAACCAGCGCCACTCCTGGCAGAAAATGTCTCTTCGCCATTTCTCAGCTGCCCCCCCGCTCGATGAGAAATTCTCCGATATATAGTTCAACTATACAGCGATAACGCAAGACCACCCTTCGTCGTATCCGGGAAAGCGATGTCCCGGCGCCTTTGCCGGCGCGCACGGCGATTCCGTCCGTTAAATCCGCGCCTGCGCGGTTGCCTCCCCGAAAAGCCGGTGCCAATCATCTGGAAAGGCCGCCCGGAGATTGGACGTGAACGAAACCCGCACCCGCGCCCTTCTGGCGCTTCTCGTCGTTCTTCTCGCCCTTCTCTTGCTGCAACCCTATGTCGACCGCCTTCTCTTCTCGGCGACCGCGCCGCGTCCGATCGCACCGCGCGCCGAGCTTTCCGATTTCGAGCGTTCCAGCGTCTCCGTTTTCGAGGAGATCGCCCCCTCCGTCGTCCAGGTGGTGGCGCGCCCGCGGGGAGCGAGTTTCGGCCAGAGCAACGGCCTGCAATCGGGCACCGGCTTCGTCTGGGACGAGGCCGGCCACATCGTCACCAACAACCATGTGGTCGAAAACGCAGTGGCCCTTTCCGTGCGTCTTGCCGATGACGAGGTGGTGTCGGCCACCCTCGTCGGCCGCGCCCCCAATTACGATCTCGCCGTCCTCCGCCTTGCCCCGCGCACCCGCCTGCCGCCGCCGGTGCCGCTCGGCACCACCGACGATTTGAAGGTCGGCCAGACCGCCTATGCGATCGGCAATCCCTTCGGCCTCGACCAGTCCTTGACGATGGGCATCATCTCCGCCCTGAAGCGCCGCCTGCCGACGAGCGGCGGCCGTGAGATCGCCGACGTCATCCAGACCGATGCGGCGATCAATCCCGGCAATTCCGGCGGCCCCCTGCTCGATTCCGCCGGCCGGCTCATCGGCATCAACACGGCGATATTCTCCCCATCCGGCGCCAATGCCGGCATCGGCTTCGCCATTCCCGTCGATGTGGCGAACCGCGTCGTCCCCTCCCTCATCTCCTCGGGGCGCGTGCCGACACCCGGCATCGGCATTCTGGCGGCGGATGAATCGATCGCCGCCCATCTCGGCATATCGGGCGTCGTCATCGCCGGAATCGTGCCGGGCTCGCCCGCCGACCGGGCCGGCATCGAAGGCCTCAACCAGTACCGCGGCACCATCGGCGACGTCATCGTCGGCATCGACGGCGAGGACGTCCGCGGCCTCACCGGCCTCACTCAAAAACTCGAAGCGGCAGGCGTCGGCGGCAATGTCGAGCTCACGCTCGAACGCGACGGCCGCACCCGCGACGTCACCGTCGACGTGGTCGATATCGGCCAGCAATAGCGCTCCGCCACAACATCCCTCGCAGCGCCCCGCCACGCCCGGAAGACATCGCACAAAGTGCGTATACGTGGACCCTCACAGAGCGCCAGAAGCGTTCTGCCGCCCGCTTCCGCGGCGTCATCTTCCAGCATTTCCAAGGTTTTTTGATCGTTTTCCTCATCAAACAGGAAACGGTTGCACAGCGCCGGAAGAGCCGCCACTATAGCCATAACGAATACATTAATAATCCAAGGCGAGGAAACGTATGGCATCGGTGACGTTCCGCGACGTCCGCAAGGCGTTCGGATCGGTGGAAGTGTTGCACGGCGTCTCGATCGACATCGAGGAAGGCCAGTTCGTCGTGCTCGTCGGCCCTTCGGGCTGCGGAAAGTCCACACTCCTGCGCATGCTGGCAGGTCTGGAACACATCACCGCCGGCGAGATTTTAATCGGCGATCGCGTCGTGAACGCGCTGCCGCCCAAAGAGCGCGACATCGCCATGGTGTTCCAGAACTACGCGCTCTACCCCCACATCACGGTGGCGGAGAACATGGGCTTCTCCTTGAAGCTCAAGGGCGTCTCCAAGAAGGAGATCGAGAGCCTCGTCTCGCCTGCGGCCGAAATGCTCGGTCTCTCCCATCTCCTCGACCGCTATCCGCGCCAGCTCTCCGGCGGCCAGCGCCAGCGCGTCGCCATGGGCCGCGCCATTGTGCGCAAGCCACAGGTCTTCCTCTTCGACGAACCCTTGTCGAACCTCGACGCCAAATTGCGCGTCTCCATGCGCACGGAGATCAAGAACCTCCACCAGCGCCTGAAGACCACCACCGTCTACGTCACCCACGACCAGATCGAGGCGATGACCATGGCCGACAAGATCGTCGTCATGCATGACGGCATCGTCGCGCAGGTCGGTGCACCGCTAGATCTCTACGACCGGCCGGAAAACCTCTTCGTCGCGGGCTTCATCGGCTCGCCGGCGATGAACATGGTGACGGGCACCCTCGACGCGAACGACCGCAATATCTTCGTCACCGGCGACGGTCAGCGCCTGCCGATCGCAGAGCCCGGCAATGCGGAACCCGGGCGCGAGATGATCTACGGCGTTCGTCCGGAGCACTTTCAGCTCGGCGGCGACACCACGCTCCGCGTGGAAGTGGTCGAACCGACGGGCTCGGAGACCCATGTCGTCGCCTTCCTCGGCGAGACGGAGGTCGTCTGCGTCTTCCGCGAGCGCATCTCGGCGGGCCCGGGCGACGAATTGAAAGTCACCATCGACGCCGGTTCCGTCCATCTCTTCGATGCCAGGGAGGGCGACCGGCTCTCCGTCTGAGAGCTCCTGAGATGTGAATGGGTGAGATCTCCGGCCCGAAGGCCGGCCAGAAGGGCAGAAAGCCCTCGTCGCTGCGGTCGCGGGAGCCGCAAGAAGCGCATCAAAAAACATCCCGCAACGTGGAGGAAACCGACAATGCCAATCGATCGCAGAACCTTTCTGAGCGGCACGGCGAGCCTTGCTGCCGGCGCCGCCTTTTCCGGCGTCCCGGGCGCCCGCCGGGCGTTTGCCCAATCGTCATCCCTGAGCTTCCAGCCGGAAGAAGGCGCCTCGCTTCGCCTCCTGCGCTGGGTTCCCTTCGTCACCGGCGAGGAAGAGGCCTGGAACGCCAACACCAAGGCCTTCACCGAGGCGACGGGCGTCGAGGTGCGCATCGACCAGGAAAGCTGGGAGGATGTCCGTCCGAAAGCTGCGGTTGCCGCCAATGTCGGCTCGGGCCCGGACATGGTGATGAGCTGGTTCGACGATCCTTTCCAGTATCCCGACAAGCTCGTCGACGTGACCGATCTCGCCACCAAGCTCGGCGAGGCGCATGGCGGCTGGTACGAAGGCCTCGAAGGCTATGCCCGCCAGGACGACAGCTTCATCGCCGTGCCGCTCTGCGCCATCGGCAACGCCGTCTGCTACCGCCAGAGCCACATGGAGAAAGCCGGTTTCTCCGAATTCCCGAAGGATACGGACGGCTTCCTGGAACTCTGCAAGGCGCTGAAGGCGAACGGCACGCCCGCCGGCTTCCCGCACGGCAAGGCCGTCGGCGACGGCAACAATTACGCCCATTGGCTCCTGTGGAGCCATGGCGGCATGATGGTCGACGAAAACAGCAAGGTGACGATCGACAGCCCCGAGACGAAGGCTGCGATCGAATACGCCAAGGCGCTCTACGAGACCTTCATTCCGGGCACGGAAAGCTGGCTCGACATCAACAACAACCGCGCCTTCCTCGCCGAGCAGATCTCGCTGACGGCAAACGGCGTCTCGCTTTATTACGCCGCCGCCAAGGACCCGGCGATGAAGGAGATCGCCGAGGACATCCGCACGGTGAACCTGCCGGTCGGCCCGGTCGGAAAATCGGTGGAGCTGCACCAGACCTCGACCTTGTCGATCTTCAAGCACTGCAAATATCCGCAGGCGGCCAAAGCCTATCTGGAGTTCATGTACCAGTCGGACAAGATGAACGCCTGGATCGAAGGCGCCAGCGCCTATTGCTGTCAGGCCCTCAAAGAATTCGCCGACAATCCGGTGTGGACGTCGAACCCGGTGCACGAGCCCTATTCGCGCGCGTCTGAAAGCCTGCGGCCGAACGGCTATGCCGGTCCGCTCGGACCGGCCTCTGCCGGCGTCATGGCCGATTACGTCCTCGTCGACATGTTCGCCGAGGCCGTCACTGGCCAGCGCTCGCCCGAAGACGCCATGGCGAACGCGGAACGTCGCGCCAAGCGCTACTACAGCTGAGTTAACGGGGGGAGCCGGGCGTCGGCTTCGGCCGGCGCCCGTTATCTCAAAGCCCCCTCAGACAGTGAGCGCGCGCCCTTAGGCCGCCGCGCCGACCACCAGATGAGACAGGCTCACAATGACGGATGTGCCGCTGACCCCACGCCGCCCGCTCCTGGCAAGGTTCCTGGAGAGCCGCAACGGCCTCGGGCTTCTTTTCATGCTGCCGGCGGCCGTCTTCCTTCTGTGCTTCCTGACCTATCCGCTCGGTCTCGGCGTCTGGCTCGGCTTCACCGACACGCGCATCGGCCGCACCGGCGAATTCATCGGCCTTGAGAACTATATCTGGCTCTTCGACGACCCGATCTTCTGGCTGTCGGTCTACAACACCATTCTCTACACCGTCGTCGCCTCGGTCCTGAAATTCGGCCTCGGCCTCTGGCTCGCCCTCATCTTGAACGAGCATCTGCCTTTCAAGACCTTCTTCCGGGCGATCATCCTTCTCCCCTGGGTGGTGCCGACGGTTTTGTCCGCGCTGGCCTTCTGGTGGATCTACGACAGCCAGTTCTCGATTATCTCCTGGGTCTTGATGCAATGGGGGCTGATCGATGCGCCGATCAACTTCCTCGGCCAGCCGAACCATGCCCGCGCCTCGGTGATCGCCGCCAATGTCTGGCGCGGCATTCCCTTCGTGGCGATCTCGCTTCTCGCCGGCCTGCAGACGATCCCGCAATCCCTGAACGAGGCGGCAGCGCTCGACGGCGCCACCTCCTGGCAGCGCTTCACCAAGGTGACCTTGCCGCTTCTCACCCCGATCATCGCCGTCGTCATGACCTTTTCGGTGCTCTTCACCTTCACCGATTTCCAGCTCATCTACGTCCTGACGCGCGGTGGCCCGGTCAACGCCACCCATCTCATGGCCACCCTCTCCTTCCAGCGCGCCATTCCCGGCGGCCAGCTCGGCGAAGGCGCGGCGATCGCGGTCGCCATGATCCCCTTCCTGCTCGCCGCAATCTTGTTCTCGTTCTTCGGGCTGCAGCGCCGCCGCTGGCAGCAGGGCAACGACTGAGGAAACCCACCATGGCAAAGAAAAACCTCAGCCCGACAGCCGGCACCCGCGACGACACCGAGGGCATGGACCAGTTCAACACGGTGACGCGGCGCATACTCGTCGTCTATCTGCCGCTCGCCGTCTTCATCTTCGTGCTGCTCTTCCCGTTCTATTGGATGGCGATCACGGCCATCAAACCGGATCATCAGCTCACCAATTACGACCGCTACAGCCCCTTCTGGGTGGTCGAGCCGACGCTCGACCATATCCGCTACCTGCTCTTCGAGACGTCCTATCCGGGCTGGCTGTGGAACACGATGCTCGTTGCCTTCGCTTCCACCTTCCTATCGCTCTTCGCCTCCGTGCTCGCCGCCTATGCGATCGAGCGCATCCGCTTCACCGGGGCGCGCACCACCGGGCTCCTCATCTTCCTCGCCTATCTGGTGCCGCCGTCGATCCTCTTCATTCCGCTCGCCTTCATCGTCTTCCAGGTCGGCATCTTCGATTCCAGGCTCGCGCTCATCCTCACCTATCCGACCTTCCTCATCCCGTTCTGCACCTGGCTTTTGATGGGCTATTTCCGCACCATCCCCTTCGAGCTTGAGGAAAGCGCCCTCGTCGACGGCGCCTCGCGCTTCCAGATCCTGACGAAGGTGGTCCTGCCGCTCGCCGTCCCCGGCCTCATCTCAGCCGGCATTTTTGCCTTCACGCTGTCGTGGAACGAGTTCATCTACGCCCTCACCTTCATCTCCTCCTCGGAGAACAAGACGGTGCCGGTCGGCGTCCTCACCGAGCTCGTGCGCGGCGATATCTACGAATGGGGAGCGCTGATGTCCGGCGCCCTTCTGGGCTCGCTGCCGGTCGTCATTCTCTATTCCTTCTTCGTCGATTATTACGTCTCGTCGATGACCGGCGCCGTGAAGGAATAGGCGGCGGTCACGTTCCGCAAACAACGGACGACACATGAAGAAGATCGGGATGATCGGCGGGCTGAGCTGGGTTTCAACCGTCGAATATTACAGACGCGTCAACGAGATTATGCAGGCCATTGAAGGCGGCGTGACCTCTGCCAGGATTGTGCTGGAGAGCGTCAATCGGCAGGAATACGTCGAGGCGGTAATCGACCGCCAGGACGAAGTCTCGGCCTGCAGGCAGATCGAAAACGCCGCCCGCGCCCTGCAAGCGGCCGGAGCGGACTTCATCGTCATCACCTGTAACGACGTTCATCGTTTCGTTCCCGCGATTGAACCGCTTCTCGACATTCCCTTCCTGCACATCGCCCAGGTCACAGCCGAAGCGATAAAGGCGAAAGACTTGCGAAAGGTGGCCATTCTCGGCGTGCGCAAGACGATGGAGGAGGACTTCTACCCTGAGATCTTTACACGCAATGGCCTTCAGACGATCAGGCCGAACGAGGATGAGAAACGCGACATCCACGACAGCATCTATGACGAACTGGTACACAACCGATTCCTGGATACGACCCGCGCCAGATACCAGAAGATCATTCGAGATCTCGCAGCGCGCGGTGCCGATTGCGTTGCGCTTGCATGCACCGAAATCCCGCTTCTTCTCGCACCAGAGGAATCGCCGCTACCAGCCTTTTCCACGACGGAACTTCATTGTCGGGCGGCTGTCGCATTGGCATTGGATCGAGCCGAGCCCGATGGGAGCCCCTGAAAAGGCAAAGGGCCGGCAACTGGCGAGGCGGCCAAACGCGGAGCGCTCGCTGAGCAAGATATAATTTAATTCAGCGACAGATGACAAAAAACACCTACACTTCAGTCGAATACAACCACCCCTTTGAATAACTACAAAAGACAGTTCTTGAATAAGTTAGACGATGCTCTTATAATACACTTGTTGGTTTCGGAAAAAGCCATCTGAAACCCGAAAGCAAAGGAGAGAGCCATGGCTGACAAACCCGTATGCAGCAGCTGCGCTTTCTTTGAAGATCACCACGCCAACGACGACCACGAGATCAAAGATGCAGGTCTCTGCCGGTTCAACCCGCCCGTCACGCAGCCCGTGGCGGATGCCGTTGGGCTTTGGCCGGTCGTGAAAGAGAGCGATTGGTGCGGCCATTTCGCAAAGGAGGGCCTGGCGGCCTGATTTTGCGAAACGCGCATGGCGCGGCTTAGGACGCGCAACGGGGCGCAGCTTGGCGCTGCGCCTCCTTCAAAGGGCTGACGGAATAGTCTGACGATGACAGCCTGAGGACGACGGGGCGGCATGCATGCCGCCCTTTTGCGTCGTGGGCCCGAATGCGTTGTGGACCCAAATGCGTCGTGGGCCCGAACCTCGTCGCGTCCGAAAGTTCAACGGAGACCGGCGGGGCCGTTCGTCACCCCGGAGACCGCCGCCCGAACCTCCCCGGCCGCCTCAGGCGACGGAGCTCAGAAGCGGCTCGCCCCTGAGATGCGCACGCAGATTGTCGACCACCATCTGCCCCATCGCCGCCCGCGTCTTGTGCGTGGCACTGCCCTGGTGCGGTGACAAGACGACATTGTCGAGCGCCTTCAATTCGTCCGGCACATTCGGCTCGTCGGCAAAGACGTCGAGCGCCGCACCGCCGAGCCCGCCCGATTGCAGGAGCTCGATCATCGCCGGCTCGTCGACGAGCGAACCGCGCGCCATATTGACGAGCATACCCTTCGGCCCGAGCGCCTCCATCACGCCGCGGCTGACGATGCCTTGCGTCTCTTTGGAGCCCGGCGCGATCACCACCAGCCAGTCGCAGGCCTTCGCCATCTCGGTGAGATCGGCAAAGTAAGGATAGGGCTCGTGCGCCTGCTTGTGGCGGCCGTGATAGACGACCTCCATCTTGAACACCTGCAGGCGCCTCGCAATCTCCTTGCCGATGCGCCCGAGGCCGAGAATGCCGGCGCGCGCCCCGCGGAGTTCGTCGGTCAGCGGAAAATCGCCGCCCGGCCAGCGCCCCTCGCGCACATAACGGTCGGTCTGCGGCAGCCGATGGGCGAGCGCAATCATCAGCCCCACCGTCATCTCCGCCACGCAATCGTTGAGAACGTCGGGCGTGTTCGTCACGTGCACCCCCGCCCGCTTCGCCGCCTCCACATCGACGGCGTCATAGCCGACACCGAAGGAGGAAATGATTTCGAGCTTCGGCAGCGCCTCGATGATCTTCGCCGAACAGCCATGGTGCCCGCCCGTCGCAACGAAGCGAACCCCCTCGCCCACCTCGGCCAGAAGGGCGTCCTTGTCGTCCGCCGCAAAATAGCGGTGGACGGTGAAATCCTTCTCGATCTCGGCAGTCACGGCGTCGGCGAGAGGGCCGACCATCAAAAGCTCGGGTCGCGTCATGACATCTTCCATTCGTTTTCAGGGGCGATCCTCATCCTTGCGGGAGATCCTCCTTGGGGGAGGCCTCGGAGCCCGCCCATCGCCGTCGCAGATAGAGGATGATCGGGATCGACCAGACCACGATCGTAAAGATGCCGAGCCCAGCCGCGATCGGCCGCTCGAAGAAGGCGAGGAAGCTGCCGTCGGCCTTGATCATCGAGGTGATGAAATTCTGTTCCAGCATCGGCCCGAGGACGAGGCCGAGGATCGCCGGTGCGATCGGAATGTCGTTCTCTTCCATGATGAAGCCGAGCACGCCGAAGATCAGCATCAGGAGAACGCCGAAGACGGAATTGTTGATGGCGAAAGAGCCGACGATGCAAAACAGGAGAATGACCGGCATCAACACCCGGTTCGGGATCGACAACAGCGTCGAGGCGCCTTTGATCGCCACCCAGCCGAGCGGCAGCATGATGATGTTTGCCAGAAAGAACACCATGAACACCGCATAGATCAGCTGCGGATCGTTGATGAACACGGTCGGGCCCGGATTCATGCCTTTGACGTAGAGGACGCCGATCACGATCGCGGTGATGGAATCGCCCGGAATGCCGAAGACGAGCGCCGGGATCCAGGCGCCCGAGACGGCGCCGTTGTTGGAGGCCCCGGCTTCCACCAGCCCCTCCACATGGCCGCGTCCGAATTTCTCCTTCTGCCGTGAGAACTGCTTGGAGACGGCGTAGGAAATCCAGGCCGCGATATCCGCACCCGCCCCCGGCAACGCGCCGATCGCCGTACCCGTCGCGCTGCCGCGCAGCATCTGGATCGGATAGCGGCGGATATTGGTCCATTGCCGCTTGAAGACGGTGTGCTTGCCGGAGCGATCGACGCGTGGACGCTCCTTCGAATAGACGATCGAGCGCAGAACCTCCGACACGGCAAAGAGCCCGATCATCGCCGGGATGAACTGCACGCCGGCCAAAAGCTCGACATTGCCAAAAGTGTAGCGCGGCTGCCCGGCCGGATTGTCGATGCCGATCGTCGCCGCAAAAAGCCCGATCAGAAGCGCGATCATGCCGCGCGTGACGGAGCTCGGCGACACGAAGATGGCGCAGGAGAGCCCCAAAAGCACCAGCCAGAAATACTCGAACGAGGAGAATTTGAGCGCGATTTCGGCGAGTGTGGGCGCCGTCGTGACGAGCACGATCGTGCCGAAGATGCCGCCGATCGAGGAGAACACGAGGACGGCGCCGAGGGCCTCGTCGCCGCGGCCGTCCTGCGTCATCCGATAGGCGTCTTCGACATAGGCCGCACTTGCCGGCGTGCCTGGCATACGCAAGAGCGCGCCCGGAATGTCGCCGGCGAAAATCGCCATCGCGGTTGCCGTCACGATCGCAGCGATCGCCGGCACCGGGTCCATGAAGAAGGTGATCGGCACCAGAAGCGCCGTCGCCATCGTCGCCGTCAGCCCCGGGATCGCACCGACGAAAAGCCCGAAACAGGCGGAGGCAAAGATGACGAGAAGCACATAGGGCTGAAAGACGAGGCCTGCGGCCTGCGCGAGAACATCCATCGCCATCACCACAGAAAGGAAAGAAAGTCGTTGCGCGGCAGCGGCACCAGGAGAAGCCGCCCGAAGGTCTGCTGCACCAGGATCGTGGCGAAGATCGCCACCGGCACGGCGACGATGATCCGCGTGCGCAAGGTCAGCATGAAGACGAGGAGAATGAGGAAGGCGATCGGCACGAAGCCGACGCGCTCGGAAAAGACGATATAGACGCCGATCAGCGCCAAGGCCGTCGCCACCCCGACAAGCGATCCCGGCGAGCGCACCCAATCGGCGAGCGCCACCGCCCGCCCCGGAAAGCCCGCGAGCGCGCTCTTCGCCATCATGAAGATGCCGAGCCCCGCCGCCACGATGCCGATGGCGTTCGGCATGGTTTCGGCCCCATAGGCCTGGCCCGGAATGGGAGAGAAGTTCCTCGCCGAAACGAGGATCGCGGCGGCACCGATCAGCACCAGCACGCCGAGCACGAAATCGTTGAATTTCATCGCAGGGTCCCGGCAGATGGCGGCGCCCGCAGGCGCCGCCGATCGCCCTTATTCGGCCGCGAGCCCGGCCTCTTTCATGACGCGCCCAAGGCTCTCATCGTCGGAACCGACGATCTCAGTCGCCTCTTCCGGCCCTGCCCAGCGCATGCCGAACCCGCGATCGGCCATGAACTTCGTGTATTCTTCGCTGTTGTAGGCCTTCTCGACGGCCCCCGCGAGTTTCGCCTTCACGTCGTCCGGCAGCCCCTTCGGCGCCGCAACCGTGCGCCACACCGCAAGCGTCCAGTCCGAACCGACCGCCTCTTTCAGCGTCGGCACGTCCGGGAACATCTCCTGGCGCTCCTCCGACATCGAAGCGAGCGGGCGCACCTTGCCGGCCTCGATCATCGAGCGGCCTTCGGCAAGCGACGAGGGAACGAGGTCGACGCCGCCCGCCACCATATCGGTGATGCCCGCGGCCGAACCCTGGCTCGGCACCCAGGTGATCTGATCGGGCGGCAAATCTTCCGACAACATCCAGCCGAGAAGGCCGAGATGCCAGATGCCGCCCTGCCCGGTGCCGGAGGCCTTCAAAGACCCCTTCGGCTCGGACTTGATCGCGTCGAGAAGATCCTGCGCCGTCTCGTAATCGGAATCGGCCGACACCATGACGCCACCCGGATCGGCATTCACCATCGCCAGGAAATCGAAGTCCTTGTAGGTGAGATCCGTCAGCCCCTGCCAATGCATCATGTCGATCTCGATGGTCACGATGCCGATCGTGTAGCCGTCCGGCTTGGCCATCGCGATGGCGCTGTGGCCGACGACACCCGACCCGCCGGTGCGGTTGACGACGTTGACCGGCACGCCGAGCTCTTCCTGCAGGATCGAAGCGAAGATGCGTCCGACGGCATCCGTACCGCCGCCCGCACCCCAAGGCACGATCATCTGGATCGGACGATCCGGATAATCGGATTGCGCAAGGGCGGCAGGAGCGCCGAACACGGCTGTGGCGAGAAGCGCCGCGGCGGCGGCGAGAAAGGTTCTTTTGCGCATATGTCCTCCCGGTGCGCGATGTCTGTTCGCGGCAGGCCTCTTCTGCGGAGGCTCTGCCCGGCTGCGTCATGCGCAGCTCTTTTTGTTCACGGAGAGACTATCTCCTGCGTCGACCGAAGATGTCAACGTATACATTGTGGCGTCGGCAAGCACCGGAACGCTTTTTTGAGGCGCCGGCGCAGCACAGGGCTGCACCGGCCAGCGGATCTCAACCTCAGGCGGCGACGACTGTCTGCCGCTGCGTGCCGAGCCCCTCGATCGCCAGCTCCATCACGTCGCCGACCTTCAGATAGACGGGCGGCTTCATGCCCATGCCCACGCCCGGCGGCGTGCCGGTGGAAATGACGTCGCCCGGCATCAGCGTCATGAACTGCGACAGATACGAGACGACATGCGGCACGTTGAAGATGAGCGTGTTGGTGTTGCCGCTCTGGCGCCGCTCGCCGTTGACGTCGAGATGCATGTCGAGATTGTGCGGATCGGCAACGGCATCGCGTGTGACGAGCCACGGTCCGAGCGGGCCGAACGTGTCGTGGCTCTTGCCCTTCGTCCACTGGCCGGAGCGCTTCGTCTGGAAGTCGCGTTCGGAGACGTCGTTCATGATGGCGAAGCCCGCCACATGCTGCATCGCCTCGTCTTCGGACACGTATTTGGCGCGCTTGCCGATGATGACGGCAAGCTCCACCTCCCAGTCGAGCGCCTTGGAGCCGCGCGGCATCTCCACGTCGTCATTGGGCCCGCAGAGCGCCGACAATGCCTTGGCGAAGATGATCGGCTCGCTCGGTGGCTCGGCGCCCGTCTCCGCCGCATGGTCAGAATAATTGAGGCCGATGCACAGGATCTTCGAGACATGGCCGACGCAGGGGCCGAAACGGGGATTGCCCGCAACCTTCGGCAGCGAGGTGGGATCGAGTGCACGAAGCCTCTCGAGCCCGGCATCGGAGATCACCTCCCCGGCGATGTCGTCGACCTCGCCGGACAGATCGCGCAGCGCGCCCTCGTCATCGATGAGGCCGGGCTTTTCCTGGCCGGCAGGGCCGTAGCGAACGAGCTTCATGGCATCCTTTCTGGGATTTTCGTCTTGGGGGATTTCAGAATTAATAGACAGCGCGGCCGCCGGAAATGTCGAAGACGGCGCCCGTCGAAAACGAGCAATCCTCTGAGGCGAGCCAGCAGATCATCGCCGCCACCTCGGCCGGCTCCACGAACCGGTTCATCGGGATCTTCGACAGCATGTAATCGATATGCTCCTGCGTCATCTGATCGAAGATCGCCGTGCGGGCCGCCGCCGGCGTGATGCAATTGACGAGGATGTTGTGGCCGGCGAGCTCCTTGCCGAGCGATTTCGTGAGCCCGATCAGACCCGCCTTCGAGGCGGAATAATGCGAGGCGTTGGGATTGCCCTCCTTGCCGGCGATCGAGGCGACATTGACGATCCGCCCATAGCCCTTTTCGAGCATCAAGGGCACGACGGCATGGCTTGTGAGAAACGGCGCGACGAGATTGACCTCGATCACCTTGCGCCAGGTGTCGGGATCGAGCTCCCAGGTCTTGGCGTTGCCGCCGGTGATGCCGGCATTGTTGACGAGAATGTCGATGCCGCCGGCCTTCCGGGCCGCCTCTTTCGCGGCCTCCGCGACAGCGCCTGCATCCGTCAGCTCGACGACGGCGCCGCTCGCCTTCTCACCGAGTTCGCCGAGCGCCGTCTCGATCGCCGCCCCGTCGATGTCCCAAATAACGGCCCGCCCGCCGCTCTCGAGCACGCGTTTCGCCGTCGCAAAGCCGATGCCGCGGGCGCCGCCGGTGATGACGGCCGTGCGGTTTTCAAGGTCGATCCTGTTCATGGGGCGTGTTCCTCGTAGCGTTTATGGTCGCCGCTTTGCTGCGGCTTGGACGTTGTCGGGAAAGAAGTTCGATGCGGGCAGCCTCACGCCGGCCCCCGCCGCAGAAGTTCGAGCGCCAGCCGGTCGGCGCGGTCGCGGTGCTGCTGATGCAGATGCGCCGCGCGACGGATATCGCGCTCCACCACCGCCTGAAGGATGGCGCGATGCTCGCGGTCCGACTGCGCCGTGCTCGGCCGCATATGCACGATCGCCATGCGCGCCCGGTATTGCTGGTCCCAATATTGCCGCAGGGTCGCGCACAGCCGGTTGTTGCCGCTGAGGCTGACGAGTTCGGAATGGAACTGATCGTCGAGATGCGACCAGCGCACCGGGTCTTCACGCTGCGTCGCCCGCTCCAGCTGGTCGAGAATGCCGGAAAGCCGCCGCCCGTCGTTCGTCTCGATGCCGCGCCTTGCGGCAAGCTCGACGGCCTTCACTTCGAGCGTCGAAAAGACGTCGTAGATGTCGGAGAGATCGTCGATCGACTGCGCCCGCACACTGATGCCGTGACGCGGGCGAACATCGACGAGCCCTTCCTCTTCGAGCTTGATCAGAGCCTCCCGCACCGGCGTGCGCGACAGGCCGAGAAGGTTCGCCACCTCCGCTTCGAGAAGCGTGGTTCCGGGCGGCAGCCGGCCTTCCATGATGCGGAATTTGAGCTCGTGATAGGCCCGCTCGCGCGCCGGCATATCGGCGACGCCTTCAAGGCTCGGCCGCCCGCGCGCACCGGTCACCGCCGGCGGCACCGGCCGCCGCCGGGCATTGTCGGTCGGCGCTCTCACGCCCGCCGCGTCCAGGGGCTCACCGCCCGCTTCGTTGTCACGATCCTGTCTCATCTCTGATGCCGTTGAGCTCCGCCACGATGTCGGCGATGCGCGGCAGATATTCCTCGCCATGCCCGGTCGCATCGGCGGTGGCGAAATTGTTCTTCACCGCCGAGGAGACATGCGAGGCGATGCCGCTTTCGTTCGCCAGAGACACGACATAGCGCATATCCTTATGCGCGTTCTTGAGCGCGAATTTGTGCGCCTCGGGATCGCGCTCCACCACCCATTTCATGAAAGTCTGGTAGAAGCCGCAATCCATCCGCCCGCCGCCGATGATGGAATGAAACGTCGCCGCATCGATGCCGTTCTTCGCCCCGATCGCCAGCGCCTCCGAATAGATCGCGGCATAGCCGAGCGACAGGAAATTGTTGAGAAGCTTCATCGTGTGGCCGGCACCGGGCTCGCCGACGCGCACGATCTTGCCGGCCCAGGTGGCGATGATCGGCTGAACGCGGTCGAAATCCGCCTCGCTCGCCCCCACCATCGCATCGAGAAGCCCTTCCCAGGCCTCCTTCGGCGTGCGCGACAGAGGCGCATCAATGAGCGTCGCGCCTTCCGCCCGGCACTTTTCGACGAGGGCGCGCGTCGACACCGGATTGCTGGTCGAGGTGTCGATGATCGTCTTGCCCGAAGCCCCCACCGCCAGGATTTTTTCGACGACCGCCTCGACCTGCGGGCTTCCCGGCAGGCACAGAAAGATGACGTCGGAGGCCTGCGTCAGCGCCGCGACATCCTCCGCCTCTTTGGCGCCCCTGCCCTTCAGATCTTCCACCGGCTCGCGGTTGCGATGGCCGAGGATCGTCAGGGGATAGCCCTTTTCGACGAGGTTTTTCGCCATGCCCTGGCCCATCAGCCCGACGCCGATGAAGCCGATCTGCGGTTTCTCGCTCATCATCCCGTCTCCTTGGCGCGTCGCGCCTCTTCGTCGGCGATATGCGCGCGGATGATGGAGGCGAAATCGGCATCAGCGGAAAAGCCCGCCTCGCGCGCCCGCTTTGTGTCGAAGTCGCGCGGCCAGCCGTGGACCATGTCGCGGATCGCCTCGTCCGGCTCGCGGCGGATGCGCCCCGCGACCTCGTCGCCGGCCACCTCCTGCAGGGTCGAGATCATCTCGCCGACCGTCACCGAAAGCCCCGGCATGTTGAGCGAGCGCCGCGGCCCGAGCGTCGACGTATCCATTGTCGCCGCATGCATCAGGAAGCCGACGGCCGCTGCCGGGCTCGCGATCCAGTGGCGCACATCGTCTTCGACCGGCAGCACGGCCTCGAGCCCCGCCAGCGGCTCGCGGATGATGCCCGAGAAGAAGCCCGACGCCGCCTTGTTCGGCTTGCCCGGCCGCACCACGATCGTCGGCAGGCGGATGCCCACCCCGTCGACGAAACCCTTGCGCGTGTAATCGGCGAGAAGGAGCTCCGAGATCGCCTTCTGCGTGCCGTAGCTCGTCAAAGGAGCCGACAGAAACGTGTCGGAGATTTTGTCCTCAAACGGCGCGCCGAAGACGGCGATCGACGAGGTGAAGACGAGCCGCGGCCGATAGGCCTCGCCCGCCTGCCGGATCGCCTCCAGGAGATGGCGCGTGCCGTCGAGATTGATGCGGTAGCCCTTATCGAAATCCGCTTCCGCCTCGCCCGAAACGATGGCCGCGAGGTGGAAGATCACGTCCGGCCGGCGCGTGATCAGCCCTTCGACCGTCTCCGCGGACGCGATATCGCCCGCCTCGCAGGTCACCGTGATCGTCTCCGGCACATCCGGATAGTCCGGCGCCACCACGTCGAAGGCATCGATCGCCGCAATCGCCCGCCCGCCGAGCTCCTTGTCGGCAAGAAGCCTTTCGACCAGGCGCCGCCCGACCATGCCGGCCGCGCCGAGCACCAATATCCGCATCAAATCCTCCCTGACCCTTCGGGCCTTTTATCGTTCAAAGCGACCAGCCGCCGTCGATCACCTGCGTCGTGCCGGTCGTGAAGCGGCTCTCGTCGGAGCCGAGATAGACGGCGAGATCGGCGATCTCGTCGGGTGTGCCGATCCGGCCGATCGGCTGGCGCTCCACGAACATCGCCCGCGCCTTCTCCACGCCGCCCACCTCTTCGCCGAGCGCTGAGATGCGCGCCTCGAGCGACGGGCTCTCGATCGTACCCGGGCAGATGGCGTTGCAGCGGATGCCCTTGCGGATGAAGTCGATGGCGATCGAGCGCGTCAGTCCGATCACAGCCGCCTTCGTCGCCATATAGACGTAGCGATTGGGCGCGGCTTTGATCGAGGAGGCCGCCGACGACATGTTGATGATCGACCCGCCCCCGTTCTCCAGCATGCGCGGCAACAAGGCCGAGATCGTGCGGTGCATGGAGGTGACGTTGAGGTCGAAGGAAAAATCCCAGTCCTTGTCGTCGCAATCGAGCACCGTCCCGTGGTGCACGAAGCCCGCGCAATTGAAGAGAATGTCGGGCGTGTCGACGGTCTTCATATAGGAGCCGACAGCGCGTCCGTCGGTCACGTCGAGCACCGCCGTATCGACCTCGCCCAGAGCCTCGAGCCCCTTTAGCTTTTCGGCGTCGAGATCGGTGGCGTAGACACGCGCCCCCTCTTCCAGAAACCTTTCCGCCACGCGGCGGCCGATCCCCTGCCCCGCCGCCGTGCACACTGCGATCTTTCCCTCAAGTCGCCGCCCCATCAGGCTTCCTCCGTTCCTTGTTTATTGGGTTTTGCGGGAGGGTTAGCCCCTCCACATGTTCTTGAGATGCTTTGCTTTTCACGCTGCCTCGCCGCCCGTCTGGCGCCGGCCGCCGCGCCAGACGCGGAGCCCACGAAGCCGTGACCTCTAGTGGTTGTCGCGCGGAATGCCGCTCGTCTGGGCGATGCGGTGGTATTTGACCGCCGGCTCCAAAACCATGCCAGTTTCGAGCTGCGAGACCATGGCGCGCTGGATCTCCTGCCAGGGCGTCTGGCTCTCCGGGAAGGGATAACCACCCGCCTCTTTCAGCGCCTCGCGCCGCTGTTCGAGCTCCTCGTCGCTGATGAGGATATTCGCCTCCCCGCGCCCGAGATCGATGCGCACGCGGTCGCCCGACTTCAACAGCCCGAGACCGCCACCGGCCGCCGCCTCCGGCGAGGCGTTGAGGATCGAGGGCGACCCCGACGTGCCCGATTGCCGCCCGTCGCCGATGCAGGGCAGCGAATGCACGCCCCGCTTCAGGAGATAATCGGGCGCGCGCATGTTCACGACTTCCGCCGCGCCCGGATAGCCGATCGGCCCCGCCCCGCGCATGAACAGGATGGTGTTCTCGTCGATCTGAAGTGCGGGATCGTCGATGCGGTGATGATAATCCTCCGGCCCGTCGAAGACGGCCGCCTTGCCCTCGAACGCCATCGGATCGTCGGGATTGGAGAGATAGCGCTCGCGGAATTCGGTGGAGATCACCGAGAGCTTCATGATCGCCGAGGAGAAGAGATTGCCCTTGAGGACGCGGAACCCCGCCCCTTTCAGAAGCGGCTGGTCGAACGGGCGGATGACGTTGAGATCGGCAATCTCGGCGCCGCGGCAATTGTCGCCCATCGTCTGCCCGTTCACCGTGATCGCCCCTTCGTTGATGAGCCCCGCTCCCATCAGCTGGTTGACGACCGCCGGCACGCCGCCCGCGTGATAATAATCCTCGCCGAGATATTCGCCCGCCGGCTGCAGATTGACGAGAAGCGGAATGTCCTCGCCATAGGTCTGCCAGTCGTCGATCGAAAGCTCCACGCCCACATGCCGCGCGAGCGCGTTGAGATGGATCGGTGCGTTCGTTGAGCCGCCAATCGCCGAATTCACACGGATCGCATTGATGAAGGCATCGCGCGTCAGGATATCCGACGGCTTCAGGTCGTCGCGCACCATGTCGACGATGCGAAGCCCCGTCAGATACGACACCTCCTGCCGGTCGCGGTAGGGTGCCGGGATCGCGGCGGACCCCGGAAGCTGCATGCCGAGCGCTTCGGCGAGCGAATTCATCGTCGTCGCCGTGCCCATCGTGTTGCAATAGCCGGTCGAAGGCGCCGAGGATGCGACGAGCTTGACGAAGCCCGGATAGTCGATCTCGCCCGCGGCCAGCAACTCGCGCGCCTTCCACACGATCGTGCCAGAGCCCGTCCGCTCGCCGCGGAACCAGCCGTTCAGCATTGGCCCGACGGAGAGCGCGATCGCCGGAATGTTGACCGTCGCAGCCGCCATCAGGCACGCCGGCGTGGTCTTGTCGCAACCGATCGTCAAAACCACGCCGTCGAGCGGATAGCCGTAGAGCACCTCGACGAGCCCGAGATAGGCGAGATTGCGGTCGAGCGCCGCCGTCGGCCTCTTGCCGGTCTCCTGGATCGGATGCACCGGAAATTCGATCGCGATGCCGCCCGCCTCGCGAATGCCGTCGCGCACGCGCTTGGCGAGCTCCAGATGATGCCGGTTGCACGGCGACAGGTCGGACCCCGTCTGCGCGATGCCGATGATCGGCTTGCCGGATTGCAGCTCTTCCTGGGACAGGCCGAAATTCAGGTAGCGCTCGAGATAAAGCGCCGTCATATCGGGGTTGTCGGGATTGTCGAACCAGGCGCGCGAGCGCAGTTGCGGCAGATTGGCAGCGTCGGTCATCTCTTCTCCAAAGGGTTTGACCCGCCGGAAAGGCTCGTTGCGGGTCGCCCGATTGCCAACAACGTATACCTCATTGTTGGGGCCTTTCAACGGCCTTTAGGTAGAGAACTGGCGAAGCGGAAATCCTACTGCATACGCAAAATGCAGACGAAAGCCCGCTCCGCCTAACGCGTCTGCGGCGCAAATCCCCCAAAAAGTTGAGGAAGAAAAGGCCCGCCCGCAGCCGGTGCGGGCAGGCCCCTGCAAAGAGCGAAATGTCGATGTTCGGCTAGCGCGTGCCGTCGAGATAGCGCTTGAGCGTCTTCTCGGTCCCCTCGTCCCACAAAGTTCGCAGCCAATGGGCGAAAAGCTCGCGGAAGACGTCGGAGCGCCCGACCTCGCCATAGACATCGTCCATGCCGAGCCATTCGCCGGGATCGGCGCGCGCCGCCTGCGCCTTCGGCACGAGCAGATCCCAGTTCGGGTCGTTCGGCTCGATGACGGCGCCGCTCTCCGTCTCGCCGAAGCAATAGCGGCACCACAGCGCGGATTCGAGCGCGAGGCCGGTCACGTCGTGGCCTTCCTTCAGCCGGTCGGCGATCGTCGGAACGATGAATTTCGGCTGCCGGTTGGAGCCGTCGAGACAGAGACGGCGCACCGTGTCGCCGATCTTCGGATTGGCGAAGCGGCGCTTGATCTCGCCGAAATAGACTTGCAGATCCGTATCCGGCACCGGCGGCACGGCCGGCACGATCTCGTCCTGCTCGATCTTCTCCAGGAACGCCGCAACGAGCGGATGCTCCATCGCCTCATGCACGAAATGGATGTCGAGAAGCCCCGCCGGATAGGCGATCACCGCATGCCCGCCGTTCAGGATGCGGATCTTCATGATCTCGAAGGGCGTCACGTCCGGCACGAACTGCACGCCGACATTCTGAAGCGCCGGGCGGCCGGCCGGAAAATTGTCCTCGAGCACCCATTGCTTGAAATCCTCGCAGAACACCGGCCAGGCATCCTCGACGCCGAATTCCTCTTCGAGCAGCCGCCGCTCCCGGTCCCCCGTCGCCGGCGTGATCCGGTCGACCATGCCGTTCGGAAAGGCGACGTTTTCGGTGATCCAGTCGGCGAAGGCGGGGTCTGAAAGCCGCGCCGTCCCCGCGACGGCATTTTTCGCCACCACGCCATTGTGGGGGATGTTGTCGCACGACATCACGGTGAAGGGCGAAAGCCCGCGTCCCCGCCGTTCCTTGAGCCCCGCCGCGATCAGCCCGAAGACGGTCTTCGGATCGTCGGGCGTCTTGCCGTCGGCCGCAATCGCCGGATGCTCCGGATTGAAGCGTCCGGTGGAATCGATGAAGTAGCCGCCCTCCGTCACGGTCAAGGAGACGATGCGGATCGCGGGATCGGCGAGTTTTTCGATGATCGCCTGCGCATCGCCCACGGGCAGCATGCCAACCATGGCGCCGGTGACGCGCGCATTGGAAGCCGCCGCCGACTGATCGACGACCGTCGTCAGAAAGTCCTGACCGCCGAGCGCCTGGCGCATCTTTTCGTCGCCCGCCATGACGCCGGCGCCGAGGATCGCGAAATCGTGGTCGCGCCCGGTTTCAAACAGCTCGTCGAGATAGACGGCCTGATGCGCGCGGTGAAAATTGCCGATGCCGAAATGCAAAATCCCGGCCGACAGCCCGGCCCGGTCATAGCCAGGGACATGCACCCTGGACGAAATCTCGGTGAGGTTCTCGGCTGCAAGCTTCGTCGTCATGTCACTCCTTCCGGGGCTCGGGAACGTCCTGCCGAACCCCTCCGGGGCCGCGCCCCATTCGATAAGTCCGCACTTCCCGGCCCCGCGAGACAGGCCGAAAGGCGGATCGTCATGCGTCCCCCTCCCCCTTGTGGGGAGGGGACAGGGGTGGGGGTCGCCCGTCACAAGGCGTGCCGGCATGAATTCGCAAGCACAGGCGGACCCGCAGCAGGGATGCCCCCCTCAACTCATCCAATTGCCGCCGTCGACATTGTAGGTCTGGGCGACGATGTAATCGGCCTCCGCACTTGCCAGGAACACGGCCATGCCGGTCAGATCCTCCGCGCGCCCCATGCGCCCGTAAGGCACCGCCTCGCCCACGAGCCGCTTTTTCTCGCCGAGCCGCCGGTTTTCATACTTTGCAAAGAGCGCATCGACGCCGTCCCAGTGCTCGCCGTCGACCACGCCCGGCGCGATCGCATTGACGTTGATCTTGTGCTTGATGAGGTCGAGGCCCGCCGACTGGGTGAGGCTGATCACGGCCGCCTTCGTCGCGCAGTAGACGGCGACGAGCGCTTCCCCGCGCCGCCCGGCCTGGCTTGCCATATTGATGATCTTGCCGCCGTCGCCCTTGGCGATCATCGCCTTCGCCACCGCCTGCAGCATGAAGAGCGTGCCGGAGACATTGATCGCAAAGAGCCGGTCGAAACTCTCCCGGCTTATCTCCACGATCGGCGCCAGATCGAAAAGGGCTGCATTGTTGACGAGAATATCGATGCGCCCCGCACGCTGGAGAACCCGGGCGACCGCCTCGTCGATCGAGGCCTGATCGGTGACGTCGAGATGGACCGCATAGGCCGCCTCGCCGATCTCGGCCGCCGTTGCCTCGGCGCGTTCCAGGTTGATGTCGGCGATCGCGACCCTTGCCCCCTCGCGCACATAGGCTTCCGCAAAGGCGCGCCCGATGCCGCGTGCCGAGCCGGTGATGATGGCGGATTTGCCTTCCAGCCGCCTCATGACAGCGCCATGCCGTCGGCGTCGAAGCGATGGATCTTGTCGTCCTGCGGCGTGAGAAAGACCCGGTCGCCGTGGCGCACGGGAAACTCGCCGTCGGCGCGTGCCGTCAGCATGCCGGCACGCTCCGTCTCCACATGCAGAAACGTGTCGGAGCCGAGATGTTCGGAGACGCTGACCCGACCCTCCCAGCGGCCTTCTTCGAGAGACAATTCCATATGCTCGGGCCGGATGCCGACCTTCGCCGCGTCGCGCCGCTCCGCCACCGCACCCTCGATGAAATTCATTTTCGGCGAACCGATGAAGCCCGCGACGAAGAGATTGCGCGGCTTGGAATAGAGTTCGAGCGGCGTGCCCACCTGCTCGATGATGCCGGCGCGCAGGACCACGATGCGGTCGGCCATGGTCATGGCCTCCACCTGATCATGCGTGACGTAGATCATCGTCGTCTCGAGCTTGTTGTGCAGCTCGGAGATTTCCAGGCGCATATTCACCCTGAGCGCCGCGTCGAGGTTCGACAGCGGCTCGTCGAACAGGAACGCCGCCGGTTCGCGCACGATCGCCCGCCCGATGGCGACACGCTGGCGCTGGCCGCCCGAAAGCTGCCCCGGCCGCCGGTCGAGATAATCCGTGAGGTTCAGAACGCGCGCCGCATCGTCGATCTTACGGTCGATTTCGGCCTTGTCGAACCCCGCCATCTTCAAAGGAAAGGCGATGTTCTTCCGCACACTCATATGCGGGTAGAGCGCATAGGACTGGAACACCATGGCGAGGCCCCGCTTGGCCGGCGGCGTTTCCGTGGCGTCCCGCCCGTCGATCTTGATCTCGCCGGACGTCACGTCTTCGAGCCCCGCAATCAGGCGCAGAAGCGTCGACTTTCCGCAGCCGGACGGACCGACGAAGACGATGAATTCGCCATCCTCGATCTCGAGATCGAGCGGCGGGATCACCTGGACATTGCCGAAAGTCTTGGTGATCTGGTTGAGCGAGATGTGTCCCATATCCGTCCCTTTTCGCCGCGTTTGTCACCGCGCCGTTTATTGTCGGGTGCCGCCGGGGCGGCAGCCGCGTATTGGCCGCGCCCCTATTTGACCGCACCGAAAGTGAGGCCGCGCACGAGCTGCTTCTGGCTGAACCAGCCGAGGATCAGGATCGGCGCGATCGCCATGGTCGAGGCGGCCGAAAGCTTGGCGTAGAAGAGCCCCTCCGGGCTCGAATAGCTGGCAATGAACGCCGTCAGCGGCGCCGATTTCGCGGCCGTCAGGTTCAAGGTCCAAAACGCCTCGTTCCAGGCGAGGATGATGTTGAGGAGAAGCGTCGAGGCAATCCCCGGCACCGCCATCGGCGTCAGCACGTAAAGGATCTCCGAGCGCAGCCCCGCCCCGTCCATCCGCGCCGCCTCCAGGATCTCGCCCGGAATCTCGCGGAAATACGTGAACAGCATCCAGATGATGATCGGCAGGTTGATCAGCATCACCACGATGACGAGGCCGGTCAGCGTGTCGAGGAGGCCGGCATCGCGAAAGATGAGGTAGATCGGGATCAAGACGCCGACGGGCGGCAGCATCTTGGTCGACAGCATCCACATCAAGACGTTCTTGGTCTGCTTGCTGGGCACGAAGGCCATCGACCAGGCCGCCGGAATGGCGATGAGGAGGCCCAGAACCGTCGAGCCGAGCGAGATCACCACCGAATTCCAGAAATGCCGGAAATAGGCGGAGCGCTCCTGCACCTCGACATAATTGTCGAGCGTCCAGTCGAAGAACACGAAGGAGGGCGGCGAAGCGATCGCCTCCGCCTCCGTCTTGAAGCTCGTCAGGATCGTCCACAAGATCGGAAAGAAGATCAGGAAGCCGATCGTCCAGGCGATCAGCGTGAAGAGCAGCTTTCGACCTTTTGTCGGAGTGTGGGCCATGGCTCAGACGTCCAGGTTCTTGCCGATCATCCGCATCAGGAAGATCGCGACGATATTGGCGAGAATGACGGCGACGATGCCGCCGGCCGACCCGCCGCCCACGTCGAACTGCAGGAGCGACTGGGCGTAGACGAGATAGGTGATGTTGGTCGTGGCATAGCCCGGCCCGCCATTGGTCGTGACGAGGATCTCCGCAAACACCGAGAGCAGGAAGATCGTCTGGATGAGAACGACGACGGTGATGGCGCGCGCCAGATGCGGCAGCATGATGTGGAAGAAGCGGCTCAACGGCCCCGCCCCGTCCATCTCGGCGGCTTCCAGCTGGTCGCGGTCGAGCGATTGCAGCGCAGTCAGCAGGATGAGCGTCGCAAACGGCAGCCACCCCCATGAGACGATGAGGATGATGGAGGCGAGGGGCGCCTGCCCGAGAAAGTCGAAGGGCTGCATCCCGAGCGCCCGAAAAATGTTCGAGAAGAGCCCGTTCACGGGATTCATGAACATGTTCTTCCACACGAGCGCGGAGACCGTCGGCATGACGAAGAACGGCGCGATCACCAGAACCCGCACGATCCCCTGCCCCCACATCGGCTGATCGAGCAGGATCGCCAGAAGCACGCCGCCGAAGATGGTGATGACGAGAACGCCGCCGACGAGAAGAAGCGTGTTGATGAGGGCGGAGAAGAACGCCGGATCGGTCAGGAAGAACCGGTAATTCATGAAGCCGATGAAATCGTGCGTTCCCGGCATCAGAAGATTGTAGCGCAGGAACGAGAAGTAGAGCGTCATCGACAAGGGGATCAGCATCCAGCCGAGCAAAACAAGCACGGCGGGAGAGATCATCAGTCGCGCGGCGGAACGCGAATGCGCAGTGGCCATGAGCGAACCCTTTCGGGCGATGAGAAACGAGCCGGTGAAGAAGGCACGGGCGGACGCCAGAGGGACATCCGTCCGTGCCGATCATGTCGGAGCGGTCACATCGAAGGAGACCGCCCCAGGCAATTGCGTACGGCCGACGATATGCGGCCGATCACGCGCGGCGCATCACTTCGGATAGCCGGCCTTCGCCATTTCGCGGGTCGTCAGCTGTTGGGCGTTCTGGATCGCCTGATCCGCACTCATCTGACCGGCGAGAGCGGCAGAGAACATCTGTCCGACGGCCGTGCCGATGCCCTGGAATTCCGGAATGGCGACGAACTGTCCGCCCGTATACGGCACGTCCTGAACGGACGGCTTGTCAGGCGTCGCCGCCTGCATGGAATTCAGCGTCATTTCCGCGAAGGGCGCCGCCTTCTGATACTCCTCGTTCTCATAGAGCGAGGTGCGGGTTCCCGGAGGTGCGGCGCGCCAGCCTTCGTTCTCGGCGACGAGCTTCGTGTAATCCTTCGACGTCGCCCAGGCGATGAACTGCTTGGCGGCATCCTCTGAATCCGTCGAGGTCGGAATGGCGAGATTCCACGACCACAGCCAATTGCCGTGGTTGTCGACGCCTTCCTTGTTCGGGAATTGCGCGAAGGCGACCTTGTCGGCGACCGTCGATTCATCGGGGTCGGTCACGAACGAGGCAGCCACCGTCGCATCGATCCAGATGCCGCATTTGCCCTGCTGGAAGAGCGACAGGTTCTCGTTGAAGCCGTTCGAGGAGGCTCCTGGAGGCCCGTAATCGTTCATCATGGTCAGATAGTCGTTGACCGCCGCTTTCCATTCCGGGCTGTCGAGCTGGGCCTTCCAGTCCTTGTCGAACCAGGCCGCGCCGTAGGAATTCGCCATGGCCGTCAAGAACGCCATGTTCTCGCCCCAGCCCGGCTTGCCGCGCAGACAGATGCCGTAGACGTCGTTCGATTTGTCCGTCATCGCCTCGGCGGCTTTTTGGATATCCGACCAGGTCGGCTGATCGGGGATCTCCACGCCGGCCTTCTCGGCAAGGTCGGTGCGGTACATGACCATCGCCGATTCCCCGTAGAACGGCGCCGCGTAGAGCTTGTCCTCATAGGTCAGCGCACTGCGGATCGCCGGCAGGATATCGTCGGCATCATAGCCGTCCGGCATGTCGTCGAGAGCGACGAGCCAATTCTGCTTCGCCCAGATCGGCACCTCGTAATTGCCGATGGTCATGACGTCGTACTGACCGCCCTTGGTGGCGATATCCGTCGTCACGCGCTGGCGCAGCACGTTTTCTTCCAAAGTCACCCATTCCAACTGGATATCGGGATGATTTTTGGTGAAATCCTCGGCGAGCTTCTGCATGCGGATCATGTCGCCGTTGTTGACGGTGGCGATCGTGATCGTTTCGGCATGAGCGGCGGCAGTGAAGGCGACGGCGGATACAGCGCCGACCGCCCAAATGGAGCGTCTCATCAGGTTTCCTCCGTTCCGCGTCTTCGGCCCAAAGGCCGCGCGGCTTATCAATACAGGAAAGACGCGACATCGGATGTCGAGATCGCATCCCTCTGCCCGCGCCGAAAGGCACGGACATTAAGGACGAAGTTGCGCGAAACCGCGGCCTCCGCCTCATCTTCGGATATCTAAATTGTCGTCAGAAGCGCGAAGGGAAAGACCCGACGGCAACTTGCGGAAGACTAGATCACGCGGGTTTGCCGCTGTCAAATAAATAAATCACTTTGATTTTGCAATTAACGCAAGCGCAGAATAAATCCTGTCCTTCCGGTAACTTAGCCGCATTGTCGCACAGCCCTACGAAATTGAAACTCTCAAGTTTCCTGATGCGGCAGGGCGCATCTATTCTTCGCGCTCCCAGGGCGGCACGCTGCCGAAATGTGCACTCAGATAATCGATGAACGCGCGCACCCGCGGCGACAGATTCCGCTTCTCCGAATAGAGCGCCAGAATGTCCGACCCGTCGTCGGCATAATCCGGCAGGAGCCTGACGAGCCGCCCGGCCTTGATATCCTCGCCGACGAGATAGGTCGAAAGCCGGGCGATCCCGAGGCCTGAAAGCGTCGCGTGATAGATCGCATCGGCGCTGTTGGCCTCGAAATTGCCGGTGAGCGGAACGGGATCGGTCCCCTCCGCCCCTTCCAGATGCCAGTCGTTCCAGCGCGTCACCGTCGACAGGCGCAGGCAATTGTGATGCGCGAGATCCTGGCGCGTCGTCGGCGTGCCGGCGCGCTTGAGATAGGCCGGCGCGGCACAGATCACCCGCCGGTTGCGGGCAAGCTTGCGCGCCACCGCAAAACTGTCCTCCACCTGCTCGGTGAAGCGGATGGCGACGTCGATCCCCTCCGCCGCGAGATCGATCGGGCGGTCCGTCACCTCGAGCGAGACTTTGAGCTCCGGATAGCGCGCCATGAACTCCGGCATGATCGGCAGAAGCTGCGCCTTGGCGAAGGCGACGGTGGCTGCGACCCGCAACACCCCGACCGGCTGACCGCTGATCGCGGTGGCAAGGTTTTCCGCCTCCGACACCCTGGCCGCGAGATCGGCGCAGCGCTCGTAGAAGGCGCGCCCCTCCTCTGTCAGCGACAGGCCGTGCTTGCTGCGGTTGAGAAGCCTTACCTTCAGGCGATCCTCCAGAAAGCCGATCTGCCGGCTGACGGCCGATGGCGTCAGGCCGAGCGAGCGGGCGGCCGCCGAAAAGCTCTCACTCTCGACCACGGTCGCAAACAGGATCATCTGGCTCGGAAGTTCCATCACACCTCGGCTTTGCAGCTGGGTCACAGCCCCTTTGACCCAAGGACGCCTTCGCAAGCGCCTCCGCCGTCATTATTTGTGCAACACAGCACGATTATGATGCGCCGCAATGTCGGCGTAGGGCCCGACACCATCAAGATAAAAACGGGTTCGTGGAAGCGCACCAAAGAACGGCTGCAAGCAACCACCGCACTGCAACACAGGCCGGCAAAAGCCACCGAAGGCATGCTGCCGGCACACGAACCGGAATTTCAGACGGCAATTCCCCCTGCCGTCCCATGATGGAGAAGCCACATGAAGACCCTCACTCTCGCACGCCCCGCCTCCGGGCCCCTCAGCGCACCGGCCTCGACCGTATCGATGGGCGAAGGCGCCCGCACCCTCTTCTCGCGCGCCTGGACATCCGTGAAGCAGCGCTACCAGTACGGCGAACTCGTTCGCGAGCTGGAAGGCTATCGTGACCGCGACCTCGCCGATATGGGCTTTGACCGCAGCGAGATCCGCCGCGTGGCCTATGAGGGTGCCTACGGCCGCTCCCGCGCCTGATTTGCCGATCTCCGGCGGCCGGCCATCCCCGGACCGCCCGTAAAACGGCCGCCCGAAAACCTCCATCACCCGTCCTGGCTGGCGGCCGCACCAAGCTCCGCCCGCCGGGGCGGATCGGCACCGCGGCGTCCGCAGGTGATGCCGGCGGCCTCAGTGGCAAAGGCGATGAGCGCCTCCACCTCGTCCCGGCGCAGCCTGGAAAGCGCCTCGCGCGATTTCGTCGAGCGCTCCGCCAGGCCGGCAATCAAGGCGGCCATGAAGCTGTCGCCAGCGCCGACCGTATCGACCACGTCGACCTCGGAGCCTTTGACGGACACGCGTCCGAATGAACCGAAGGCTTCCGCCCCTTCCCGGCCATAGGTGACGACGACCAGGGTCGCGCCCGCGGCGCGCCAGCGCTCGGCGGTCTCGGCCGGCGGCGCGCTCGGATAAAGAAGCCCCAGATCCTCCTCGCTCACCTTGACGAGATCCGTCGTCGGCAGGAAGGCGTCCAGGCGTTCGCGCCAGAGCGCGAGATCCGGCTCCACATTGAGCCGCACATTGGGATCGAGCGTCACCAGCCGCTCGCCCGCCTCTCGCCCCAGAAGCGACAGGAGGCTCGTGCCGATCGGCTCGGTGACAAGCGAAAACGAGCCGGCATGCACGCCCCAGATGTCGCGACTGAAGACCGGCAGATCGGAAAGGTTGACGGCCCGGTCCGCCGCCCCGTCTCCATAAAACGCGTAAGAGGGCGAGCCGTCTTTGCCGAGCGTCACCAGGCTCAAGGTCGTGCGTCGGCTGGAGCGCAGAAGAAATCCGGTCTCCACACCTTCGGTCTTGAGCGCCGCAAAGAGCTTCTCGCCCAAAAGATCCGTCGAAAGTCCCGTGAAAAGCGCCGCCTCCTGGTCGAGGCGGGCGAGCCCCACGGCGACGTTGAAAGGCGATCCGCCGATGCGCGCGTCAAAGGAGAGCCCTTCGCCCTTGTCCGAACCGTAAAGATCCCAGAGCGCCTCGCCGCAGACGACGAACATCAGGCCGCTCCCGCCGGGGTTTGAACGAAGCCTCGCTGCATCTTCTCCTCCCCTCCGGCGGCCTCTTTGTAGGCCTTATCACCCCGCCTTGTCATTTCCGCCGGGTCGCGCGTCCTAGGCCATAGAACATGGCCCCAAGCCGCACTCGACAGGCCGGGCGAGCGGGCGGCGCCGCGCTCGGGCCGGCGGCTTCCACACGAGCCGGCCCCCAGAGATAGGCAGCGCAGCGCCGCCTGACCGGCAGCCATGGCTCACGCACCCATCCACATCGGATCTTCAAAGTCAATAACTAAATCACATTGGTTTTTTAATTTTCTTTCGGCTAGCCTGCGCTGCCGCAAGAGGACGAACCGCAAGGACTGCGAAGGCACGGCGAGATGCGAGGCGGAGACACAACCGGGCTGCGCGCCTACAACGAGCGGCTGATCATCCACGCGCTCTTGCGCGCCGGCGCCCTGTCGAAGGCGGAGATCGCGCGCGAGACCGGCCTCTCCGGCCAGGCCGCCTCCGTCATCGTCAACCGTCTCCTGGCCGAAGGTCTCCTCATCAAGCGCGACAAGGTCCGCGGCCAGGTCGGCCAGCCGTCCACCCCGATCGCACCCAATCCGCAGGGCGCCTTCTCGCTCGGCGTCAAGATCGGCCGCCGCAGCGTCGAGGCGATCCTCGTCAATCTTCTGGGCGAGGTGATCGGCTCCGCCCAGGAAAGCTATTACGCGCCCTTGCCGGAGGAGACGGTCCGTCTCGCCATCGCCCAGGCGAGCGATCTTCTCACCTCCCTCGACGCCTCCTCCAGAAAGCGCGTCGTCGGCCTCGGCATCGCCATGCCGAGCGAGCTTGAGGCCTGGGCGACGGAACTCGATTTGGCGCCGGGCGCCCTAGACGCCTGGCGCGACATCGATGTCGCCGCCGCCTTGCAGGAGGCGACCGGCCTCCCCGCCTCCCTCCACAACGACGCGACGGCCGCCTGTGCCGCGGAAGTGATCCTGGGCGATGCCGTCACCCGCCGCAGTGCGCTTTACCTTTATCTCGGCACCTTCATCGGTGGCGGCATCGTCATCGACGGCAAGCTCTATCGCGGCGAGCAGTTCAACGCCGGCGCCATCGGCTCCATGCCGACCGCCCATCAAGGCGCCACGGGCGCGCCGCAGCAGCTCATCCACACCGCCTCCATCATCCAGCTGCAACAGGCCTTCACCGAGGAGGGGATCGACCCGGGCGAGGCGCTTCTGCGCGGCGACGACATTCCAGGTGCTACAAAGATCTTCGACGCGTGGGCGACACAGGCGGCGGAGGAAATGGCGCGCGCCGTCATATCGGCCATGAGCGTCATCGATTTTGAGACGATCGTGGTCGACGGCCTGCTGCCGCCGGCCTGGCGCACCCGCATCACCCAGCGCCTCGCCGAAGCGGTGCAGCATTTCAACCGTCTCGGCCTCACCCCCGCCGAGATCGTCTCCGGCTCCGTCGGGCCGATGGCCCGCGTTCTGGGCGCCGCAATGCTGCCGCTCCAGGCGCGCTTCTCACCCAACACCGACCTCCTCGTGCGCCAGACGATCGCGCGCCAGAGCGACGCCGAAGCCGCGTCTTCGCTCGCGGACTAGCCGCCTCCCACACGCACTGTCCGCCCGCTCTTTGCATTCCGGCCGGCTTGTGCCCATCATGGCTGCAAACAAGAAAACGATTTCTCTCGGGGGGTCTCCTCGGGAGAAACCGAGGAAACCCGCTTGAGGACCGTCCATGAGCCTCGCCCCATGAGCCTCACTGCCGCGCGCAGCGTTGAGCCTGCGCCGCGCGTTCCCGAATTCGGACCCTGGCTCGCTCAGGCCTCGATCCTCGTCGTCGACGACGAGCCGGGCATGCGCAATTTTCTCGTCCGCACGCTGAAGCCCCGCTGCAAGCGCCTGGAAGAGGCGGCCGACACCACCGAAGCCTCCAGAAGGCTCGACGAGCACCATTTCGACGTTGTCATTCTCGACAACATCATGCCCGGCAAGAGCGGCGTCGAATGGCTGACAGAACAGCGCGAGATCGGCCTTTTCGCCGATGCGATCCTGATCACCGCCTATGCCGATCTCGAAACGGCGATCCAGGCGCTGCGCGCCGGCGCCGTCGATTTCGTCCTGAAACCCTTTCGCTCCAACCAGATCCTCAACGCCGTCGCGCGCTGCCTCGACCGCATCCGTCTGCAGCGCGAAATCCATGTCCTGCGCCACGAACTGCGCTCCACCGCCGATCACATGCTTCTGCGCGACAAGCTGATCGGCCATTCCCCCGGCATCGGCGAGGTGCGCGACACCATCGCCCGCGTGGCGCCCCTGCCGACCTCGGTTCTCATCACCGGCCAGTCCGGTACGGGCAAGGAGGTGGCGGCGCGCTCCATCCACGCCCTCTCCGAGCGCGCCGACAAGCCCTTCGTCGCCGTCAATTGCGCCGCCGTGCCGACCGACATGCTGGAGGCGGAGCTTTTTGGCCATCTGAAAGGCGCCTTCACCGGCGCCGATGCGGGCCGCGAGGGCCTCTTCATCCATGCCCATGGCGGTACGCTCTTTCTCGACGAGATCGCCGAACTGCCGCTGGCCATGCAGAGCAAGCTCCTGCGCACGATCGAAGACCGGCGTGTGCGCCCGGTCGGCTCGGAGCGCGAGGTGCCGGTCGATGTGCGCTTCATCTTTGCCACCAATGCCGACCTCGAAGCCGCTGTCGAAGAGGGCCGTTTCCGCACCGATCTCTTCTACCGCATCAACGTCATGCAGATCGCCATGCCGCCGCTCGCCGCCCGCGGTGAGGACGTGATCGAGCTCGCCACCCTCTTCATGCAGCGCCTGTCGAAGCAGCTCGGCATGCCCCCGGTCGAAATCGATGCCGCCGTGCGCGCGGGCCTCGCCGCCTATGACTGGCCCGGCAATGTCCGCGAGCTCAGAAACCTCATCGAGCGCTCGCTCATCCTCGGCCGCTTCCCGCCGGAATTTCGCGGCGATCCCGCCACGGGCACAGAAGGCGCGCACGCCCCCGAAGTCGCCGGCGAGCCCGGAGAAGCACTCGAAGAGGTGGAGCGCCGCCATATCCTGCGCATTCTCGAAGCGACCGGCGGCAACCGCGCCGAAGCCGCCCGCCGTCTCGGCGTCTCGCGCAAGACCATCGACCGCAAATGCTCAGCCTGGAACATCTGAGCTGGGGCCGCTGAGATGACGTCTGAGCCGGCGCAGCCCGCTCTTGCGCAGCCCGACCTTGCGCGGCCCGACCTTGCGCGGTCCAGTCCCGAAAAAATCGGCCGCCACCGTTCCGTTCGCTTCCGCCTCCTGGCGATCGCGCTTTTGCCGACCTTCGTCATCCTGCCGCTTCTTCTCGGCGTCACCATCGTTCGCTGGAACGCGAAATTCGACCAGCTTCTGAAGTCGAAGGTGCATGGCGACCTCACCATCGCCGACCAGTATTTCAACCGCATCCTGGAGACGACCGGCGACGAGATCGACGCGCTCGGCCGGTCCGCCGAATTCCGGGATGTGATCGAGGCGGATGCCCCCGCCCCCCTCGCCGCCTATCTGGAGAAGAGCCGCAAGGCGCTCGGCCTCGATTTCCTCTATCTCGTCAGCACCGGCGACGGTGTGCACGCGACCTCCCCCGCAGGCGCAGCCCCGAACCTTTCGGGCGACCGGCCGGTCGTCCAAAAGGCCCTTGCCGGCAAGCCCACGACGGCGATCGACATCTTTTCGGGCGACGAGCTCGCCGCCATTTCGCCGGCGCTTGCCGCGCAGGCGCGTCTCCCCCTCATCGACACGCCCAACGCCGTGCCGACCGACGAGACGGCCGAAACCCGCGGCATGGTCGTGCATTCGGCAAGTCCCGTGCGCCTACCCGGGCAGGGCCCCGCCGCCCTCGTCGGCGGCCTTCTCCTCAACCAGAACCTCGTCTTCATCGATACGATCAACGACCTCGTCTATCGCGCTGAAAGCCTGCCCGCCGGCAGCCAGGGCACGGCGACCCTCTTCCTCGACGATGTGCGCGTCTCCACCAATGTCCGGCTTTTTGAGGACAAGCGCGCCCTCGGCACCCGGGTTTCCGCCGCCGTGCGCTCCGCCGTCCTCGGCGAAGGCCGCGTCTGGCTCGACAGCGCCTTCGTCGTCAACGACTGGTACATCTCCGCCTACGAGCCGATCACCGACAGTTTTGGGCGCCGCGTCGGCATGCTCTATGTCGGTTTCCTGGAAGCTCCGTTTGAGCGCACCAAGCTCGTCTCGCTTCTCACCCTCATCGCCGCCTTCGCCGCCGTCACCGCCTTGAGCGTGCCGCTCTTCCTGCGCTGGGCGGGCTCCGTCTTCCGCCCGCTGGAGCGCATGACGGAGACGATCTCCAAGGTAGAGGCCGGCGATATGAGCGCCCGCACCGCCCTTCCGGACAATGAAGACGAGATCGCCCGTGTCGCCGCCCATCTCGACGGGCTTCTCGATCAGGTGCAGGAGCGCGACCGGCAACTCCGCTCCTGGAACGAGGAGCTCAACGCCCGCGTCGCGGACCGCACGCGCGAGCTGAGCGAAGCGAACCGCCAGCTCGAGGCGACGACGAAACAGCTCATCATGTCGGAAAAGCTCGCCGCCATCGGCGAGATCACGGCCGGCGTCGCCCACGAGATCAACAATCCCGTCGCCGTCATGCAGGGCAATCTCGAAGTCATGCGCTCGATCCTCGGCGAGGCCGCCGTCCCCGCCGAAACGGAGATCCGCCTCATCGACGAACAGATCGACCGCATCGGCCAGATCGTCACGAAACTCCTGCAATTCGCCCGGCCGGAGGAATATGCGGGCTTCGTCGACCGCCACGCCCCCGCCGACGTCGTCGCCGACTGCCTGCCCCTCGTCCAGCATCTCCTCAACAAGGCGGAGATCGAGGTCGCGCGCCGCGACACCGCCACCCGCCTCGTCCTCATGAACCGCACCGAGCTGCAGCAGGTGCTGGTCAACCTCATCGTCAACGCCATCCACGCCATGCCCGACGGCGGCCGGCTGACGATTGCGACCTCCGATACGGATCGCGACGGCACGCCGGGCATTCAGATCGCGGTCGAAGACACCGGTATCGGCATCCCGCCGGAGGTGCTCTCGAAAATCTTCGATCCCTTCTTCACCACCAAGCGCCAGGAAGGCACCGGCCTCGGCCTCTCGATCAGCCAGACGCTGATCGTCCAGCAGGGCGGCACTCTGACGGTCACAAGCACGCCGGGCGAAGGCACGATCTTCGTGATTTTTCTGCCCGAGGCGCGCTGACGGCTCCAAGTCACGTCGCGACAATCTCGGCGTCACAGAGACAATTTGTCCTATTTTTGCTGACGTCGCTTCCCGCCCGAGGGACCTTTTGTCCCTCTGCCCCTCGACAAAAATCCCGGAAAACCGCCGCTTTCTCGCTTCCCCCGGTCTGGCATCCCTCTTGCGTAGCCTTCTCGCGCCACGCCGAAAAAACGGGCGGGCGCTGCGCAGCCACGTCCTGCGCAGGGAGGAAACGACAAGGGGCGCTCACTTGCCGAAAGACCGCGGTCACGCGGCACGGCGGGGCGGGCCCGGGAGGGAAAATCGCGACATGTTCGACAGCCTCAAGAAGGAACACATCGTCGCTGGCGAGAACTTCAACCGTTGGAAGGTCCCGCCGGCCTCGATCGCCATCCATCTGTGCATCGGCTCCGTCTATGCCTGGAGTATCTTCAACCCGCCGCTGACGCGTGAATTCGGCGTCGTCGCCGCCTCCGCCGGCGATTGGAGCCTGCAATCCGTCGTCTGGATCTTCTCCGTCGCCATCGTCTTCTTAGGCCTTGCCGCGGCCTTCGCCGGCAAGTGGCTCGAAGAAGTCGGCCCGCGCATGGTCGGCGTCGTCGCTGCGGCCTGTTGGGGCGGCGGCTTCCTCGTCGGCGGCCTCGGCATCGTCACCCACCAGCTCTGGCTCGTCTATCTCGGCTACGGCGTCATCGGCGGTTGCGGCCTCGGCCTCGGCTATGTCTCGCCCGTCTCGACTTTGATCCGCTGGTTCCCGGACCGGCGCGGCATGGCGACCGGCATGGCCATCATGGGCTTTGGCGGCGGCGCCATGATCGCCACGCCGATCAAGGAATTTCTGCTGCGCACCTTCTACGAGGTCCCGACCTATCTCGGGCCGGAAAGCGCCGTCTCCCTCGTCACCGAAGGCGGCCGCCGCATGGCCGAGGTCAACGGCCAGATGGTCGAGGTCGTCGTCGCCGGCGCCAAGCAGGTTGCCGCGGCACCCGTCGCCATCGAGCCCGGCATCTACGTCGCCGGCACCGGCAACACCGGCGCGGCGATGACCTTCTTCACCCTCGGCATCATCTATTTCATCGTCATGGTCATCGCCTCCTTCTCCTACCGCGTACCGCGGGAGGGCTGGAAGCCGGCCGGTTGGGAACCTGCCGCCGCGCATGTCGCCCAGCGCAAGATGATCTCCGACAACGACGTCCACATCGACCAGGCGCTGAAGACGCCGCAATTCTATCTTCTGTGGATCGTGCTCTGCTTCAACGTCACGGCCGGCATCGGCGTCATCGGCGTCGCCAAGACCATGATGACGGAGATTTTTGGCACCACCCTGCCCTTGATCGTGAATTCCGCCTTCGCGGCGACCTACGTCTTCATGATCTCGGTGTTCAACATGATCGGCCGCTTCCTGTGGGCCTCGGCGTCGGACTATATCGGCCGCAAGAACACCTATTATTGCTTCTTCGTTCTCGGCACGATCCTCTATCTGTCGATCCCGTTTGCGGCCCAGCAGGTGAGCGTCGATCCGGCGGTGACATGGCTCGTCATGTTCTACGCCGCGACGATGATCATCTTCACCATGTATGGCGGCGGCTTCGCCACCATCCCGGCCTACCTCGCCGACATTTTTGGCACCAAATATGTGGGCGGCATCCATGGTCGGCTTCTGACGGCCTGGAGCACGGCGGGCGTTCTCGGCCCTCTCGCCATCACGCAGCTGCGCGAAATGTCCCTGTCGAGCGCCATCCATGATGTCGCCGCCCGCATCGATCCTTCCGTCTTCCGGGAGAAATTCGGCGCCGGCATCGACCAGCTCGACCAGCTGATCGCCACCCATACGGTGACGATCGGCCGGCTGATGGAGATCGCCCCCGCCGGCACCGTCGATCCGACGCCGAGCCTCTACAACACCACCATGTACTGCATGGCGGGGCTCCTGGTGCTCGCGCTCATCGCCAATTCGCTCGTCCGTCCGGTGCACGAGAAGCATCACATCGACGAGACGACGGAAGAGATCGAAGGGCGCGTCGTCGCCGCGGCCGAATGACGGAACTTGCGGCCGGGCGTCATGCCCGGCCGTCTTTTGTCTCCCAGGCGGGGCGTCACGCCCGGCCCTCTCTCATTGCCATTGCCGGGCGCTTGGCTCGGCCGCCTTTTCTCAACGCCCGCATCCTGTATCGTGGGCACGTCGCGGGCGGACCGAAGATCCGCCAGGCGGCGGGAGACGCTTATGATCGACAAGCTGGAAATGTTCATCGCGCTTGCCCGCGAGAAGCATTTCGGCCGTGCCGCCGAGGATTGCCGGGTCACCCAGCCGACGCTCTCCTCCGCCATCAAGCAGCTCGAAGATCAGTTCGGCGTCATGCTGGTGTTCCGTGGCTCGCGCTATCAGGGGCTGACGCCGGAAGGCCAGCGGGTGCTCGAATGGGCGCGCCGCATCGTCGGCGACGTCCGCTCCATGCAGGAGGATCTGAGGACCGCGCGCCACGGCCTTTCGGGCCATCTGCGCATCGCCGCGATCCCGACGGCCCTCTCCGCCGTCTCCGAGCTGACGACGCCCTTCGCCGAGGCGCATCCCGGCATCACCTTCACCGTCCTGTCGCGCACGTCGATCGAGATCCTGTCGCTTCTGGAAAATCTCGAGATCGATGTCGGCATCACCTATCTCGACAACGAGCCGCTCGGCCGCGTCACCACCGTGCCGCTCTACGAGGAGCGCTACGCCTTCGTCACCCAGGCGGACGGGCCGCATGCCGGCAAAAAGAGCATCACCTGGAAAGAGGTCGCGGACGCACCCCTCTGCCTGCTGACGCCCGACATGCAGAACCGCCGCATCGTCAACCAGAAGATGGGCGAGGCCGGTGCGAGCGCCAATCCGACGCTCGAATCCAATTCCGTCATCACCCTTTTCTCGCATGTGCGCACCGGCCGCTGGTCGAGCGTCATGCCCTGGCGGCTGGTGGACGCCTTCGGCCGCCTGGACAATCTGACGGCCATCCCGATCGTGGAGCCGGAAGCCGCGGAAAGCATCGGCCTCGTCGCCGCCTACCGCGAACCGCACACACCGGTTCTCGCCGCACTTCTCGCGGAAGCCCGCAAGGTTTCGCAGCTTCTGCCCCGAGACAAACAGCCCTCTGCCTAGCGCTCGATAGGTTTTCCCGATCAGTCGACGGGATAACGCTATTGATAAGACATGACGTCGCGCGTCAAAATTACCGCAATAAGAAATCCGGCAAAAACAATCGCCGGCCATGGGAGGAAGAATGACTGCCCAGTCAGGCGCAGCGGACATTGCCGTCCGTGCCATAGCGATCGTCGATGACAATGCCGCCCTCGAAGGCCCGCTCCTGCCGATCTTGCACGACCTGCAGGAAGAGTTCGGCTGCGTGCCGGAAGAGGCCGTGCCGGTCATCGCGAACCGCCTCAATCTGAGCCGCGCCGAAGTCCATGGCGTCGTCAGCTTCTATCCCGACTTCCACCACACCCCCTCCGGCCGCCATGTCCTGAAAGTCTGCCGCGCCGAGGCCTGTCAGTCGATGGGCGGCGAAAAAATCGCCGACCGCGTGCGGTCAGCGCTCGGCATCGACTGGCATGAGACGACGCCCGACGGCGCCGTCACGCTCGAACCCGTCTACTGCCTCGGCCTCTGCTCCTGCGCCCCAGCCGCGATGCTCGACGGCGAGGTGACCGGACGCCTCGACGAAACCCGCCTCGCCCCGCTTCTCGACGAGGCCCAGCGATGACCGATCCCGTCAAAGACCCCGTGAAGGTCTACGTCCCGCGCGATGCCGGCGCGCTGGCGCTCGGCGCCGACAAGGTCGCAGCCGAGATCGCCCGCGAGGCGGAGGCCCGCGGTCTCGATATCCGCCTCATCCGCAACGGCTCCCGCGGTCTCTTCTTCCTGGAGCCGATGGTGGAGGTCGCGACCGAGGAAGGCCGCCTCGCCTATGGCCCGGTCGCGCCGGGCGACGTCGCCTCCCTCTTCGATGCGGGCTTTCTCACGGGCGCCGACCACCCCCTCGCCCAGGGCGAAACGGAAAAAATCCCCTTTCTCGCCCGGCAGACCCGCCTCACCTTCGCGCGCTGCGGCATCATCGATCCGCTCGATCCGGCCGATTACGAGGCGCATGGCGGCCTGAAGGGGCTGCGCAACGCCGTCATGATGACGCCCGAAGAGATCGTCGAGACGATGATCAAATCGGGTCTCCGCGGTCGTGGCGGCGCCGGCTTTCCGACCGGCATCAAATGGAAGACCGTCGCCGAAGCCAGGGGCGAGCAGAAATACATCGTCTGCAACGCCGACGAGGGCGACAGCGGCACCTATTCCGACCGCATGATCATGGAGGGCGACCCCTTCATGCTGATCGAGGGCATGGTGATCGCGGGTCTCGCCACCGGCGCGACGCGCGGCTACGTCTACACCCGCTCCGAATACCCGCATGCGATTGCGACGATGCGCGACGCGATCGCCATTGCCCGCAGCCACGGCTTTCTCGGCCCCGACATTCTGGGCTCCGGCCACGCCTTCGACATGGAAATCCGCATGGGCGCCGGCGCCTATGTCTGCGGCGAGGAGACCTCGCTCCTGAACAGCCTGGAAGGCAAGCGCGGCGTCGTGCGCGCCAAGCCGCCGCTTCCCGCCCATGAAGGCTTTCTCGGCCGCCCGACCGTCGTCAACAACGTCATCTCGCTTGCCACCGTGCCGGCAATCCTCGACCACGGGCCGGAATTCTTCCGCGATTTCGGCGTCGGCCATTCGCATGGCACGATCCCGATCCAGATCGCCGGCAACGTCAAGAATGGCGGCCTCTTCGAGATCGCCTTCGGCCTCACCTTGCACGAACTCGTCGACGAGATCGGCGGCGGCACCAGAAGCGGCCGCCCGGTCAAGGCGGTGCAGGTCGGCGGCCCGCTCGGCGCCTATTTTCCGCGCGCCCTCTTCGACACGATCTTCGATTACGAAGCCTATACCGCGAAGAACGGCCTGATCGGCCATGCCGGCATCGTCGTCTTCGACGACACCGTCGACATGCTGAAGCAGGCCCGCTTCGCCATGGAATTCTGCGCCATTGAATCCTGCGGCAAGTGCACCCCCTGCCGCATCGGCTCCGTCCGCGGTGTCGAGGTCGTCGACAGGATCGCGGCGGGCGAGGATCCTGACGCGCAGATCGCCCTCATGACCGACCTCTGCCAGACCATGCGCTTCGGTTCGCTCTGCGCTCTCGGGGGCTTCACGCCCTTTCCGGTCCTGAGCGCGATCGAACATTTCCCCGACGATTTCCGCCCCACCCCCTTCGCCGAAGCCGCCGAATAGAGCCGAGGAGCAGCCTGATGAGCCTCATCCACGAAATCGACTACGGCACCCCCGCCTCCACCTCCGAAGAGACGGTGACCCTCACCATCGACGGCTTCGAGATCACAGTCCCGGCCGGCACGTCGCTGATGCGTGCCGCCGCAGAAGCTGGCATCCAGGTGCCGAAACTCTGCGCCACCGATATGGTGAAATCCTTCGGCTCCTGCCGCCTCTGCCTCGTCGAGATCGAGGGACGGCGCGGCACGCCCGCCTCCTGCACCACGCCGGTCGCCCCCGACATGGTCGTGCACACCCAGACGCCGCGCCTCAAGGAGATCCGCCGCGGCGTCATGGAGCTTTATATCTCCGACCACCCGCTCGACTGCCTCACCTGCGCGGCGAACGGCGATTGCGAGCTCCAGGACATGGCGGGCGAGGTCGGCCTGCGCGACGTGCGCTACGGCTATGACGGTGCCAACCACGTCAAGGCGAGGAACAACGGCGAGGCGAACCCGCGCTACCGGCCGAAGGACGAGAGCAATCCCTATTTCACCTTCGATCCGACGAAATGCATCGTCTGCTCGCGCTGCGTGCGCGCCTGTGAGGAGGTGCAGGGCACCTTCGCGCTGACGATCGAAGGCCGCGGCTTCGGCTCCGTGGTCGCCGCCGGCCAGGACGAAGAGTTCCTGGCATCGGAATGCGTCTCCTGCGGCGCCTGCGTCCAGGCCTGCCCGACGGCGACGCTCCAGGAAAAATCGGTGATCGACAACGGCCTGCCGGAGCATGCGCGCGTCACCACCTGCGCCTATTGCGGCGTCGGCTGCTCCTTCAAGGCGGAGATGCGCGGCGAGGAACTCATCCGCATGGTCCCCTACAAGGACGGCAAGGCGAACCGCGGCCATTCCTGCGTCAAGGGCCGCTTCGCCTATGGCTATGCCAATCACAAGGATCGCATCCTCAACCCGATGATCCGGGAAAAAATCACCGATCCCTGGCGCGAGGTCTCCTGGGAAGAGGCGCTCGCCCATACGGCGTCGGAATTCCGCCGCATCCAGCATCAATACGGCCGCGGCGCGCTCGGCGGCATCACCTCCTCGCGCTGCACCAACGAAGAGACCTTCATCGTCCAGAAGCTGGTGCGCGCCGGCTTCGGCAACAACAATGTCGATACCTGCGCCCGCGTCTGCCATTCGCCGACCGGCTACGGCCTCAAGACCACCTTCGGCACCTCCGCCGGCACGCAGGATTTCGACAGCGTCGAGAAGACCGACGTCGTCATCCTCATCGGCGCCAATCCGACGGACGGCCATCCGGTCTTCGCCTCCCGCCTCAAGAAGCGTCTGCGCGAAGGGGCAAAACTCATCGTCATCGATCCGCGCCGCATCGATCTCGTGCGCTCGCCGCATATCGAGGCGTCCTATCACCTGCCCCTGAAGCCGGGCTCCAACGTCGCGGTCCTGACCGCGCTCGCCCATGTCGTCGTCACCGAAGGCCTCTTCGACGAGGCTTTCATCCGCGAGCGCTGCGACTGGGACGAGTTCCAGGATTGGGCGGCCTTCGTCTCCGAGCCGCGCAACTCACCGGAAGAGGTGGAAAAAATCTCCGGCGTGCCGGCCGCCGCCATCCGCGGCGCGGCACGTCTCTATGCGACCGGCGGCAACGGTGCGGTCTATTACGGCCTCGGCGTGACCGAACACAGCCAGGGCTCGACCACCGTCATGGCCATCGCCAACCTCGCCATGGCGACCGGCAATCTCGGCCGTGCCGGCGTCGGCGTGAACCCGCTCCGCGGCCAGAACAACGTTCAGGGCTCCTGCGATATGGGCTCCTTCCCGCATGAGCTGCCGGGCTACCGCCACATCTCCGACGAGGCGACGCGCGACATCTTCGAAAAGCTCTGGAACGTGACGCTCGACGACGAGCCGGGCTTGCGCATCCCCAACATGCTCGATGCCGCCGTCGACGGCTCCTTCCGCGGCATCTACATCCAGGGCGAGGACATCCTGCAGTCCGACCCCGATACCAAGCATGTCGCCGCCGGCCTCGCCGCCATGGAATGCGTCGTCGTCCACGACCTCTTCCTGAACGAGACGGCGAATTACGCCCATGTCTTCCTGCCGGGCTCCACCTTCCTGGAGAAGGACGGCACCTTTACGAACGCCGAGCGGCGCATCAACCGCGTCCGCCGCGTCATGGCGCCGAAGAACGGCTATGCCGATTGGGAGGTGACGCAGCTTCTGGCGAACGCGCTCGGCTGCGGTTGGAACTACACCCATCCGCGCGAGATCATGGCCGAGATCGCGGCGACCACGCCGAGCTTTGCAGGCGTCACCTACGACCTCCTGGAAAAGGAAGGCTCGGTGCAATGGCCGTGCAACGACAAGGCACCGAAGGGCACGCCGGTCATGCATGTCGGCGGCTTCCAGCGCGGCAAGGGCAAATTCGTCGTCACCGAATATGTGGCGACGGACGAAAAGACCGGCCCGCGCTTCCCGCTCCTTCTGACGACCGGCCGCATCCTCACCCAGTACAATGTCGGCGCGCAGACGAGGCGCACCGCGAACACCGTCTGGCATGAGGAAGATCGCCTCGAAATCCATCCCCACGACGCCGAACAGCGCGGCATCAAGGACGGCGATTGGGTGCGGCTCGCCAGCCGCTCCGGCGAGACCTCGCTGAAAGCCCGCATCACCGACCGTGTCGCGCCGGGCGTCGTCTACACGACCTTCCACCACCCGGGCACGCAGGCGAACGTCATCACCACGGATTTCTCCGACTGGGCCACCAACTGCCCGGAATACAAGGTGACCGCCGTCCAGGTCGCGCTGTCGAACGGACCGAGCGACTGGCAGCAGGAATATGAGGAGCAGACCCGCCAGGCCCGCCGCATCGCCCCGGCGATGGAAGCGGCCGAGTGAGAGAGGCGCCGAATGAGGGAGCGAGGATGACGCAAAAGACCCATCACCCGGTCGCCCGCATCGCCCACCGCCTCGGCAAGGCGCGGCCGGGCGAACGCGATCTGCCGGAAGAGACGGCCGTCGCCCTCACCTATGGCGGCACCACCCAGGCGGTGATGATGGCGACACCTGCCGATCTCGTCGATTTCGCCGTCGGCTTCACACTGACGGAAGGCATCATCGATACGGCGGAAGCGATCGACGCCGTCGACATCGTCGAACTCGAAGCCGGCATCGACGTGCAGATCATGCTTGCCGACGATGCGGACGAAAATCTCGCCGAACGCCGCCGTCGCCTTGCCGGTCCCGTCGGCTGCGGGCTCTGCGGCATCGAAAGCCTGGAAGGCGCCGTGCGCCAGCCGCCGCCGGTCCCCGCCTCGGATCTCACCCTGTCGCCCGCCGAAATCGCCCGAGCCATGGGCGCGCTCTCCCGCGCCCAGCCGCTGCATGCCGCAACGCGCGCCGTGCATGCCGCCGGCCTTTACGTTCCGGGCGAAGGCCTCGTCGCGGTGCGCGAAGACGTCGGCCGCCACAACGCTCTCGACAAGCTCGCGGGCGCCCTCGCCCGCCACGAGATCCCTGCCGCCCAGGGCGCCATCGTGCTGACGAGCCGCGTCTCGGTCGAAATGGTGCAGAAGGCGGCCGTCGCCGGCAGCCCGATCCTGCTTGCCGTCTCGGCCCCCACGGCACTTGCCGTCCGCATGGCGGAGGCCGCCGGCATCACCCTCGTCGCCATCGTCCGCGACCGCGACTTTGAAGTCTTCACCCATCCGGGCCGCATCACCGGCACGCCCGAAACCTCGGCGAGGCTCACCCATGTCGCCTGACAAACTCGCCTATATGGCGAACCAGATCGCCACCTTCTTCAAGAGCCGGCCGGAACATGAGGCCGCCGCCGGCGTCGCCGACCACATCAACTCGTTCTGGGAACCGCGCATGCGCGCAAAACTCTTCGAGATCCTGGATGCGGGCGGCACCGGCCTCGACCCCCTCGTCGTCGAGGCCGCCCCGATGATCCGCCAGCCGAAGCCCGAGCGCGCCTGAACAGGGGCGCACCCGCCCCTTTCGAACACCATCCCGAAAGCCGACGCCCGGTTCGCGCCGGAGGCCGGGTTTCAGCTGCGCGCTGAGTTCACTTGAACCGGCCGCCGCGCTCGAGAACCTCGATCTTGTAGCCGTCGGGATCTTCGATGAAGAAGAAGCGCGCGAAGGGCGCGCCCTGATGCACCATTTCCTTGATGTCCTTCGGCGCTAGCCCGGCCTCACGCATACGCGCATGCTCTTTATCGAGGTCGCCGACGGATACGGCCATGTGCCCGTAGCCGTTGCCGAGATCATAAGGTGTGCTTTCGCCCTTGTTGATCGTCAGCTCCAGCTCGAATTCGCTTTCTTCGTTTGCCAGATAGACGAGCGTGAAGCCGTCGAACTCGTAACGGTCGGCGATCTTGAGGCCAAACGCCTTGTCGTAGAATGCCACCGAGCGCTCCTCTTCGAGCACGCGGATCATCATGTGAATATTCTTGGCCACCTTCGCCTCGCTGCCTTCGCCGCTTTTTCTGGGCTCGCGCCGGCGTCTCGTCAGGCCGGCTGCTGGCCGATATGCCACCGCGCCCTCATCACCGTCAACGAACCGGGAAGGCGCAAGAAAAACCCTTTCGCGACCCTACGTCAGCCGGTGTTTCTCAGAAAATCTCTGCATCCCTCACCCAATCTGACTTGAAGTTTCAGGCAAACCGATGCGACAACATGCACCGAGCGGAATAAAACAAAGAACCGCTCCGCGGCTGCTGTGAACAAAAGACGGCGGGGCCGCAGGGAGGATTGAAGTGCTTCCCCGCAAACCCGCTGCGCAATGGGCAACTGTGACCAGGCGGGGAAATGTCGGAATTCATTCTCGAAACCGAGAATCTCACGAAGTATTTTGCCGGCTTCACGGCGGTCGATGGCGTCAATCTCGGGGTACGTGAGGGCACGATCCATGCTCTCATCGGTCCGAACGGCGCCGGCAAGACGACCTGCTTCAACCTCATCACCAAATTTCTGCAGCCGAGCTCGGGCACGATCCGTTACGCCGGCCACGACATCACCCGGTCGACGCCGCATCACGTGGCCCGCGACGGCCTCGTGCGCTCGTTTCAGATCTCCGCGGTCTTTCCGCATCTGACGGCGCTCGAAAACGTCCGTCTCGCGCTGCAGCGCCCGACCGGCCTCTCCTTCCATTTCTGGAAATCGAGCCGGGTTCTGGAGCGGCTGCACGAGCGCGCCTACGAGCTTCTCTCAGCCGTCGGCCTGTCGGAGTTCACCGACACTTTGGCGGTCGAGATGCCCTATGGCCGCAAGCGCGCACTCGAGATCGCCACGACGCTGGCCCTCGAACCCAAGGTCATGCTCCTCGACGAGCCGATGGCCGGCATGGGCCATGAGGACATCGCCCGCGTCTCCGATCTCATCCGCCAGGTGGCGCAAAACCGCACTGTCTTGATGGTGGAACACAATCTCGAAGTCGTCGCCAACCTCTCCGACACGATCACGGTCCTGCAGCGCGGCCAGATCCTGGCGGAGGGCAGCTACGACGAGGTCTCACAAAACCCCGAGGTCCGGGAGGCCTATATGGGCACGGGCGACGAGGCGGAGGCATGAGCGTGCGCAAGACCATCCTCGAAGTCTCCGATCTCAATGCCTGGTACGGCGAATCCCACGTTCTCCACGGCGTCGATTTCGAAGTCCGCGAAGGCGAGGTCGTGAGCCTTTTGGGCCGCAACGGCGCCGGCAAAACGACGACTTTGCGCTCCATCATGGGCCTCGTCGGGCGGCGCACCGGCTCGATCCGCTTCGACGACCAGGAACTCATCGACCTGAAGCCCGACAAGGTCGCCCGCCGCGGCATCGCCTATTGCCCGGAAGAGCGCGGCATCTTTGCGAGCCTCACCGTGGAGGAGAACCTTCTCCTGCCCCCCGTCGTGCAGAAGGGCGGCCTGCCCATCCCGGAAATCTACGAGCTCTTCCCGAACCTGAAGGAGCGGCTTCTCGGCGCCTCCGGCACCCGCCTGTCCGGCGGCGAGCAGCAGATGCTGGCGATCGGCCGCATTCTTCGCACCGGAGCGAAGCTCCTGCTGCTCGACGAGCCGACGGAGGGCCTCGCCCCCGTCATCGTCCAGCAGATCGGCGCCAGCGTGCGTCGCCTGCAGGAGCTCGGCTTCACCGTTCTGCTGGTTGAACAGAACTTCCATTTCGCCGCCCGCCTCGCCGACCGTCACTACGTCATCGAGCATGGCCGCGTCGTCGACCGTTACCAGCGCGACGACATCAAGACGCGCATGGGCGAACTCAACGAACTTCTGGGCGTGTAACGGACGGCGCCCGGGAACAAGACAAAAAGTCCAAGCGAGAGGAGAAACTCAATGAGCATCAAATCGGTCGCACTGGCCTCAACAGCGCTTGCCGCACTTGCCGCGATGGTGGGCGCAGCGCAGGCAGAGATTTCCGACAACGTCGTCAAGATCGGCGTCCTCAACGACCGCTCCGGCCTCTATGCCGATCTCTCCGGCGAAGGCTCCGTCGTCGCTGCCCGCATGGCGGTGGAAGATTTCGGCGGCAAGGTCGGCGACGCCAACATCGAAGTCGTCTCCGCCGACCATCAGAACAAGCCCGATGTCGGCTCATCGATCGCGCGCGAATGGATCGACCAGGACGGCGTCGATGTCATCGTCGACGTGCCGACCTCGTCGGTGGCACTCGCCGTGCAGCAGGTGACCTCGGAAAAGGACACGGCCTTCCTCGATTCCGGCGCCGGCTCGACCGCGCTCACCAACGACCAATGCGCCCCGACCTTCGTGCACTGGACCTACGACACCTACGCCATGTCGGTCGGCACCGGTAAGGCGGTCGTCGAACAGGGCGGCAAGAGCTGGTTCTTCCTGACCGCCGATTACGCCTTCGGCCATCAGCTCGAAAAGGACACCTCCGCCGTCGTGAAGGAGAATGGCGGCGAGGTTCTGGGCTCCGTCAATCACCCGCTCTCCACCTCCGACTTCTCCTCCTTCCTCCTGCAGGCGCAGGCCTCCGGCGCCGATGTCATCGGCCTGGCCAACGCCGGCGGCGACACCACCAACGCGATCAAGCAGGCGAACTCTTTCGGCATCGTCCAGAGCGGCCAGAAGCTCGCGGCACTTTTGGGCTTCATCACCGATGTCGACGCCCTCGGCCTCGATGTCGCGCAGGGTCTGACGCTGACGACGGGCTTCTACTGGGACCGCACCGACGAGACGCGCAAATTCGCCGATCGCTTCGCCGAGAAGATGAACGGCCAGAAGCCGACGATGGTGCAGGCCGGCGTCTATTCCGCCGTCACGCATTATCTGAAAGCCGTGGACGAGATCGACGATGACGGCGGCGAAGCCGTCGTCACCCAGATGAAGACGATGCCGGTCAACGACTTCTTCGCCGAGAACGGCAAGATCCGCGAGGATGGCCGCATGGTCCACGACATGTATCTCGTCGAGGTGAAGAGCCCGGACCAGTCGGAAGGCAAGTGGGACTACTACAACATCGTCAAGACGATCCCTGGCGATGAGGCCTTCCAGCCGCTCGACAAGGGCAGCTGCAAGCTCGTCAGCAACTGATCGCCCGTAAAACGGCCCGGCGCGGCGTCGCCGCCCGGGCCTCTCTCTAACGCCGGGTCCCCCCAACCAAGGAAAGGCTCTTATGCAGGAAATCCTGGGTGTGCCGGCGCCCCTGTTGTTCGGGCAGCTCCTGATCGGGCTCATCAACGGCTCGTTCTACGCGCTGTTGAGCCTCGGCCTGGCCGTCATCTTCGGCGTCTTGAACGTCATCAATTTCGCCCATGGGGCGCTCTATATGATGGGCGCCTTCGTCGCCTGGCTCTTGTTGCATCATCTCGGCATCGGCTACTGGCCGAGCCTCCTGGTCGCCCCGTTGATCGTCGGCGTCTTCGGCATCGTCATCGAGCGCACCATGCTGTCGCGCCTTTATGACCTCGACCATCTCTACGGCCTGCTTCTGACCTTCGGCCTCGCCCTCATCATCGAGGGCACCTTCATCAATTTCTACGGCGTCTCCGGCCAGCCCTACGCCCCGCCCGAGATCCTGACCGGCGGACACAATCTCGGCTTCATGTTCCTGCCGACTTACCGCGCCTGGGTCATCGTCGCCTCGCTTCTCGTCTGCGTCGGCACCTGGCTTCTGGTGGAGCGCACGCGTCTCGGCGCCTATCTGCGCGCCGCGGTCGAAAACCGTGAGCTGGTGCGTGCCTTTGGCATCAACGTGCCCCTGATGATGACGCTCACCTACGGTTTCGCCGTGGCGCTGGCGGCCTTTGCCGGCGTTCTCGCCGCGCCCGTCTATACGGTGAGCCCGATCATGGGACAGCATCTCATCATCGTCGTCTTCGCCATCGTCGTCATCGGCGGCCTCGGCTCCATCCTCGGCTCCATCCTCACCGGGCTTGGCATCGGCATCGTCGAAGGCCTGACGAAGACCTTCTACCCGGAGGCCTCCTCCACCGTCGTCTTCGTCATCATGGCGATCGTTCTCATCTTGCGGCCGAACGGCCTTTTCGGGAGGCCCCGCGAATGACCGACACCACATCCAATGTGGAACTCAGCGACGACACGTTTCGCAGGCACCGCCTCGCCGGCTATCTGATTGCAGCCGTCGGCATCGCCGCCCTCGCGGTCGCGCCCTTCCTCGGCATCTATCCGATCTTCCTGATGAAGCTTTTGTGCTTCGCCCTCTTCGCCTGCGCCTTCAATCTGATGCTGGGCTATGTCGGGCTTCTCTCCTTCGGCCACGCCGCCTTCTTCGGTATGGCGGCCTATGTGGCGGGCCATGCCGTCAAGGTCTGGGAGCTCGGCACCGTCTTCGGCATTGCGGCCGGCACTGTGACGGCCGGGGTGATGGGCCTCGTCTTCGGGGCGATCGCCATCCGCCAGAAGGGCATCTATTTCGCCATGATCACGCTGGCGCTCGCCCAGATGGTCTTCTTCTTCTGCCTGCAGGCGCCCTTCACCCATGGCGAGGACGGCATCCAGGGCATCCCCCGCGGCACGGTCTTCGGGCTCATCGATCTGCGCGACACGCTGACCATGTACTATTTCGTGGCCGTGATCTTTGCCGCGGGCTTCTTCGTCCTCTACCGCACCGTCCATTCACCCTTCGGCCAGGCCTTGAAAGGCATCCGCGAGAACGAGCCGCGCATGATCTCGCTCGGCTATCCGGTCGCGCTCCTGAAAGTGCTCGCTTTCACCATGTCGGCCGCGATCACCGGTCTTGCCGGCGCGACGAAGGCGATCGTCTTCCAAAGCGCCACCCTGACGGACGTCAACTGGCATATGTCGGGGGAAGTCGTGCTGATGACTTTGATCGGCGGCATGGGCACCATTCTCGGACCCGTCGTCGGCGCCGGCATCGTCATCGCGCTGCAGAACTATCTGTCGACGATCGGCTCCTGGGTGACGGTCGTCATGGGCGCGATCTTCGTCATCTGCGTCCTCACCTTCCGCCGCGGCATCGTCGGCGAAATTCTAGCCCGGACGCGACGATAGAGCGGTTCGGATGAACCACTCTATCGCGGGGCTTGGGGTTGCACCCGAGCCAGTTAAATTTCGCGTCGGCGGCGATCCGCTGCCTCAAGCCGCTCGCCCGGTGCCCGCATCGCGCTTTGCGCCTCTCTTGCCGGATCGCCTTGCCGAACGCGAAAAAGAATCGTTTCCCTCAAAATGAGCGATGCTCCGGAGCGGGCCGACGCCCGCTCCACTGTCACTCCGGCCTTACCCGAGTCGGGCCTTATGCGGCACGAACATTTTCCAGGAACTGGTCCATCGCGCCACGCAGCGAGCCGAGCCGCGTATCGAGATCGCCGACCGACTTGCGCAGTTCGGTGCTCGCATCGCCGGTCCGCATCGCCGATTCCGACACCTTGCCGATCGACGCGCTGACCTCCTGAGTGCCGGTCGCGGCCTCGGTGATGTTGCGGGCGATCTCGCTCGTGGCGGCGTTCTGCTGCTCGGTGGAGGCCGCAATCTCGTCGGAGCGCTGGGCGATGTCGCGCACCATCTCGGCGATGGACTGCGTCGCTTCGATGGACACGTCCGCCGCTGACCGGATGTCGGCGATCTGACGGTTGATTTCCTCCGTCGCCTTGGCCGTCTGCTCGGCGAGAGCCTTCACCTCGGCGGCGACGACGGCAAAGCCTTTGCCCGCCTCGCCGGCCCGCGCCGCCTCGATCGTCGCATTGAGCGCCAGAAGATTGGTCTGCGAGGCGATGTCGGTGATGAGCTGCGTCACGTCGCCGATCCGCCGCACGACCGCATTGAGGCCGTCGACCGCCTGGCTCGACCGCTCCACCTCGTCGGCGGCCGTGCGGGCAACCTTTGAGGAGGCTTCGATCTGGGCACTGATGTCGCGCGTGGAGGCGGATAATTCCTCGGTGGCGCTGGCCACCGTCTGGACATTGTTGGTCGCCTGCTCGGCCGCCGACGACACCGTCAGCGACTGCTCGCTCGTGGAACTTGAGACCTCCTGCAGAAGACCTGCCGTCTCCTCCAGATGCTGCGAGGCGGAGCTGATCTCGCTGGAAAGGCTGAGAACGGAGGCCTCGAACTCATCGGCCAGACGCAGCATCGCTTCGCGGCGCTGCCGGTTCGCGGCCTCGCGCTCTTCGGCCGAGGCGGTCTCCAATTCCCGCGCCCGCACCAGGCTCGCACGGAAGATGGACAGCGCATTGTGCATCCGCCCGATCTCGTCGGCGCGCTTCACCTCCGTCAGCGTCATGCCGGTCTCGCCCTCAGACAGGGCCTGGGTGACCTTCGCGAGGCTGCCGAGCGGACGCACGACGCTCAGATGATTGAAGATGCCGAAGAGAACGGCGCAGAGCGCGCTGATCACGGCGCTGACGATCGCCACCGTTTCCACCATCGACAAGGCGCGGTTCTGGGCACTCGCCAGAACGCTCTGCTGCTCGGCCAGCTCTGAGAGAGCCAGCTTGATATCGGCCCGCACCGCCTGAAAGGCCGCCTGACCGTTGCCGGCCGCTTCGATCGCCTTGGCGAGATCGACGGTCATCGGATCGCGCATCAGAGCGATCTGGCGCACGACGAAATCCTGATACCATTGGCGCCACTTCGTCATGGCGTCGCCGATATGGTCGGCGACCTCCAGATAGGCGAGCATCGGCGCGATCTCGGCCGCGAGGGCCTCGGTGTCCGCTCGTTTCGCCTCGATCCGGTCAACCCAGTCGCGGTCGCCTGTCAGAAGGAAGTTTTTGAGGCCGACGGACTGGTCGTCGATGACGCCCTCGAGCTTGCTGATCTCGATGATCGAATTCTGAAGCTCGCCGTAATTGCCAACGGCGCGTTCGGCCTCTACGGCCTGGAGATAGATCACGGTGTTGAGCGCGAGGCCGATCACGGTCAAAACCGTGAAGGCCAGGATCGCTTTCAGCGTGACGGACATGTTGTTGAGCACGGTCAGATCTCCGATCACTGGGCGATGGCGAGCTTGCGGCGCGCCAGCTCAGTCAGATTCACTTCGACAGTGACGGCACCGATCGGCGTCTTGTCGGTTTCTTCGGCAAGCGTCATGTTCACCTGCGCCCGCCAGATGTTCAGCGCGTCGTCCCATTCGGGCTCGTCGATGAAGACGGCGCCTGCGCCATTCGGGAACGTCTCCTGAAACTTCGCCTCGTCGCCCTGCCAGAAATCGCCCGTAATCGACGACTGCCCGACATTCAGCCCCTTGTCGTCCATCACGAAGATCTCGACGAAGAGGCCGGCCGACTGGCCCTGCATCCGCGTCAGATAGACCGACAGCGGGTTCGACAGCGTCGCCGCGATCAACGGCTTGTCGGCCGCCTCGCGCTCCGCTTTCCATTGCGTGTCGAGCTGATCGATCATGGCCTGGTCGAGCGCGCCATAGCGCTGGTTCTGGGTCCGAACAGAGAGACGCACGACTTCCGAATCCATCCATGTCCGGATGTCGTCCATCACTTGGGCGTCGATGAGCCGTTTTGGATCGGGCGCCACGGAACCGGACGGGACAGGTTCCGCTTTTGCGGCGAAGGCTGGAACCGCCACAAGGGCGGCCATGGCAAGTCGGAGCATGGGCGTCTCATTCCAAGCAAAGAATTCGGTCTTGGCACCCATAAAATCTCAGGCTGTCGTGAGGCTGGAGGTTTTCTCCGAGAGTTACGGCCGCTTTTGTACGTTTTTCTTGAGCCGATCCTGACGGCATCTCTTGGCGCGCGCCAAATCACGCCGCCAGCAATCAGACAGTCAGGCCCGGACGCGTCACATCTTTGCTGGAACAAGAATCTCCGCCGCCCAGGAACGACACGCTCTAGCGCCCCTCCACGGAAAACTCCGGGCTGCCATGCCAGACGAGCGTCCAGGCCGCGCCAGGCCGCACGTTCTGGATGATGCCCGGATCGAAGGCGACGAAGCAGCACCCGCTTGGCCGGCGAACGGACGGATAGAGAAGGCCGCGATAGCCGTCGCGGCACAGTTGAGCAGCGAGCGCCTGTCCCGCCGGATAGCCGACCGCGGGATCGGGATCGAGCGCCGCCGCCTCCCTCTCCCGCACCGCTTTACCCGTCTCGATCTCCGGAAAATCGCCGATGAAATCGGCGAGAAGCTCAACATAATGCGCTTCGTCGTCGAAGCGGCCGATGAAGCCGAGCTCTCGCGTGCGGTGGAAGCCGACCTCGGCGGTCGCCGTCACCACGTCGTCGGCCGCGTACCAGGCGCCGCGCTCGCCGGAATTGAAGCGGTTGCCGGTCGGGCGCGTATAGGTGAAGGCGGCGTTGATATGGCTCTCGCCATAGACTTTGAGATCGTGCGCGCGGCGGGCGAAAACCAGTTCGCGGCGATCGAGCGCCGGGCTCCCCTCACGCTCCGCGATCAGCCGGGCGCTGGTTTCGCCTTCGAGCTCCGCCAAAATCTCCGCCTCCTCGTCGCTGTCGACGAGGCCGCGCAGCACCGGCGGCTTGTGATGCGTTTGCGAAATGAGACGAACGAGCCCGCGCGCATCGAGAGCGGTGACCCTCACGCCCCGCCCCGCAGGGCATCGACGTAATTGCGCACGCGCAGGATTTTCGGCAGCCCCCCTGCGATCATCGCATCGATCGGCCGGCGCCCGTCGAATTCCGGCCCCTTGTTGGGGAGCCTGACCCATTGGCGCGCGATCGGCGGATTGAAATAGAGTTCGAGCGATTTGTAGAGGCCGACGATGGCGCTGAGCCTGAGCATCTGATCGCGGGTAAGATCGCCGGCAAAGCTCGGCCTGCGCGCCCGCTTCCAGGTCGATTCCGACATGTCGGCGAGCAAGGCCGCCTCGCGCCCCGTCAGCGACCATGAATCGGCGATGCGGCCCACCGCCTTCAAGGCGACCGCCCGCACATCTTCCGTCGAAGGCTCTTTGAGCGCGTCTTCCATCATGGTCTCCCGACACGCAAAACTAGGTCATATGACCCAGTTGACAAGACCATATGAGCAAAATCTCCGGCGAACGCCCTCAGCCGCCCTTGCGCGCCCGGATGTCGCTCAACACTTCCGTATCGATGAGATCGTCGTCGCGGATGCGATTGTCGTAATTTTCGACACCCATGAAGCGCGCCATCGCGGCGATCTTCTCCGGCCCCCAGATACCCGCCGAATTGGAGCTATCCGGATCGAGATAGCCCTCGCGCATCAGCAATCGAATTAAATATGGAGCGATTTTGCCGTCAATTTGAACGAGATTGTCGGGATCGGATCCGAAATAGGAAAGACGGTGGAGCCGGTAGCAGCGCGATAGCTCCGAAATGGGATCGGTATGATCGTATATGGAGATATCGACGGCCTTGCCCTGCCGCCCGCCATAGCCGGCCCCGGCCAGAAACACCTGCAATCCCGCCGATTGCACGCCGCGCAGTTCCCCACCCGCCTCCTCGCCGGCAACAAGGGCCGCAATCAGCCGCTCCTGAAAATCGCCCTCGCCACGTTCAAAGCGCGCCACCATCGCCGCCGGCACGTCCTCGGAGGTGAGCGAATTGCCATGCGCGATCGCATTGTCTCCGAAAGCAACCGAGGCGGCCCCGTCCCAGCTCTCGACCGCCTCGCCGGTGTGCTGCGCCGCCCGCCCATCGGCGGACAGGATGGCGATCTGGCGTTCACCGGCGGCCGCATCTTCGGCCAAAAGCAGATCGAGCACCGTCTCCGGCGGCACGCCGAGCGCCAGAAGGTCGAGCCCCCTCGTCCCATGATCTGGATTGGAAAAGGCCTGCGTCGCGATCACCCCGACGCCCGCCCGTCCATGGCAGATGAGATTGGCGACGCCCGGAAATTTCGACTGCACGGCGATGCCGAGCGCCCCGGTCTCGGGCTCTCGGGCCAGAATGGAATAGGTCATGGCCTGTGATAGCCGATGACGGCGGGCCCCAAAAGGCCGGCCCGCCCTCGCCAGCGCACGCAACCGACTTTCAGCGCTCTCGCGCAGACGGCACTCCGTCTCACCCGCGGGAAAGTTCGTCCTCGTCCGCGGAACTGGAATCCTTCGTCTCGCCTCGTGCAAGCTCAAGAGCAGTGACGACAAACCGGGCATAGGCCGCAGCTGGTCCACCCCCCATCTCGATGGCCACGTCGATTGTCTCGTAGATTTCCGCCTCGCTCGCCCCGTGCGTCAGCGCTTGATGCAGGTGCCACTCCATGCACGGCTCGCATTTCGTAACGATCGAAATCGACAAAGCCATCAGTTCTTTCGCTTTCACATCAAGCGCGCCTGCCTTGAATGCAGCCTTCTCGACATCGAGAAAGCTTTCATAGGTCGCGGCGTGCCGAAGGAGCTTCAGATGCGATCTCTTTCTTTCAGCGACACTGCATTTTATTTTTTCTTCGGTCAGATTCATCTCAGCCCACCCCACGGGCAAGCCTGCCTGGAAATGCATGATGCACCGCTGCCTTCGCCAGACAGGAGCGCAACCACGGCGGACCTGTTTCGGCCGCGGCAGGAAGACACATACAAAGCATCTTCGGCACCCGCCGAAGAGAGGCCATGTCGGCGAAGAGAAGCATTTCCGCAGATGGCGCCAACAGCAAGGTCTAAGGGTGACGCAGGTCGGATGGCCCATCGAACTGCGCAATCCTTGAGCCACGTGACCGAGGCTTAGCCCTCCACCACGAACTCCTCCGGCAGGTTCTTGTGCATCTCGCCGAGCCGGTCGCGGCGGACGATGACCGAGCGGTGAATGCGGGCGCCCGACGCGATCTTGCGGCCCGAGAAGAAGGCGGGCCAGGCGAGACCGAGAAAGCGCCGCCCGCCCGATCCCGGCGCGCACAGCCGCGGCAGAAATTCGAAGATCGCCCAGAACCAGTTCATCGAATTGTGCCGTTTGCCGAGCGGATCGGGCTCTTCGTATTTCGTTGCTCCCTCGCCGCAGACGAGGCGCCGCACCAGCTCTTCGGAATAGACGAGCCCCATATCCGCCGTCTCGCCGATCATCCAGGCGAGCGGTACCTTGGCGAGCCCGCTCTCCGCCTCCGGATAGCCGCCGCCGACATCGCCATGCACGCCGGCAAACCAAACCTCGCGCACATCCTGGCTCTCCGTCTCCGGCCAGAGCTGCGCACGGAACATGACACGGATCTCGTCGATCGCCACGGCGTGGCGCACGCTTTCCACGCTCGGATTGGCCGTGGTGAAGGCATGCGAGCGCAGCCGGATGCGATAGCCGCCATGCTCGATGAGGGAAGCGACCGTGTCGAAGAGCCCGAGAAGCCGGATCGGCGGATGCTCGGTCTGCAGGACGCGGTTGTAGAGCCGGATCTCGTCCAGCTTCGTCTCACGCTCGGCCCCGACGCTGCGATAGGCGCGGTAGGCATAGTCGAGGAGGTTGAAATTGCGCGTCTCGAGAACGCCGATCGCGTGGATGAAGCCGGCGAGCACGGCGGCCGAATAGGCGCCCCGACTGAAGCCGAAGAGATAGATCCGGTCGCCTGTCTCCCAGTTTTCGGCGAGAAACCGGTAGGCTTCCTTGACGTTCTCATCGAGGCCCCAGCCCGTCGCCATGCCCCAGAATTCGACGACCCGCGGCCACCAGCGCACCCACGAATTGTCGGCGGCGAGCGTGCCGACGCCCGGATCGTACCAGACGAGCTGCTCGTCGCTTTTCTCCAGCGTGCCGTAAAGGCGCAGGATATTGGTACGATCTTCGGAGATTTCGTTCGACGTTCCGTCGAAGAGAATGACGATATTCTTGGGCATTGCCCCCTCCGGCGTCTCCCGGAGGGAATTTATCACAAGATCGCAGATGTCAGGCGGCGAAAGACCGGCACACGCCGCACCCGAAACTCAGCGCATCAATCCGGCCTTGCGCAGCGCATCCTCGATCACCTTGCCGACACCGGAGACGGAGGGTCCGGAGCCTTTGTTCCGGCTGGCGCGCCCACCATCCTCGGCCATGCGCTCCTGGGCTCCCCGCTCCCCAGCCGCGCGCCTCTGTGTCGTCCGCATCTCTGGCGTCCGCATCTCTGGTGTCGGGGCGACGCCGTTCTGGAGCGGCTGCGCCGCCGCCCGCAAAGGCGTCGCAGCCATCCGCATGATCGCCTTGCGTTTGCGCGCACCCTCAGTTTCCGTGACCAGCCCGAAGAAGCGCGCAATATGCAGCGTCGATGAAATATCGACGTCGAGCATGAAGGGCGCCGGCGCGCCGTAGCCGTTCGGCCCGTCCGCCTCGATGGGCGTGCCGTGACCCATGCCGGTGATGGAAAATTCCTCGATCACTTCGCGGCCGTTGCGGTCGTGCCAGACCCGGTGCGGATAGCCTTCGACCTCGTCCGTCCGGTCGGGTTCGGCGGCGACGTGATGCAGCGCCCGCCATTGCGCCAGCGTGGCTTCCACATTGATCGGATCGACGGTCCGGTCGCCGGTGCCATGCCACAGCGAAATGATCGGCCAGGGCCCGTCATGGTCGGAAGCGCCGCGCACGGCCGCCTGCAGCTCCTCTTCGCCGGGCAGGCCGTGGCCGCGCATCCGGTCGAAGGCGGCCGGCATGGAGGTGGCGCTGCCATAGGGAATTCCGGCAATGAGCGCGCCGCCGGCGAAAACCTCCGGATAGGTCGCGAGCATCACGCCCGCCATCGCGCCGCCCGCCGACAGGCCGGTGACGAAGATGCGACGCCGGTCGAGCCGGTAGGTCACGACCATATGCTCCACCATCTGGCGGATCGACAGCGCCTCGCCGGAACCGCGGCGAATATCGCCGTCCTGGAACCAGTTGAAACAGAGATTGGGGTTGTTGCCGCGCGTCTGCTCGGGAAACAAAAGGGCGAATTTTGTCTCGTCGGCAAGCCGCGACCAGCCCGAGCCGTGGTCATAGCCGGCCGCACTTTGCGTGCATCCATGCAGCACCACGACGAGCGCGGCCTCTTCGGGAAGGTCGTCGGGAACATAGGCCCGCGCACGCAGCGACCCCGGGTTGGACCCGAAGCGCGCAATGTCAAAAAGGCGGTCCACCACCGGCCCGCGCGGAACATGAAATCCCTTCAAAGCGGAAAGCCGGGCAATCGTGTCAGACAGGTTTCTCAACGTCGTTCCTCTGCAGCCGCGCTTTCTGTGACGGCACAGGAAAACGCCGGCGCATCAATAAGGTTGCTGCAGTGCACAATAGCGCGCTGCAACCAGAGGTGAAACTCTTTCCAAATTAATGATCGGAGAGGATCTTACCCGCCGGCGCTGGTGCCAGCCTGCCGCCCTTCCCCGCTCCGGCCCTCGATGAAATCGCGATCGCGCGCGATTTCCGCGGCCAGAAAGTCGAGAAGTGCGCGGATGCGTGCGGCATGGCGCAGATCCGGATGCGTCAGAAGCCAGAGATCTGTGGCAAACGCGGGTTCGGCGGAGGCAAGCCGCGTCAAACCGGGCTCGGCATTGCCGATAAAGCAGGGCAGATGCCCGATGCCGATCCCCTCCGCGATCGCCTCGGCAAGGCCGAGAACGCTGCTGATGCGGTAGACGATCTTCTCCGCCGGCACGTGCTCGTGGACGAAGCGCACCGCCTTGAGCCCCGCCATCCGATCGCCAAGCGCCACCCATGGCCGCTCGAACAGGTTCGTGACCTCCACCTCTTCCGCATCGGCAAAATCGGCCGCCCGTCCGTAAAGCCCCCAATTGATGCGGGCCACGCGCCGCCCGACCAGGTTCTCGGGCGGATTGTCGGTCGCCCGGATCGCCACGTCGGCATCCCGCTTGGAAAGATTGAGCGCCTGGTTGGAAACGACGATGTCGAGACGCACCCGCGGTTCCTTCTCGCGAAAGCGCGCAAACAGCGGCGTGAAGAGATGCGTCAGAAGCGTATCGCTCGTCGTCACGCGCACCTCGCCCTCCGGCACCACCTCGGCGCCGGCGACCTTGCGTCCGAAGCCGGTGATGCGCTCGTCGATGTCGCTGGCGAGCTCCACCATCTCCTCGCCCACCGCCGTCGGCACATAGCCGGTGCGATGGCGTTCAAAGAGGCTCACCCCGAGCGTCGCCTCGATCTGCCCGAGGCGGCGAAACACGGTCGAATGGTTGATACCGAGAAGCTCGGCCGCGGCCGGAAGCCGGCCGGCTTCGGCAATCGCCTTGATCAGGCGAAAATCATCCCAGGCGAGATTCTTGAACGGCTCGACCAATCTTTCCCTCAAACAGAATTGCGGCCGCGCTCCCGAAGAGAGCGCGGCCGGTCTTTTCGAAATTTGTCGCGAAGCCTCATGCGGCTTCCGCGACCCGGCCCGCATGGGCGGACACCGGCAGCACCGTGCGGCGAAGCGCAAAAGCACCATCGCCGATCAGCGCCTGAACGAGAGCCGCCACCGACAGGAACGCCGGATATTCCCAGCCGCCATTGGCCGCGGAGAAGCTCCAGCCGTTCGGCGCATGCACCCAGATGGCGCCCAACAGGATCGGCAGAACCAGGATGGAGATGAGGCGGCTGTAAACGCCGGCGATCAGCGCCAGGCCGCCAAAAAGTTCGCCGAGAATGATCGGCCAGGCGAAGAGGGTCGGAAGGCCGAGCTGGCTCAAAAAGCCTTCAAAGCCCGGAACGGTGAAGGTCACGATCTTCATATAAGCATGGGCGATGAGCATCACGCCGAGCGCGATGCGCAGGAGGAAGGCGCCATAGGGGGCAAGGCGGGTATCGATCATCTGTCGCTCCAATTTCGGTTGTTCTTCCCCGAAACTGAACATTCCCCACATGCAATTCAAACGGCTTCTTTGCACATATATCATTGCATCAGCGCAATGTCTTCCCCATCGCAATCGCCCGCCCCCGGACTATCTGTCGGGGTAACGAAAGAACGCGTTCTTCACGGGGCGCGTCTGATTGGAGCTTCACCATGCGCCACAACGGCATCCACCACGTGACCGCGATCGCGGCTTCGGCGCGACGCAATCTCGATTTCTTCACCCGCATCCTCGGCATGCGCCTTGTCAAGAAGACGGTAAATTTCGACGATCCCGGCGGCTACCATTTCTATTATGGCGACGAAGCCGGCCATCCGGGCACCATCCTCACCTTCTTCCCGCTGGAGCATGCCGCTCCCGGTCGCGCCGGCATCGGCGAAACGCAGGAAACGCGCTTTCTTGTCCCGGAGGCCTCGCTCGGCTTCTGGGCGCAGCGCCTCGTCGAAAAGGGCGTCGCCCATGAGGCGCCGACGAAACTCTTCGGCGACACGGCGATCTCCTTCACCGATCCCGACGGCACGCATCTCTCGCTCGTCGGCGTTGCGGGCGCGGAGGCCGAGCCCGGCTGGTCGGATGGCGAGATCCCGCAGGAACACGCGATCCGCGGCATCCACAGCGTCAAGCTCCTCCTCAAGGACGCGGAGCCGACGGCGGAGATCCTGACCGATGTGCTGGGCTTTGAAGCCGCCGGCAAAGACGGCTCGCTTGCGCGCTTTCAGGCGAAGGGCGGCAGCCCGGCAACGCCTGGAACCCTCGTCGATCTGCATGCCGCCGGCGAGTTCCTGCGCGGCCGCATGGGCGCGGGCTCCGTCCATCACATCGCCTTCCGTGCCGACGAGGACGGCCAGACGGCGATGGCGCGGCGCCTGCGCGAGGTGCATCGCATCGCCACGACCGAGCAGAAGGACCGCAAATATTTCCGCTCGGTCTATTTCCGCGAGCCGGGCGGCGTCCTCTTCGAGATCGCAACCGACGATCCGGGCTTTGCCATCGACGAGACCGAGACGGACCTCGGCCAGGCCTTGAAACTGCCCGACCAATACGAGGCCCGGCGGACGGAGATCGAAGCCGTCCTGCCTGAGCTCGCCTGAAAAACTCCGGCGCGCCCTCCCCGGCGCGCCGGCACCTCAGGCCATTGCGACGGCGCGCACCTCCGCCTTGGCGGGCACATCCGCGGCATGCCGAGCAAGGCGCATCGCGGTTTCCTCGGTGATCGCCGCAATCGTCCTCAACTCGTCTGGCGTAAAATCGGGCCGATAATAGGAAGGCTCGCTGATCCGCTCGGCCGCAAGCGCCGGCAGATTGCCGCCTTGAAGCCCGCAATGGCCGGCGATCGCCGCCATCTCGCGCGCCGGATCGGCACAAAGCCGCTCATAGGGCACGATGCGGGTTGCCGCCGCGACCGTCGGATCGGCGTCGAGCTTGTCGGCGACATGCCCATAGAGCGCCGCCCAGTAACGCGCCCAGCCTTCCACGTCCCGCTCTTCAGCCCACAGCCGCATAATCTCGGGCGCCTGCCCGTCGCCAAGCCCGATCGCCCGCCGCTCCAGGCCGAATTCGAAATGCCCGGTGCGGCTCAGATGCCGCGTGATGCGCGGATCGGCCTTGCCGGCTTCAACGAAGAACCGGTGCTGCTTCATCAAAGAAGCGATATGCCAGACCGGGTCGCGCACCGGCACCAGGAAGCACGCATCGGGAAAGAGTTTCTGGAGATAGGAAAGCCGCGTGACGTTGTAATTGCCCTTGGCGAGATAGCGCCGCCCCCCACGCAGCACGAGAAGCTTGGCGATATGCTCGCGGTAGAAGCGCTCGAACTCTGGATGCGCGGTCGCCCGGTCGAGCACGGCCGACGTCGCCGGATCGTGCAGGCCGGCAAAGAACGCCATCCACATCACCTCTTCGAAAGCTTCCGGGCTTTCCGGCGTCACCAGGATGCGGTCCTTGTGCGCCCGTTCCTCCGCCGGAGCCTCGCCGCTCGCCGCATGGTCGGTGAACCAGTTCCAGGCAAAGGGCGTCATCACGGCCGGGAAATCGCGGTAGCGATGCGTCGCGACATCGGGATGGGTCGCAAGAAGTTCGAGAAGCATCGTGCTGCCGGAGCGCGCGAGCCCCGTCACATAGATCGGCCGTTCCACCCGCATCTCCGCGATGCGCTCGCGCGCCATCCGCGTCTCGAAGTCGCCGAGCCGGATAAACGCCTTCGGATGCCGCTCCACGAGGCCGCTCAGAAAATCCATCCAGCCGCTGACCTTCGGGCCGCTCGTCTCAGACTTTGCCATCTATTCGATCCTGCGCCATCTATTCGATCCTGCGGATGGATTTTGCGGCAAACGACATCAGGATCAGCGCCGGGAAGAAGATGATCTCCCATCCGCGTGCCCAGGACGGCCCGGCCGTGACGATCTCCCGCTTCGGCAAATCGATCTCGATCTCGTCGACCGGCGCCTCGTCGGCGAGGTAGCCGATCGGATTGCCGATGATGTAGTTCCACCATTGCTTCTTGTGCACGACCGGCACCGGCGCCTTCACCGGCACGTCGGCGATCGTCGTCCCGTTCGCATCCTTGACGATCGCCCGCGGCGCCGGCCGGTCCTCCACCCATTCGCCGCCGTAATTGCCCGAGGCCCGCACGGTGACGCTCTGGCCCTCCGGCGGCATCGTGCGCGCATAGGAGGAATCGAGCCACAAAATGAGGGTGAGAAGCGGCAGCGAGGCGATCAGCGTCGATGGCAGCACCAGAAACACCCGCTTCAGGGCAAGCCCCAGCATGTTGCGGATGAGCCCGCCCGCTTCCTCGAACGGCCCGTCGAATTCGCCAAGCCGTTCCTGCGCGCCTTTCAGCGCAACCCGCAATTCCGCAATCCGCGCCTGCGGCGACAACAGCCGATAGAGCTCCATGGAGGCGATCGAGGCGACCGACGCCCAGATCAAGACCACCAGGAAGGAGGGCAGAATGTGCGACAGCTGTCCGTCGATCCAGCCGAACAGCGGCGCCGGCAGATCAAGAAGCCCCATTCGCCGTCCGTTCGCTGACGCCGGCCGGCTCTGCGGTCGCGGCCTGGGAAGAAAGCGGCGCGGCACCGGGGGCATTCTCCTGTCGCGCGGCGCCCGCCTTGCGGCGATTGCGCATCATTTTACGCACCGGCCAGGCGACGACGAAGCTGATCGCAAGGCCGATCGCGGCGACAAGCGCCCACAAGGCGCCGAGAAGGCTGAGCCCCGCGCCCGGGCCCACATAGGCGAAAGCGGCAGAAGGCAGGAGTGCTGCGGTCACAGCAAAAAACACAAACCGTCTCATATCGTTTTCTTCCCGGTCTGGCTCGTCGCCTGCAACGAGCTGGTGAAAGAGGCGTCGAAATAATCGGGGGGCAGTCGCTGCCCCCAGCACAGGATGGAGAGGCGCGGCACGGTCTCGCCGGCGAGCGTCTCGGCCCGCACGGGATTGATGTACTCCCAGACGATGTCGCCCTCGCGCGTCACCTCCAGAAGCCGCCCGCCGGAGGATTCGGTGATGAGCGTATTGCCGTTCTTGAGCCGCTGCTGCGCCGAGCGGATCATGCTGTCGAGCGGCGCTTCGGGCGTGCCGCCATATTCCCAGACGATCTCGGACGTGCGCGGATTGACCTCGATGACGCGCGAGCGGGCATTGGCGCGCTCGTAATTGCCGAAATTGTCGAAAAGGATGAGATCGCCGTTCGGCAGAATGTCCGGATCGTGCTGGCCGAGCCAGTCGGAGCGCTTCGCCCAGGTGATGGTCTCCTCATCGGGGTCGAGGACCGCCACGGCGCCGAGTTCACGGAAGGAAACGAGAAGCTGCCCCTCTTTGGCATAGGGGAAATTCGCCGCCTCTTCCGCCGTGATGTAATCGACATTGTTGGTGTGCAGCGGGTCCGACACGGCGAAGGCCGACACGGTGTAGAGCATCTGCCGGAATTCCGATCGCGCCACCGCCTGAATGAGCGCGATCTTCTTCAGCTCTTGTCCGTCGGGCGACAGGATGACGAGAAAATCGTCGAGCCGCGGCTGCTTGAAATTGTCGAATCCGTCGAGCTTTTCGTTCACGAATTCATGCGTGATAACGTAGATCCGCCCGTCCGGCCCGACATCGATGTCGTGATGGGCGTTGGCGAGATAGCTCCAGATGACGTTGGAATCCTTGTCGAGCTTGGCGACGCCGTAGCCGTAGGGCGTGTCGCCCGCCCCCTCGTAGACGACGAGAAGATCGCCGTTCGGATAGGCGATCGCCTTGCGGAAATAGACGAAGGCGTCGGGCTGCGGGCGCTTCACGGCGGCGCCCTCGTGCCAGACGGAGCTGTAGGGCCGCCGCCATTCGTGCACGACCGTCCCGTCCATGGCGATCAGCCGCGCCACCGCATCGTCGCCCGAGGTGTAGAGCGTCAGCCCCTGCTCGGTGCGTGCCGCATCGTTCACCGTCACGCCCTTGTCGGACCGGCGCTCGGGATACCAGAGATCCGTCAGGTAGAGATTCTGCGTCGTCGTGGCGCGATCATAGAGCGCCTTGCCGCCGAGATAGGCATCGCTGATCTGCGGGCCGGGCGTCACCCCCGCCGTTGTCATGATCGCCCCCGCAACGAAGGCGATGAACACGAGCGAAATGAAAAATCCCGCCTTGAAAATCCGGTCTGCGGACGATCCGTCGTCGCCTTCCCCCATCCCCCTTTCGGGGGGCAAACTGCCCATTCCTGTCCCGCTCCGTAAATCCGCGAACATCGCGGAAGAAGAACGGCCTCCTCGGGCAACAATATGGTCACAAAACGGCTAACACCGCCCTTTTTGCGGGCCTTCTCAGCGCTGCGGCAATCGGCACAGACCGCGGGCCGCGCGCAGCATCACAAGACGCCTTTCCCTCGCCGACAAAGCCCCGCCGCCGGCGCTCACTTATGAAGAAGGCGCACAGGCGTAAGCGGAGACCTGCGTCTGGTCGCCAACCCGCGTTCACCTGATTTCCGCGCATGACATCGATGCCCGCCCAGGGCAGGATACATCTTGCCACCCCACGCACCCGCCGGCCGCACCCACCGACAAGATACTGGGTTCTGCGCCCCTCAAAAACGCCACCCTGGACATACCCGTTCGAGAATCCCGCCCAGTTCGAAAAGCCTCCAATGGAGAGATACCGTGAAAACACGCAAGCTTGCCGACCACCTTGAGGTCTCCGCCCTCGGCTTCGGCTGCATGGGCCTCAATTTCGGCTTCACAGATTTCCCGAAAGAGAACGACGCCGTGGCCCTCATCCGTGCCGCCGTGGAGCGGGGCGTCACCTTCTTCGACACGGCCGAGGTCTACGGCCCCTTCACAAACGAGGAAATCGTCGGCGAGGCCTTGCGCCCCATGCGCGACAAGGTCGTGATCGCCACCAAATTCGGCTTCCACATCGTGGACGGCAAGCAGGCGGGGATGAACAGCCGGCCGAAACACATCAAGGAGGTCGCCGAGGCATCCTTGAAGCGGCTCGGCATCGACGAGATCGACCTCTTTTATCAGCACCGCGTCGACCCGGACGTGCCGATCGAGGAGGTGGCCGGCGCCGTCCAGGACCTGATCGCCGAAGGCAAGGTGAAGCATTTCGGCATGTCGGAACCGGGCGCGGAAACCCTGCGCCGGGCGCATGCGGTGCAGCCGGTGACCGCCGTGCAAAACGAATACTCACTGTGGACGCGGGGCGTCGAAACCAACGGCATCCTTAAGGCCTGCGAGGAGCTCGGCATCGGCCTCGTTCCCTATTCTCCGCTCGGCAAGGGTTTCCTGACCGGCGCCATGAGCAAGGATACGAAGATCAGCGAGACCGATTTCCGCGCCCTCCTGCCGCGCTTCACGCCGGAAGCGATGGAGAAGAACCAGGCGCTGATCGAGCTTCTGAAACAGGTCGCCGCGGAAAAGGAGGCGACGCCGGCGCAGATCGCGCTCGCCTGGCTCCTTGCGCAAAAGCCCTGGATCGTGCCGATCCCCGGCACCACCAAGCTCCACCGGCTTGAGGAAAATCTCGCCTCGGCCGAGATCGAGCTCGGCGAGGACGATTTGAGCCGCATCGGTGCCGCTCTCGCCGAGATCGACGTCGAAGGCGAGCGCTATCCCGAACATCTGATGGCGGCCACCGGCCGCTGAGGACCGCAAACGCAAAAAGGCCGGATCGCAAGGCACCGCCTCCCGATCCGGCCTTCGCGGAATTTTGACCGAAAGCCTGAGCCCCAGCGGCTCAGGCGAATTCGAAGCGGATCGGCTGCGCGCCTTCCCACAAGGTCATCGGGCCGAGCTTGGCGAGATCGTCGAGGCCCGATGTCAGCGTGATGAAATGGTTGCCGGCGAGCTGGCCCATCTTGCAGGCGAAATGCACGCCGCCATAGGCAAGCAGGATCTCCGTCTCGCTGATGCCCCCCGGATAGAGCACCATCTGGCCGGGCGCCGGATAGCTCGTATGGTTCTCGTAGCCGACGCCGAACTGCATGTCGCCGAGCGGGATCCACACGCCCTCGCCGCTCCAGCGCACATGCACGATCTTGCTTTCGAACGGCATCACCTTGCGGAACGCCGCGCAGGTCTGAGGCGCCGCCTCTTCCTCAAGCCTCGCATCGAACCGGTACGGCCCCGCACTCACGACGAGCTTCGACATCGCCTTCTCCCATTCCTCGCAACCGGCCGCTTTTCCCCCACTTTTGCGACAGCCACAAGCACCCGGCGCCGGTGCTTGCAGCCCCTTCACCGGGAAACTCTCCGCGCGCGCCGTTTGACCAATGGAGCAAGTGCTTCTTCTGTGGCAAAGAGAACAGGTTGGGGGAAAAGAGCCGCAAGGCTCGGGTTGTGATCGGGATGGATGCGCAGGAGGAGGAGGTTGGTCCGACCTCGGTGGAACAGGCGACGGCGCTCATCCGGCGCGCCATTGTCACCGCCGAATACAGGCCCGGCGAGCGCCTGAAGGTCGCCGATGCGGCGCGGCGCTTCGGCTTCAGCGCCATGCCGGTGCGCGAGGCGTTGCGCAAATTGGAGGGCGAAGGGCTCGTCGCCATCCTGCCCAATCGCGGCGCCGTCATCCGCCCGATCGACGAAAAATTCCTGAAGGACGTCTACGAGGTCCGCACCGCGCTCGAAACGCTCGCGGTGCAAAGGCTCATGCCGCGTATCACCCTTGCCATGCTCGACGAGCTTTCCAGTCTGCAAGCGGCTCATGCCGCGGCCGTGGAGAGAGCCGACCTCGAAGAGATCATCATGGCGAACCGCACATTGCACATGCGGCTCTTCGAATTGGCCGGCAATGCGGAAGCCACCCGCCTCTTCGAACTCGGCTGGGAGCTCATCTATGCGCTGCGCCGGCGCCTCGGCTACCGGCCGAACCGGCTCGCCTCCGTGATCGAAGAACACCGCCTCCTCGTCGATGCGCTTCGCCGGCACGATTTCGCCGCCTGCGCCGCCATCCTGCGCATGCACAACACCGCCGGCATGGAAGACATGATCGCCTCGCTCGCCGGAGAGTGAGATCGGGAGTGAGGCGGGGCGTGAGACGGCCCGCCATTTCGGAACGATGCCCTCCCCCTGCCGTTCGTCTCCACTCGCACAGTGGAAAGGACGCCATCATGAGGGCTTTCGCCGCCACCCTGCGCACGATTTTGGGCGCCACCGCAACCGCCTTGCTCATCGCCGCAACGTCTCTCGCCACGGCAGCCATCCTTATGCCGGCCTCCGTGGTCGCCGCGCCCCAAAGCGGGCAGGGCTGGACGACTTACGCCGATCCTCGCTCGGGCGCCCGCATCGCCTATCCTGAAAAGCTCTTCCCGAAAGAGACGCCCCTCGCCTACGGTACGGCCTTCGTCGGCGACGGGGCCCGGCTCGAAATCTCCGCCCGTGTGGTCGAAGGTGTCGACGGGGCTGTCGATCTGCGCGCCCTCATGCGCGGCACCGATGGCTACGAGAACGTCACCTACTCGCCTCAGGGCCGAAACTGGCTGGTCGTCTCCGGCTATCGCGGTTCAGACATTTTCTACGAAAAATTCTTCGTGCGCGGCGACACCGTGCAGGGCTTCAGCCTGCAATATCCGGCGTCAATGCGCGACACTTACGACCGGGTGGTCGAAGGCGTGGAGGATTCCTTTCGGGCCGGGCGTCGCGAGATGAGCCGGTAGCCCCGCCACACATCCTCAAGGCGTCTCCCCGGCGGCGATCGAGCCCCGGTCGGGCCCGGTCGGGCCCGGTCGAGGGGGCGTTCACCTCGCCCCGGGCCGCATTGCGACACCCGACGCCAAACCGCGACGCCAGGTCGCAGCTCCAGATCTCGCAGGCCTCTCAGGGGCCAATTGGATTTTCCGCCGTCACTTCGACAGGCGGTTTTCCGCCTTATGCCCGGCACGCTCGCCCCCTTTGGAACCGTTCCAGACTTTGCAAACCCATCAGTTTTTAATCTCTTCGAGTCGGGCTCCTTAACTGCAAAATCAAGTGTTTCTGTTCTGCTGCGTCAGCTTCGGAAAACTGCAACATAACGCGGGCAAGCAGGACACGAAGGCCCACAGCCTCACGATCATCCACGATAACCACGACACAGCTGCCAATTTAGAGACGATGTAGTTTTTAATACGGCGAAGAGATACCGGATCTCTCGGCAAACTCTATCGCGACAAAATATCTTCTCGAATAAACCTAATTTTCAAGATTGCACGACAATGCACGCAAAATACAAATCGCAGGCCTCCTAATGTCCCGCCTCTCACTTTTCTTAGCCGTCGCACTTTCAATTGTTTCCGGAAGTCCTGTCGCAGCACAGGAACTGACGTTGCGTTGGCTTGGCGAAAGCGGCGCAGTACTCGCGGAAAAGCTGATGAGCCGCGAAGACATCGAGGCGCTGCAACAGCAGGTGATCGTCACGCACACGCCCTGGGAAGCGGGAAACCAGGCCTTCAGCGGTCCGCTTCTCGCCACCCTTGCCGACCTTGCGGGCCTCCCCGTCGTCGAAGCGGCTCTGGTCGCGCTCAACGATTACTCCGCCGAAATCCCGCAATCGGACTGGGCGCTCTACGACGTCATCATGGCGGTGCGCCAGGATGGGCAGGAAATGCGCATCCGCGACAAAGGCCCCTTCCGCATCGTCTATCCCGTCGATGCGTATCCGGAGCTTAAAAGCCATCTCTACCACAGCCGGATGATCTGGCAGATCCGGAGCATCGACTTCCGTGTTGAGTAAGAAGGCAAAAATCGCGCGCAGGCTGCTTGCCGGCGCCCTCGTCGTCACGACGCTCGGCCTCTTCATGGCAACGGGCATGCTCTATCTGCGACAGTCCGAGCAGCGCCAGCTCCTGGCGATGTCCATCCGCAGCTCGGGCTGGGTCGCCTATCAGGCGCAGCTCGAATACGTCAAAACCACCTCCGCCCTGGATATCGCCCGCGAAAAGCCCTCTCCTCGCATCATCGACCAGCTCAAGCTGCGCTTGGAGCTTCTCGATTCGCGCCTGCCGCTTCTCTATGCGTCGAAGGAAGGCCGTCTGATTGCGGGCATCGATACATTCACCCCGGCCCTCAAGGCCTATCGGACGCGCATCGACGCCTATCTCGCCCGCCTCGAAGACCCGCTTCCGCCACCGCCGAAGAGCGGGCGCATCATCTCGCAATGGCGCAGCGAACTCGTTCCTCTCGGACGCGACCTGCAAACCATCCTGGAAGCGGCCGTCGTCGACAATGACGAAATCAATCGCCGCGAAGCCGAGCTTTCGCGAGAAACGGCAGCGCTCCCCCTCACCTTGATGTTCATCAGCGGCGGCGGCCTCATTTTGCTTCTGGTCGTGCAGGCGCGACGCGATCGCCGACGTCTTCATGACGTCCTGGAGGCACGGCGCGCCCAGATCGAGGTCGAAACGAGCTTCGAGAAGGCCATGCAGGCGATGCCGTTCGTGACCTTGATCTTCGATCCGGACAACCATGAAGTGAAATTCGCCAATGACGAGGCGGTCGGGCTGGTCGGCGCCCCACTCTCCCATCCGGACTGGACGCGCCTCATCCAGGCAGCGATCGATGTGTCCAAGGCGACCGATCAGGGTGATGCCCGCTCCATCATCATGAGCTTCGGTCGCCGCGACGGCGAGATCAGCTCCCTGCGCGGGACCATCTCGTCCGCGCGCTGGCGCGGCCGCCGGCTGCGGATGCTGGCGCTCGCCGACGTCACCAAATTGCGCGATGCCGAACTCAAGGTCATGCAGGCCGCCAAGCTTGCGACCCTCGGCGAAATGGCGACGGCCATCGCTCACGAAACCAATCAGCCTCTCGCCGTGATCCGGCTCGCCATCGCCAATGCCCGCCGCCTGTTGGAGAATGGCGAGACCGGCGAGGCGCTGGCAGGCAAACTCACCCGCATCAGCGACCAGGTGGAAAGGGTGAAACGCATCACCGACCAGGTCCGCAGATATGGGCGCCTCACCTCCCAGCAATGCGAGCCCTTCGCGCTTCACGACGCCGTTCAGCTCGCGATCGGCTTCGTCGCCGAGCAATATCGCGCCGCCGGCATTCGCCTCGACATCGACCTCGATTTTCCCAACGATCTCGCTGTGGCCGGCGAACAGACCATGTTCGAGCAGGTCATCGTCAACATTCTGGTGAATGCGCGCGATGCCCTCGACGCGCTCCACGATCGTGATGTCGATCGAACGCCCGTTCTCCAGGTGCGTGGCCGCGTCCAGGCCGGCACTGTCGTCCTGGAACTCGAAGACAATGCCGGCGGCATCGCCGACGACATCATCGCCCATATCTTCGATCCGTTCGTGACGACGAAACCCGTCGGCAAAGGCACCGGTCTCGGCCTTTCCATGGTCCGCAACATCGTGCGCGACATGAACGGCGAGATCGTCGCCCGCAACGTCAGGGCCGGGGCATGCTTCACCATCCGCCTGCCCATTGCCTCTGACGCCCTGTCTCTTGAAGAAGCCGCCTGATGGCACCTCGCTCAATTTTGATCTGTGAGGACGAGCGCGAGCTCGCCGCCGAGATCGCCGAATTCCTGGAAGCCGAGGACTGGCGTCCGACCTTGTGCGCGAGCGTTTCGCAGGCGCACGCCCTGCTTGTACAGGGCCTTGCGCCCGACTGCCTTTTGACCGATCTGCGCCTTGGCGAAATGAGCGGTCTCGACCTCATCGGGCGGGCCCGAAGGCTCCCGAAACCGCTGCGTCCGCGGGTTATTGCCCTCATCACCGGCGAGGCGACAGACGTTGTGCTCGGCGAACCTTTCGGCCCCGACGTCCTCTTCTTCAAGCCCGTCGACCCGTTCGAAATGCTGGCGGATCTGGAGGCGCGATTCGTGGACTGCAAGATCCTCCGCTGGCCGCTTTCCGCCGCGCGCCGGAATGCAGCTTCGCGTTGAAGCCTCTTGCCCCTGTCGTCCAAAGCTGAGAGACTTGCCCCAATGCAACAAAAGGACGCAGAACGCCCTTTAGTTGCTACAGCCTCTGTCTCCGATCTCAGGGGGCAGAATGCCTTCGGGCAAGAATGATGCGGACCTTCAGGCTGTTTACACGATGCGGACCAACGGATTAAGTCCCTCTTCGGGGTGCTCGGGCTATGGCCGGCCGATTTCGACCGGACGACCCGATGGGTGTATCGTCAATAAAAGCTTAGCAAGCTTCGCGCGTTTCGGATCAATTGACTAAACCCCGTCTTAGGAAGTGCCTCTCAATCTCCGCCGTGAAACGGAAGGAGGCATCGTGAGGTATCAGCACGATATGGATACCAAGGAACCTGGTGCCAGAACCAATTCCCAGCCGCAGATTCTCCTCGTCGACGACGATGTCGACATCCTCGATGAGCTGGCCGAAGGCCTGGCCGCGCTTGACCTGCCGCCGCTGAAGGCGAGCACCGCAGTCGAAGCTCTGGCGATCGTTCAGCGCAACCCAGGTTTGCGCGTCATCGTCACCGATCTGCAGATGCCCCAGATCGACGGGATCGAGCTCCTGCAGAAGCTGACGGCGAGGCGGCACAGCCGGCCTCTCACCGCTGTGGTCATGACGGGCAATGCGTCGCTCGATCGCGCCGTCGCGGCGCTGCGCCTCAATGCCGTCGATTTTCTTCAAAAGCCGGTTTCTGCGGAAGAAGTGGCGATCGCCATCCGCAGGGCTCTCGACCTCACCGGTCGCACGAGCCCCGAACCGTCCCAGTCCGCGACGGAATCCGATTATCTTCGCGCCCTGGTCGCAGCACGCACCGATCGCGACGCGATCTTCAAGGCGAAGCTCTTCTCCGATCCCGCCTGGGATATGATGCTTGATCTCGCCGTCGCGGAAGCCACCGGCCGCTTCGTGTCCGTCACGAGCCTGTGTCTCGCCTCCGGTGTCGCCACGACCACGGCGCTGCGCCGTATCGACGAATTGCAGGAAGCGGATCTCATCATGCGTTTCCCAGACGAGACCGACCGTCGTCGCACCCTCGTCCGCCTGACCGAAACCGGTCTTGAGCGCATGCATGCTTTTGTCGAGCGTCAGGCCGCTCGTCTCGGTCTCAAGGTCGGCTGAACCGGCCAAAGACCTCTCCCGGGGTGTCTTCCCCGATCTGTGCTCGTCCGAAAACTTCGCCGCCGCTCAGGCGACGAACTGATAGCCGAGATAGCGCTTCGCATCGATCACCTCGAAGCCGAGGCGCAGGCGTAGCTTCTTGCGCAGCTTGCTGATGTGACCCTCCACGACCGTCTCGTCGACATCGTCGTTGAAGACGCCGTAGATGGCGTTGAAGATCTGCGTCTTGGTCACGCGACGCATGCGGTTCTTCGCCAGATATTCGAGGATGTGGCGCTCGCGGCGCGGCAGGGCGAGCGGCTCGCCGTCGACTTCCGGGTCGCGGCCGTCGAAGAAGATCTTCAGCCGGTCGCTGGAAACTTCCTGCTTCGGACCGTTCATGCGCCGCCACACGGCATCGGAGCGTGCCACGATCTCTTTCACATGGATCGGCTTGCGCACCACATCGTCGATGCCCGCGGTGAAAAGCTCCAGCGTCTGCTCCAGCGAACGCACATCGCTCAGGGCGATGATCGGGGCCCGCGAATGGCTGCGGATGAGGTTCGGATAATTCGGCCGCTCGGCGAACTCTCCAAGGAGGAAGCCCTGCACCGCCGACAGATCCCGCTCAGCGGCCGTCGTCAGCCATTCCTGGAACTCTTCGGAGTCGAAACCGACGGCGGAAAGCCCTTCGCGGCTGAACATGGACGTGAAACCGGCAGCGACCTCTGCCCGGGGATCAACAACGACGTACATCTCGCACCCTCGGTATTTAAATTAAAATTTTTCGTATTCCGCAGTATTGCTTGCAGGAGAACTGCGGCTCCGATGGGTTTCGAAGTACCGATCAACTTCACTCCACTCAATCAGAACTGAATCCGTTGCCGGAGACGTTTCGCTCCAAATTGCTGGATAATGAAAGGTTATCGTTTCGCAGCCGAAAAACCCGCGGATTTCTGCGGTTTTCGGCGAGACACCGGCCTCGTGCAGGACGAAATTAGCGCGAGAGGAGACCGATCAGGGCGTTCCGAGGGGCGGATTGTTGCCGATGCGCCACGGTTTTTCGACCGAAAAGGTCGTCGATCGCGCCCGATCACCCCGGAAGCGGGGCAATTGCATTGTCTTTTGGACTCACAAAGGAACGATCGTGGGGAACCCGAGGCTCACAAAGGCGTGAGGACGAGGGATGCGGGCCGGAAGAGAGGGTCGCGAGGAGGAAGAGAGAGTAAAGAGAGGTTTGCGTGTGAGGGGCGCGCGGCTGCCGAAGCAGCCGCGCGGACGACCGCGAGAGTGAGAGGAGCGGCGGTCGTTGAAACGTTTGCGCCGAAAGCCTCCAGAAAGACAATCTGGAAGCTAGATCGGTGCGTCAGCCCGAGCCGTGCCATGCCCGAACCATGGAGGTCGGGCCTCGGCAACGTGATCAGTTCTCGAAGACGGCTTCGATCTTGCCCTTCAGCGTCTGCGCATTGAACGGCTTCACGATATAATTGCTCACGCCTTCTTTCTTGGCGGCGATGACGTTTTCTGACTTCGCCTCGGCAGTGACCATGATGAACGGCGTCGCGTTCAGCTTGTCGTCGGCCCGCACCTGCTTCAGAAGCTCGTAACCGGTCATCGGCTCCATGTTCCAGTCAGATATGACGAGACCATAGTCGCGCTCCTTCATCTTGTTGAGCGCCTCGCTGCCATCGGCCGCTTCGTCGATATCTTCGAAGCCGAGCTGCTTTAACAGGTTCTTAATGATCCGGATCATCGTCTTGTAATCGTCGACGACAAGGATCGGCATAGAAAGGTTCAACGACATTCGCCGCGCTCCATATAGAATCTAGACTGCACCGCTATCTCCGGCGGGATCGAGGTGTGTTTAAATTGAACTGACTTGCGCCAGGCTTGCGCCGCAAACCCCCGCTATCTTTTCTCTTTTCGGGCCTTCGAATATACAGTCGCCACTTTCTTTGATGGGATAGGGTTCACGTATGTCCGCAAAGCGCGCCACCGCGAAAAAGGATGTGACCGAGCAGGAAGCTTGGGCACAGCACGCCACAGAGCAGCTCAGCCTGGCACTTCGCCTCGACAAGATTTTCACCGAGCTTTCCGAGCTTCGGCAGATCGCCGGCAAGCAGGATGAAGTCGTCGCCGATCAGCAGAAGCTTTGGCTGGGCGTCGAGGCCATTCAGCACGCCATCCGCGACACGCGTGGCGAAATCGCCTCGATTCATGCCAAAGTGGTCGATTCCAAGCAGTTCAACCGCGCTGCCGACGAGCTCGATGCCGTCGTCGCCGACACCGAGGGCGCCACCGAGACGATCCTCACCTCCGCCGAGGAGATCGACGACATTGCGAGAAAGCTCGGCAAGACGCTCGGTGATGACGAGCGCGCCCAGCTCCAGGGCATCAATGACCGTTGCATCGCCATCTTCGAGGCGTGCAACTTCCAGGACATTACCGGCCAGCGCATCTCCAAGGTCGTCAACCTCCTGCAATTCATCGAAAGCCGCATCGACAAGATGCTGAAGATCTGGTCCGGCGAGGCCACGGCTTTCGAGCAGCATGCCGAGGACGAGCCGGAGGAAGAGGGCGACGAGGCGCTCCTCAACGGTCCGGCGCTCAAGAGCGACGAGAACGTCGTCTCGCAGGACGACATCGATTCCCTTTTCAACTGACATCTTCCCCCGGCCGAACGCGTCGCAACCGTCCGGGGCAGCCGCCTGAAAAACCTTCGGGCCCGCCTTCAAGCCTTCGCACACGCCCGCCTCGCGCGGGCGTTTTCTTTTGGCGCATCACGGGTGCCGCACAACTTCGTGAGCGACGGCAGAGACTTCCGCAGAGATCCGCGATTTCCGGCCCTACGCCTTTCGTGGGGTGTCCCGGTGTCGCATTCCGGTCCCGATATGTATTGGCAAAACCGGCACGGCGGGGACGGGGCACCTCCGCGGAATTCGCAGCTTTGCGAACTCGCACCTGAAAAGAAATTACCCGAAGGATATTATGATGCGCAGACTTCTCCTTTCCCTCGCCGTCCTTGCCGCTCCGAGCCTGGCACTCGCCCAGTCGCCGCAGGATGTGGCCGATGCCCGGATCGGTTATTTCCGCCTGCTCGGTCTTGAGATGCACGACCTCGCCGCGATGGCGAAGGGCGAAAAGGATTACGACGCCGAAGCAGCCAAGACCAATGCCGCGAACCTTGAGGCGCTGACGCATTATTCGACGGCAGCCCTCTTTGCCCCCGGCACCTCCAACGCCGACCTGCCCGGCAAGACCCGTGCTCTGCCGGCGATCTGGGACAACATGGACGGCATGCAGGAAAAGGGCGAAGCCTTTGTCGCCGCCGTTCAGAACCTCAATTCCGTCGCCGGTGAAGGCCTCGATCAGCTGCGTCCGGCCGTGGGCAAGCTCGGCGGCACCTGCAAATCCTGCCACGACGATTTCCGCGCCAAGGACTTTTGAGCCGGAATTTGAAGCCTGGGACGCCTGGTTCGGAGCCTCTCTGGACCAGGCGATCCTCGAACCCGAGGAACACAAAACCCAAGGGATTTGAGACATGTCGACAATGAGCGAACCGGGCCGGGGCGCAGTCCCCCGCCCCTCCGGCGATATCCCGCACCAGGCCGGAACCTCCGATCACGCGCCCTTGCGGGCCGGCGAGGAGATCCGCGTCTGGGATCCGGTGGTGCGTATCTTTCACTGGGCCCTCGTCGCAGCCTTCGCGGCCGCCTGGGGGCTCGGCAAATTCGGCCCGGATGAGATGACGCTGCATTTTTACGCAGGCTACACGGTGGCGGCTCTCGTCGTCATCCGCATCGTCTGGGGTTTTGTCGGGTCCGCCAATGCGCGCTTCGTGAATTTCGTCAAAGGCCCGCGCAAAATCCTGCATTACGCCCGCCACTTCGCCTCGCGCGAACCGTCGAACTGCCCGGGACACAATCCTCTCGGCGCGCTGTTCATCGTCGGCGTTCTGATCGTCCTCGCGATGCAGATCGGCACCGGCCTCCTGGCCGATCCGGAGGATTACATCAATGCCGGACCGCTCGCCAAATACGTCTCCATCGAGACGGCGCGGCAGGCGCTCTCATGGCACGAACCCCTGTCGACGCTCTTGTTGATCATGGTCGGCGTCCACATCGCCTCGATCGTCTTCTACAAGCTCTACAAGCACGAAGACCTGATCACGCCGATGTTCACCGGCCGCAAGAAAGGCCTGTGAGAAACCCGGTCCGCGGGCTCCCCCCGCGGGCCGTCTCACCCGGACTGATCACGCTTCTCCCCTGACGCAGCCTCACGCACAGGCCTCGACATAGGCGAGATACGGCATCACGCCGATATGAAACAATTTCACCTTCCCCTCGCGCCCGATCTCGAAGCGCAGGGCCGAGGTGCCGCTTTCGGCATTCGGCGCGGTCAGATATTTCGCCGGCGCCTCTTCATATTTGTGCGGCTCTTCGCGAAAGCCGCCGAACCAGCTCCGCACCTCTGTCTCGGTGGAGCCGACGCCCACACCTTCGGCCAGTTTGACGTCTGAGCGCTGCCCGACCGTAATGCGCTGCACCTTGCCGTCGGCGACGATCGCATAGACCCCGGGATAATCGGGCGAACTCACCGTGCGGCAGGCATCGCTCGTCTGCGCCCCCCGCTCCGCAAAGCTTCCCCCTTCCGGCACCGGATTGCCGATCCTAAGATCGCCGAGCCCATCGAGCCCGATCACCTTCGCAGGCCCGGTTTCGGGAGAGGAACGCGACCCGCTCGTCTCTTGCGGCCCGCTCGCCGCCGCACTTTCGAACGTTTTCGAAGCCGTCCCGTTCGCCTCCTGCTGATCTGCGTCCGGAGAGCAGGCGGAAAGCGCGAAGATGAGAGCGAGGGGAAGAGCGAGGGGGAGAACGGGAAGGGAAGGAAAGCGTGTCATCGCTCGTGAACGCCCGCGGCGCGGCAAGGTTTCCTCCGGACCGCAACCCGTACGCGCCCCCGCACACGCACGCGCCGGCCAACGAAAAGGCCGAGCGCGGCCCCGAGATGTCCAATTGATTTCAATCAATTACACCTTGCCCCGGGTTTTGCATGACTATATGACAGTTACGAAGATCTATTACGCTAGGTGCATACGCATGACATCTCAATCTCCGCGGGAAAATTGATGTCATCGTAGAGAATAGGCGTATGGTGTCGGGATCTATACTTGAAAAAGTAAGCTCAGCGGGCGCAAAGCCCCCGATATCGACGTTATTTTTTGGAAAATCCGGCGCCAGACCCGCCATTCCCATCTCCCCCGCCCTTTTCATCTCCAAGATTGCCCGCGCCGCTTTTGCCCGCGCGTCCCGTCGCCCGTCCGCAGCTTCCTCTTCCGCCTCATCTTCCGATGACCGGCCGCACGCAGGCCCGCCGGATGGCAAAGGCGCGCCGCCACATATGAAGGCGAGGCGCAGCGCGGGTCTTCGAAACGCCCTCTCCTCCCCTGTCTTCATCTCGGGCCCGACGACCTTCCGCGGTTCACCCTCCGCGTTTCAAGGAGATCGTCGTTTGCCGAGAGGCAGATGCTGCGCCATGGCCCGAGGCCCGGCGCAGAGGCGCGTTTATTGCGCGCCACCCAAGCTCCCCACTCCTGAAAAGGAAGACAAGCCGTGAAGAAGTTGATCAACAACGCCGAAGACGTGACGCTGGAACAGCTCAAGGGATTCGGCCTCGCCCATCCTGAAATCGAGGTCCATTTCGACCCGAATTACGTTGCCGTCGCCGGCGGCGTCCAGAACCGGGTGGCCGTCGTCTCCGGCGGCGGTGCCGGCCACGAGCCGCTTCACGGCGGTTATGTCGGCATGGGCATGCTCGATGCGGCCTGCCCCGGCCAGACCTTCACCTCGCCGACCCCCGATCAGATGTATGAAGCCGGCAAGGCCGTGAACGGCGGCAAGGGCATCCTGCAGATCATCAAGAACTACACCGGCGACGTGTTGAACTTCCGCATGGCCGCCGATCTCCTGCGCGACGAGGGCATCGAAGTCCGCAACGTCGTCATCGACGACGACGTCGCCTTGAAGGATTCGCTCTACACCGCCGGCCGCCGCGGCCTGGGCACCACCGTCATCGCCGAAAAGGTCTGCGGCGCCGCCTCCCAGGAAGGCTACGATCTCAACCAGCTCGCCGCCCTCTGCAAGAAGGTCAACATCCACGGCAAGAGCATGGGCATGGCGCTCACACCCTGCACCACGCCGCAGAACGGCACGCCGAGCTTCGAACTCGCCGATGACGAGATGGAAATCGGCATCGGCATTCATGGCGAGCCGGGAACCGAGCGCATGCCGATCAAGAGCGCCGACGAGATCACCGAAATCCTCGCCACCCGCATTCTGGAAGACGGCGCCTACACCCGCGAGCTCACAGAGTGGGATCCGGAAAAGGGCGATTGGGTGGATGTCGAGGTGAAGGACATCACCTTCCAGTCCGGCGACGAGGCGATCGCCATCGTCAACAGCATGGGCGCGACGCCGATCTCTGAGCTTTACACGGTCTACGCCAAGCTCGCCGAAGTCGCCGAAAAGCACGGCGTGAAGATCGTCCGCAAGCTCGTCGGCCATTACATCACCTCTTTGGAGATGGCTGGCGTCTCGATCACGCTGGTAAAGGCCGACGAGGAGATCCTGCGCCTTTACGATGCGCCGGTGAACACGCCGGCTCTGCGTTGGGGTGTGTGACCATGAGCGACACCACGAACAGCGAGGCGGCCGTTTCGGCCGCCGCCATCCGCCTCTGGCTCCAGAAGAGCGCCGACGTGCTCGCCGAAAAGCGCGCCTATCTCACCGAGCTCGATTCCCCGATCGGCGATGCCGATCACGGCAACAACATGGACCGCGGCTTCAAGGCCGTGGTTGCGACGCTCTCCGACAAGGAAGATGTCGGCGCGGTCCTGAAGGCCGTCGCCATGACGCTGATCTCCAAGGTCGGCGGCGCCTCCGGGCCGCTCTACGGCACCTTCTTCCTCGACGCCGGAAAACCCTTTGCGGGCAAGGCCGAACTTGAGCCGGCCGATCTCGTGACGATGTTCGAGGACGGCATCGCCGGGGTGAAGAAGCGCGGCCGCGCCGAACCCGGCATGAAGACCATGCTCGATGCGCAGATCCCGGCCGCCGAAGCGCTGAAGGCGGCCGTGGCCGAGGGCAAGAGCGCCGTCGAAGCGCTGAAAGCCGCCGCCGAAGCCGCGGAAGAAGGCATGAAGGCGACGATCCCGATGCAGGCCCAGCGCGGCCGGGCGAGCTATCTCGGCGAACGCAGCATCGACCATCAGGATCCGGGCGCGACCTCGAGCTACCTGATCATCCGTGCGCTCGCCGATGCGGTCGCCGAGACATCGCAATGATCGGCATCGTCGTCGTCTCGCACAGCGCCAGGCTTGCCGAGGGCGTGAAGGAACTCGCCGATGGGATGACCCAGGTCGAGATCCCGATCGCCGCGGCTGGCGGCGTCGATGATCCGGAAAACCCTCTGGGCACGGATGGCATCCGTGTCCTGGAGGCGATCCACGAGGTCATGTCGGATGAAGGCGTTCTGATCTTCGCCGATCTCGGCTCGGCAAAGCTCAGCGCCGACATGGCGATCGACCTCCTGGAGCCCGAAGAGCAGGAAAAGGTGAAATTCTGCGACGCGCCGCTGGTGGAAGGCGTCCTCGCCGCCGCCGTGCAGATCGCCTCTGGCGGCAAGCTCGCCGACGTCATGCGCGAGGCCCAGGAAGCCGGTGCCGTCACCGCTCCCGAAGCGGAAATGGCGGACACCGACGCGGCTGCAGCCAAGGACGACAGCGACGCCAAGGCCGAGGAATTCGTCATCCGCAACCGGCATGGCCTGCATGCCCGCCCGGCCTCGCTGCTGGTTCAGACGATGAACGGCTTTGACGGCGACATCCGTCTGGAAAACCTCACCAAGGGCAAGAAGCCGGTCAACGCCAAGAGCATCAACGGCATCATGCTCTCGGCCGTCACCGGCAATGACCGTGTCCGTCTCACCGCGTCACCGCAAGAAGCAGACGCGGTCTTTGCCGCGATGCGCCGCCTCGTCGAGGACAATTTCGGCGAAGACGACGAGATGCCGGCCGAGGCGCCCGCACCTTCAAAGCCGGCCCCGTCCAAGGCTCAGGCCGCCTCTTCTCCCGGCACGTCGGAGGCACCGGAGGCGACCGACACTTTGACCGGTATCACCATCGCGCCCGGCTTCGCCCTCGGCCCGCTCCATCATGTCCGCCAGGAAATGCCGAAGATCGAGGTGGCCGCAATCGACGATCTCGACGCCGAAATCGCGCGTTTCGACAAGGCGCTGCAAGATGCGGAAGCGGAGATCGAGGCCGCCATGCAGGCGATGGGCGAAGGCCTGAGCGATTACGATCGCCAGATCTTTTCCGCCCACATCACCTATCTCCACGACCCGGAAATCACCGGCGGCGTGCGCGAACGCATCCGCTCCGAAAAGCTCGGCGCGGCCTCAATCTGGCAGGAGACGATGTCGGACCTCGCCGACACCTATTCCGGGCTCGAAGACAAGCTCCTGCAGGGCCGGGCCGCCGATATCGTCGATGTCGGCCAGCGCGTCCTGCGCTTTCTCATCGGAGACGAGGCGGCCTCCGCTCTCCCCGACGAGCCGGCCATTCTGGCGTTCCACGAACTGCGCCCCTCCGACGTCCTTCGCCTCGCCGACACGTCGGTTCTCGGCATCTGTTCCGCGGTCGGCGGCGAAACCTCTCATGCCGGCATTTTGGCCAGCAATCTGTCGATCCCCGTCGTCTTCTCCCTCGGCGAGGGTCTGAACGCCGTAAAAGACGGGCAGAAAGTCCTGCTCGACGGCGGCAAGGCCCGCCTCGACCTTGGGCCCGATCCGGATGATATCGCCAGGATGGAGCGCGACCGCGCCGCCTTCGAAGCTCTTCGCGCCGAAGCGGAAGCGGCCAAAGACCTCGCGGCCGAAACCAAAGACGGCCACCTCGTGCGTGCCGCCGCCAACATGGCCGCGCTCGAAGAGCTCACCGCCGTCGCCGACAGCGGCGCGGAAGAAATCGGCCTGATGCGCACCGAATTCCTCTTCATGGACCGCGATGCGGCGCCGGACGAGGACGAGCAGACGGAGATCTACAAGCGCATCATCGCCGGCCTGAAGGGCAAACCCCTCACCGTGCGCACCATGGATATCGGCGGCGACAAGCCGGTCGCCTATATGGATCGGCCGGCGGAGGAAAACCCCAATCTCGGCTGGCGTGGCCTGCGCTACAGCCTCGACGAGACGGCGCTCTTCGACACCCAGCTCGCGGCGATCCTCAGGGCGAGCGCCGAGGGTCCCGTGCGCATCATGTTCCCGATGGTTTCCACGCTTGAGGAGCTGCGGGCCGCAAAGGATCGGCTTGAGGCGGTCAGGGACCGGCTCGGCAAGGCCGGCCAGCCCTTCGACGACAAGCTCGAAATCGGCATCATGATCGAGGTGCCGGCCGCCGCCGAAATGGCCGATCGCCTCGCCCCGGAAGTCGATTTCTTCAGCATCGGCACCAACGACCTCACGCAATATATGATGGCGGCCGATCGGGCGAACCCGAAGGTGCAAAAGCTCTCCGATCCGCTTCAGCCGGCGGTCCTGCGCATGGTCGCCCGCACAATTGCGGCGGCCCACGAGGCCGGCATCTGGATCGGCATGTGCGGAGCGATGGCGGGCAACCGCCTCGCTGCCCCGATCCTTCTCGGCCTCGGGCTCGACGAGTTCAGCATGAAGCCCGTCGATATCGGCACCTTCAAGCTCACCGTCCGCCGCCTCGCAAAGCCCGCCTGCGAAGATCTCGCAGCCGAAGTCCTGAAACTCGACGGCGCGGAAGCCGTCCGCAAACGCGTCGCGGCCTTCCTCGACGACATCGAGACGGACTGAAAACCTGGCCTGGGCTGGGCTCAGGCCAGGCCACAGGCGGGCCTGAGCCCACCCCGAAGACAAACCCGCCGGCGTCTCACCCCTTCGTCAGGATGGCGCCGGCGATCACGTCGAAAAGGTGGTCGGCGCGCGCCTGAAGCGCCGGCTGATCCCGCAGCCAGGCGAGCGCGCTCAAAAGCGCGAACCGCGGTTATCTGTCGAGGCGGCGCAGAACCGGCTGACCCTTGAGGACGAGCCGGATCTGCCCGCGGCCCTGGCGCAGGAGCCGCACCGGCATCGCCCGCTCGTCGAGCCGGCGTTGCAGGAGGAGAAGGCGCGTCTCCAGATTGTCCTTGTAGTCCGGCAGCTTGAGATCCCGTGCCAGGCGGATCTCGCGATTGCTGAAATCCGTGCGTCTCTGGTGCAGATAGGCCTCCAGGAGATGCACGAGCACCCGCCCCGCCACGCCCTTGATGACATAGCTGCCGTCGATGAAGACGCTGTCGTCGAACGCGTGATGATCGACCTGAAACGCCGCTTCGGGCGGCTCCTCGGCGGCATCCGGCTCGCGGCCCGAAGCCGTCTCGCGCGCCAGCATTTCGGCAAGCGTGACGGCCTGCGCCGCCTGATGCGCGACGATCGCAAGCCCGATCTCGGCGACGGCCCCGAAGGCGAGGCGCTCGCGGCTTTCGGCAAAGATCACGCCCTGCACGCTGCCATGCGCCATCATCGGCACGGCGATCTGGCTCATCGCATCGGCAAGGCCCGGCAGCTGAATCATGCGCAGCCGGTCCTCGTCGGCGCCCGCCTGGCGCACGGCCGCGCCATAGCGGCGGACGCGGCTCATATCGCTGACTTTCACCGTATGGCCCCGGGCGGCGGCCATGCCGATCACGCCCTCGCCGACCGTCACCTCCGAACCGATGCCGGAGCGCTCGTAGCCGAGACTGCCGATCGTCGTCAGCGTCCCGCCACTCCCTTCTGCGCCCGCGCCCCCATGCACGCCCCCATTTGGTCCAAGCAGAACCATGACATGGCGATAGCCGAGATACCGATTGAGCCCGTGCAGGATCTCATCGACCACCCCGGTGAGTTCGCTTTCCCCCGCAATCCGCTCGACGACGGCCGCGACCTCGGCAAGGCTCGGCTCGCGGGCAACGGGCGCCGGCACGTCACCTTCGGGCGAGGGACATTCGACGATATCCTCGACGCGAAACACATCGACACTGCGCAGGCGCATCACGCCGGCCATGCCGACCTGGGCGCTCGTCGCCGCAAGCTGCGCTGCGACCCGCACGAAGAGCGGCCCCTCCTCCATCCGGTGCTGAAAGCTGAGGCCCAGGCGAAACTGCCGTCCGTCACGACCATCGACCAGGAGAAGCGTCGCGACGGGATTGGCACGCAGATTGGCGGCGGTCTTGGTGAAGAACTGGTTCGACAGGGCCACATGCGCCTCGTCCACCATCACCACATGCGAGAGATAGGAAATGTTGGGCGTCCCGTCCTCGGCAACGGTCGCGACGACCGAGGGAATGACCCCTTCGAAACAGCCGGAGAGATCTGACAGTCTGAGGCTCACCTGTCCGCCTCCACTTCCTTGCCGGCGCGCGGCCCGGGCGTCTGGTGAAAGACCGCCTCGATCGCCAGGCGCACGAGAACCGGCTCGCGCTCGCAAAGCCAGAGAGCACTCATCGCCGGCGCCACGCCGAGCGCGGCAAGTGCCTCCGTCATCGCCGCGATATAGCGGGCCGAGCGGTCGCGGGCGGCGGGCGATGCCTCGCCCACCAGCGCCCGGCCTTTCACCTGGTAGGAGACGTAATCGACCGGCCGCGTGAAGGTGATCGCCGCAGCCCCGTTGTCGCGGAGATTGGCGACCGTCGCGCTCCATTGCCAGGCGGAGACGACGATCTCGACGGCACGTCCGTCCGGCACCGGCCACGCCCCGACGCCGCGACCGATCTCCGCCCGGTTCGCCGGGTCGCGTGTTCCGACGATCATCATCACGGGGCTCGCAATGAAATCGGCAAGCTCTTGGTCGATCCGCATGGCCCGCAAAGCCCGAATCCCGGCCCGCGCCGGCACCGCGCAAGCTTAGGCGAATTTTAGGATCGCGTCGCCGCCCTTAAGAGGCATTTAGGAAGCGCCGGCCCGCCCCTCTTTCTAAAAGCCGTCCGACCGCGCCACGCCACGTCCAAGGCGCGCCACCGGGAGAAGCAACCCATGTCTTTCAATTTAGAGACCTATCTCGCCCGCATCGGGCTCAGCCAAGGCCCGGCGACCCTGGAAGGCCTGACCGCGCTCCAGCGCGCCCAGATGGCGACGATCGCTTTTGAGGATATCGAGCCCTATCTCGGCATCGTCCCCGACCTTGCGCCGGACGCGATCTGGCAGAAACTCATAGTCCAGCGGCGCGGCGGCTATTGCTTCGAACTGAACGGCCTCTTCGGCGCGGCGCTGAAGGCGCTCGGCTTCACCGCAAGGCCGGTTCTCGCCCGCGTGCGCATGGGCGCTGAAACGGGCGGCATCCGCGCCCATCTCGCCTTCATCGCAACGCTTGAAGGGCGCGATTTTCTCGTCGATGCCGGCTTCGGCGGTCCCGGCCCCTTCGGCCCGCTCGAACTCGTTATGAACGAGGAGCAGACGGTCGCCGGCGCCACCTTCCGCTTCGGCTATGACGCGGCAACCGGCGAGACGCTCCTCCAGCGGCGCGAGGGCGAGCAGTTTCTCTCACTCTTCGGTTTCGACGACAGCCCCTTCACCGCCATCGACATCGAAAGCGCCAATTATCTCTGCACCCATTGGCGGGCGGGCGCCCCCTTCGCGGACAATCTGATGCTGAGCCTGACGCGCCCCGAAGCCCAGCTCACCTTGATGAACCGGACGGCAAAGCGCGTCAGCGCCGACGGCGTCACGAAAGACTGGCAGATCGCCTCGCCGGCCGAGCTCGAACGCCTCGTCGTGGAAGGTTTCGGCCTCAATTACGAACGCCGAACAATCGGCGCCTTGTGGGAAAAACTCTACACGCAGCGGCTCGAACTCGCCGCCTGACCCGCCCCTCTCAGGCCAGATCTTCAATGAGAACGAACCGCTCCCAAAGGATCGGCAGATCCGGCGAAAACCCGCCATTGCGTTCGAAATAGCCGCGATGGCCCGCGCGCCAGCCCTCCAGGCTGTCGTCCTCGCCCTCGGCGAGTGCCATCGCTTCCGTCACCTCGTCGAAGCGGCATTCCACGAGCTCGACCGTCTCGATGACGAGCGCCGGCGTGTCGTCCCAGTTGAGCGCGATGTCCCGCCGCCCGATGGCGGGCATCGGCTCGCCAGCCTCAAAGTCCCGCAGCGCACCGCAGGTCGCCACCTTCCTGCCGGCGCGCACCAGCGCAAGAAGCGTGTCGCACAACGCGGCGCTGTCGCCGAACTTGAACGTCTCCGCCCCCGGATACCGCCGCTTCAGCGTCGCCAACTCCTCAGACATCAGCGCATCTCCCTCCAGCCTCCCAAGGCCCGCGGGGCCCCGCTCGGCCCCGCCGCATGCGGCCCATCCGAAGCCATGAATATCGCTTCGCCATATAACCGAGTCGCGACCTTGACGTTTATGACAGAAAACCGAGACCCCTCGCCGGCACCCCCTCTTCGGACAGCAGGAAGGAAACCATGCCCCCGCCAAAGCAGCCGTTTGTTTCGTGGGCAGCCGCTTTGTTTGTGGCGATACCCGCGGCCCTCTTCGCGATCCAGGCACAAGCCGCCGAGGCGAAGCCGTTCGATGCGGCGAAGGCGTTCTGCGAGCGGCAGACTTTCGTCCTGGAACGCATCGAGGAGGTCGGCCCGTGGCTCGACCATTTCAGCGGCCTGCGCAATGGCCGCTCGCCCGCGCCGGATGCGAATTGCCCGAGCTCCACGGTCCGCGCCATCCTCAACGTCGTCACCAGCAGCACCCTTGAGCTCGCCGAAACGCAACGATCCGCTCTCTTCAGCTTCTACGTCTCAAGATCCATGGGGCCGGAACTGGGCGATCGAATCGTCGATCCCGACGGCTCCTTTCGCTATCGCAGCGACGTCGTGCTGATGAGCTTCGTCTGGCTGCTGTGCCCCGGGCATGGAGAGGAAAGGCTCTCCTGTGTGACGGGCGCCATCGAAGGCTTTCCCACCCAGTTCGTTGAAACGAGCCCGGTCTTTTGCGACTTCGCGGCGCTCGACAAGGCGAAGGTCGAATGGCCTTCCAACCGAGAGGTCCGTCCCCTGGTCTGCGCGAGCGGCGGAACCTTGCAATCCGCCGCCCCCGAAGCATGGCTGAGGCGGGCCGGAATCATTCTCGGAGACTAGGCGGACGCATCGATCGTGCCGGCGCCTCCGATGGCCGCCATATATGCGCCCGATCCCCTTTTACGCATTCATATGTCTGACGACTGAACCCGGAAAGACCGATGCGGATACGACACATCTTCGCCGCCGCCCTCCTGGCCGGCCTTCTCCCGACGCCCTCCCTCGCGGACACGCTCGTGTTGTCGCCGGCAGAGGCCGAAACCATGTTCAACGAGGCGAGCCGGCAATGGGAGGTCGTCATCCGTCTCGACGATGACAGCGCGAAAGCCTTCGCCCGGTTCACGCAGGCGCATCAGCAAGAAAAGATCGCCGTCACGGTCGACGGCGAGGTGCTCGTCACGCCGATGATCCGCTCACCGATCTACGGCGGCCCTCTCCCGATCGGCGGATCGGAGAGCGCAGCAAAAAGCCAGGATCTGGCCAAGCGATTGCAGAGCGGCCGCTCCATCCTCACCCTCGCCCCGGCAAAATAGCAACCGCCACGCGGCCCGCATCCGCGACCATTCCGCGGCGCCCAGAACCTCTCCGGGGCCAATCTCTCGGCACCACCCTTTCCGCACAGCAGAAAGCCGGGCCTCGCCCGCAACATGGGCGGGGCTAGAGGTTGGTCGGCGATGGCACAGTCCCGGTTGGCCTCGGGGCTCGCGGACGAGCCGACCTAGCGATATAGGACCGCTCAGGCGGATGCTTGACCGGGGGAGATAGGGGTAACGGCGAAGTGGCAGGACATTTATGCCGGTCGCTTACTTCCACATCCGGTCATTCTTCTGCCGCACGACATTGTAGCTGCGGAACGCCGGACGCGACATGAAAGCGTCCACGTGCTCGACGTAGTCTCCGAGCGCGTCTTGCACGTCTCGACGTTTCAGATCACTCCTGCTGCCAACGATGACTTCTGCAAGCTTCAACACCGGCACGAAGTCCATGAAATACAGACCCAGTTTCGGATCCTTCTGGTCTAGCTTCACGTACGCTCGGTATTCCGCCTCGTATTGCCATGCGGAAAACTTCTCATAGAGCGTAGTTCTCATCTCGGCTTCGCCAAACGCACTGAGGGCTGCCACTCCGTAGTCGTCGACAGTTTTACGGCGCTCCACGTAGCGAACCGGCTGAAACAGCTCCGGGTTCAAAACATCGAAGCCCAATGCCACCCCCTTGTGCTTCTCGGCATAGTGCCCCCAGAGAAGCGGATGCCTCCAGTTATCGCTCATGCAGATGATGCCGAAGGAGATTGCGAGTTGTTTCTTCCACTTTTGTAGAGCACGGCGATCCTCGGGCGTATCCACGACAGGCCCGAGAAACTCGAACGGATCGTTGAGTTCCAAGATTTCCGCCACCTTGAGCCGGCGCTTCCTGATAGCTTCGAGGCCGTATTTGGCGGAGGTGAAGTGATAGAGTCGCATGGATGCCTCATGCTGGCCCGTACCGGCTGCACCAGGAGATGGGCCGGGCCATTCTCGTTCAATCCTACTTGGTGATATCGGGCAGCCAATTGTTCGCCGCCAGTCGGCTAATGTCGGCTTGCAAGGCTCCGCGTTCGGCGTCTTCAAGATGACGAAAGGCCCAATCGGCATCGAGCACTTCGTTGACGATCCGCGCGATCAATCGAGCAAGTTCGGGCACGCCTGACAGTTCGATCGACCACCCCGTCGGTTCGAAATGAATAAACTGATTGCGAATCTCTTTATGGACACGCTTCAGCCACTTCAGCTCGACGTCGCTGATCGCGATTCCGGGGGATTGTGCCCCACTGCCAACACTGTTGGGTTTACGTATGGCCTTCAGCAGATCGTAGAACTCCAATAGCCGCGTTTCCGGCAATTCACGGGCACCTTGAGCGCCTTGAGTGTTCAGATAGTCCCGCCACGCCTTCGTGCTCTTCTTCGTGAGTGCACCCACTGGCTGCGCAGTTGTCGTTAGGTGACAGACGCATGCCCCTTGCAGCGCCGAGTGCAGGGCCAGCAATACCCACTTCCATGCCTGTGGGTCTTCGTTTGCGAAATCTGCGCTGCGAAGTGCATGACGGATCGAGCCCGCCACGTCCCTCGGCTCATCGGTACGGAGCCAACGGCTTTCGTCCTCTTCCTTGCTCATCTCACAACCCTCCCTGAACTGCGTCGCAGGTATGTTGAGAACTATATCAACAACCTCCCAGTCCAGCAGCCCGCCCCACCTTGGCCAGGGGAGGGAGCGACCAAGAAGACTCCCTCGGAATGGCAGCTTTCCGCCAGTCCCTGCTCTGGAGCTACCAGCCCGTTTCCACCCACCCCTCCGGCTCCACTCTCCGTTTCCATCGCCTCGCGCGGCGACCTCCATCCCCTCGGCAAAATCCCGCCCGGCGATCTCGACATGCCCACCACCGCCCCCGGCTTAATCTCCACCGCCTCTAAGCGACCGGCGTTTGGCCCGAAAGAACCTGCCGGAAGACGGGCATGTCGATATTGCCCCCGGTCAGGATGAGGGCGACGCGTTTGCCGCGAAAACGTTCGCGCGCGTCCATCAGCGCGGCCAAAGGCGCAGCACCCGCCCCTTCCGCCATGTTGTGCGTGTCGGTGTAGAGAATGCGGATTGCCTCGGCGATTTCGTCCTCGCCGACCTGCAAGATGCCCGCCGCGCCGTTCAGGATGATCTCCAGCGCCTCCGGCTGAGGCTCGCGGCAGGCCACGCCGTCGGCAAATGTGCGCGCGGTCGGGGTCGGCCGGGGGCGGCCGGCCTCGAAGGATTGCGCAAAGGCCGGCGCGTTTCGGGCGACCACGCCCCAGATCTCCGTCTTCAGCCCCAACAGATCGCGCAGCGTGATCAGGCTGCAAATCCCCGATCCCATGCCGACCGGAACGAAGACGGCATCGATGTCGGCATGGTCGGTGAACAATTCGTGGGCGTAGGTGGCGACGCCCGCAACGATATCGCGGTGGAAGGAGGGGACGAACATAAAGCCGTGCGAGGCCTGATAGCCCGTCGCAATCTCCCGGCTTTCGTCGAAATCCTTGCCCGCAACGATGACTTCGCCGCCGAAAGCCGCCATCGCCGCGTTCTTTTCGCGCGAATTGCCTTCCGGAACGATGATCTTGGCCGGAATGCCGGCTCGGGCGGCGCCGATGGCGATGGATTGGCCATGGTTGCCGCGCGTCGCCGTCACCAGGCCGGGCGGCAGGGCGCCGGCGCGGCGCAGGTTTTCGACATAAAACAGCCCGCCCCGCGCTTTGAACGAGCCGGTGGGCGTGTGGTTTTCATGCTTGACGATGACCTCCGCCCCGGTTCGGCTCGCCAGAAGAGGCCAGGCATAGGCAGGTGTCGGCTTGACGGTCGTGCCGACGACGGCAACGGCGGCGTCCAGGTCCTTCAGGGAAAAGAGCATTGCAAAATCCTTGCGTGGCAATGGCTCTCGGATCATGCCCCCCGCGTGCCCCGGCGGGCTTTCATGAATCCGATGCGAAATCGCCTGCGCCCAGGAACTGCGGGTGAGGATGCCTCCGCAAAATGCTACGCTGCGGCATGACGACGACGCACAGCATGGGCGCTTACCCCACCGAGCCGGTCAGAACGTACGAAGACGCGACATGGCGGGTGGAGCTCCTCCCCCGGCAGGCCTACGAAACGCGCTACACGCCCGAACGGCCGGTGATCGGCTTTGCGTTTGATCGCCAGAATGGCGTCCATGCCTTTGCGGGCGACAGGAACCGTGATTTTGCGGCGCGTGCGAACGGCTTCGCCTATCTGCCCGCCGGCTGCGAAATCTACTCGCGCTCTGAAGGCGGCGGCGAATATCTCAGAATTCTGCGCAAGAACGGCCAATATGCGAGGCCGCACGAGCGGCACTTCAGCGATATGGCCCATCGGGCGGCGACAAATTCAGCCCACCGTTTGCGCCGGGAAATCCTGCTTCAAGACACCCGCGATCCCCTCACGATCGAAGCGCTGGCCCTCGACCTCGAGCGTGCCGCAACGGCGATCATCGATGGGGCGGAACCTCGCGATGTGGCGGCGCAATGGATGACGCAGAGACGCATGACGCGTGTCGAGGCGATCATCGAAGCCCGCTTTGCCCAGGCGTTGACTGTCGCGGAATTGGCCGAGGCCCTTAATCTATCTGCCGATTTTTTCACCCGCGCCTTTCGCGCGGCTTTCGGCCGGACCCCGCGCGACGCCATCATCGACCGCCGCATTCGCCATGCGCGAGATCTGCTGTTGAAGAGCGATGCGCCGTTGGCCGCAATCGCCCTGGCGAGCGGTTTCTCCTCTCACGCCCATATGACGGCACAGTTCGGCCAAAGACTGGGCATGTGCCCAAGCCAATTTCGGCGGCGATGACGTCGATGGCTGCAGGCTCTGCGGCCCTACAGCAAAACGCGCGTCCCGCGTCTTGACGCGCATCTCCCCGCCCCACTAACCGCAGCTCGTTCATCGCGGTCCGGCGCCGGAGTTAAGACCGGCGACCTGCTCCGGGCATCGTCTTTTGCGAGGGGTTCATGCACGATGTCACGATCCGCGCCTTCGACCCGGCGACGGACACTGAAAAACTCTCAAAGATCTGGCTCGACGCCTCGCTCCTGGCGCATCCCTTCATCGGCCGCGCCCGGCTCTTGCAACAGCGGCGTCTCATCGAAGAGACATATCTCCCCGCGGCCGAGACATGGGTCGCGTGTCGCAGCCAAGAGCCCGTCGGCTTCATCAGTCTGATGGAGAATTTCATCGGCGGCCTGTTCGTCGCCCCCGCGCACCAGGGACAAGGCATCGGCCGCCGCCTGATTACCCATGCCCTCACGCGCTGCGACGAACTCACCCTCGAAGTCTATACGGAAAACGCGGGCGCCCTGCGCTTCTATCTGGCGCAAGGCTTTGAGGAAATCTCGCGCCGCCCCCAAGACGATGAGGGCTTTCCGTTCGAGAACGCCCGCCTGCGCTTGCCGGTTTCCTGAGGCGGACCCCTCACGCCACCGCCTCCATCTCTTCCTCTCCCGTCTCCCTCGCCTTCGCCAGGCGTTCGAACGGCTGCGTGCCGCAGGCGAGAAGGCGTGCGAGTTCGCTCGCCGGCCGCGGTTCGCTGAAGAGATAGCCCTGCACCTCGGTGCAGCCCTCGCGCGACAGGCGTTCCAGCTGCTCGGGCGTTTCCACCCCCTCCGCCGTCGTCAGCATCTGCAGGCTGCGCCCGAGCCCGGTGACGGCGCGGATGATCGCCATCGCCTCCGGCCGGTCGGAGAGTTCGCGCACGAAGGACTGGTCGATCTTGAGCTTGTCAAAGGGGAATTTCTGCAGGTAGCTCAACGACGAATAGCCGGTGCCGAAATCGTCCATGGAAATGCGGATGCCGAGATCCTTGAGCTCCTGCAGCACCGCCACATTCCCCGCGCTGCCGTGCAAAAGCACCGATTCCGTGATTTCGAGTTCAAGCCGCGCGGGATCGAGCCCGGTCTCCTGAAGCACCTCCACGACCGTCTCCACGAGCCTTTTGTTCTTGAACTGCACGGGCGACAGATTGACGGCGATCTTGATCATCTCCGGCCAGCCCGCCGCCTCTGCACAGGCCTGCCGCAACACCCATTCGCCGATCGGCACGATGAGGCCGATCTCTTCGGCGACCGGAATGAAGGCATCGGGCGGGATCATGCCGCGTTCGGGATGCGGCCAGCGCAACAAGGCCTCGAACCCCGTCACCCGCCGCGTCGCGACATTGAGGAGCGGCTGGTAATAGAGCTCGAATTCCTGGTTCACGAGCGCCTTGCGCAGATCGAGTTCGAGCGCGCGCCGCGCCTGCAGCCGCGCATCCATGCCCGGCTCGAAGAAGCGAAACGTGCTGCGCCCGTCGGCCTTGGCGCGGTAGAGCGCCATATCGGCGTTCTTCAACAGCGTATCCGCCTCGCACCCGTCCAAGGGCGAGAACGCGATGCCGATGCTGGTGCCAACGGCGACCTGATGGCCGTCGATATCGAAGGGCTTTTCGATCGCCTCGATGAGCCGGCCGGCAAGCCCGCTCGCATCCGAGGGATCGTCGAGATCGGCCTGGATGATGGCGAATTCGTCGCCGCCGAGCCGCGCGACGAAATCCGTCTCGCGCAGCGTGCGGTTGAAGCGCTCCGCCACCGCCTGCAGCAGCTTGTCGCCGATCGGATGGCCGAGCGTGTCGTTGACGCCCTTGAAATGATCGAGGTCGAGGCAGAGGACGGCAAGCGCCCCCTCCGTCCGCCTAGCGCGCACGAGGTCGGCTTCGAGCCGCGTGCGGAAAAGAAGCCGGTTCGGCAGATCGGTCAGCGCGTCGTGATGGGCCATATGCTCCACCCGCGCCTCCGCCTTGCGCCGTTCGGTGACGTCGATCACCGACAGGAGAATGACCGGCCGCCGCTCCACAAGAAGCTCGCGCGCATAGGGAAACACCTCGATCCGCCGCCCGTCCGCCGTCACATGGATCCACGATTGCTCCACCGGCCGCGCCGCCTGGCCCGCCCCCGAGCGCATCTCCGACAGCGTCTCCAGAAACTCGCGCATGCGCGTGCGGTCGCCGGGGGCGGCGACATCGAGCACATCCATCGCCAGAAAGTCCTCAGGCCCATAGCCGTAATGCGCGCTCGCCGCCCGATTGACGCGGATGATCTGGCGGCTTTCCTTGTCGACGAGCCACATCGGCACGGGATTGTCGTCGAAGAGCGTGCGCAGCGCCTCCTCGCGGGCGCGAATATCGGCGATGTCGCTCACGGTCACCGAGACGAGATCGCCCGTCGGCGCCACGCCGAAGCGCAGATGCCGCGCCCCCGCCTCCCCCTCGAACGTCGCCCCCTCAAACGTCGCCCCCTGGAACGTCGCTTCAAAATGCGTCCGCCCCCCGTCGCAGACGCAGGCGAGAAGCGCCGAAACGAGATCCTGCCCCGGAAACAGCCCCGCAAGATCGGACATTCTTTGCCAGGAGAGCGCCCCCGCCTCGCAGTCGAGAAGCCTCGCTGCCGCCTGGTTCAAGGCGATGATCTCGAAATCGACCGCCTTCCCCCCCCGGTCGCGGATCGCCTGCAGCGCCAGCATCCCCTCCATCGTGGCGCCGAACATCGTCTCCAGAAGATCCTGCCGCGCCGCGTGCTCGTCGAGAAGCAGGATGAAGCTCACCGGCCCCCACCTGTTCGAGAGCGGCAGCGCCCAGAGATCGTAGGTGGCGATCGCCCCGTTGACGATCATATGCGTCTCGACGCGCTCCGGCCGGCAGCTTTCCTCGGCGCGCGCGATGACCTCGCAAATGGCGCGGGCGCGGTCGCGGCGAAGCGCCGAGACCACCGCCGCACCGGTCTCCCCGCCATCGACATCGCCAGCGGTATCGGCCCAGGCAGCAAAGGCGGGGCCGATGCGCAAAAGCCGCAAATCCCCCGCCTCGCCGGCATCGCGAAACGCCAGCGCCTTCATCTCGATGAGGCGCCCGAGATGCCCGAGCGCCACGCTCTCATAAGACGGCAACGTCTCGCCCGGCCGAATTTCCGAAGCCCAACGCCGCAAAAAATGCTGCACCGGATTGTCGAGACGCAAACCCGCCTTCGCCGCCCCAGTCTCTCTCTCGTGTCCGGTCATCTCACCGCTTCGATAATCTTGACCTCAGTATCGACATCACTTGAGCCACCCCAACGCCCCAAGGATATCGACAGACGTAACGGCGAGTTCTGACCAAACCGTAAGAGTTTACTGCAATAAAACTGTCACAATACACGCAGCGCTCGTATATTCCGAAGACCCCATCCGAAGAGGCGAGCCAGTTTGCAAATTTTCTCAAAAACGGCCCCGGCCGCACGACATTCCGGCACAGCACCAACCAATGCTACGGGCTCCACCCTCTCCCCTTGAGGGAGAGGGTGGCCGGCGAAGCCGGTCGGGTGAGGGGGACGTCTGTGTCAGGCACGGCCCCACTCACGGGCACGGCTCCCCCCGGGGCACGGCCAGTTCCTCTCCCCCCAAAGAAACACAGGCTGGAGAGATCGCCGAGAAGCGGCGGGTGCGGGGTGGCGCCGATTGCCGCGCACGCCACTAGCCAATGGCACAACCTACCCTCGCCCCCTTGCGGGGAGAGGGTGGCTGCCAAAGGCAGCCGGGTGAGGGGTCACTCCGAGCCAGCTCAGGGCACGGCCAAGCCAAACAAACGCCGCCGACGCCCCTCCCTTAACCCCTCCCCGCAAGGGGGAGGGGAATCCCGCCCTCTGCTCAAAGCAAGCGCCAACGCTCAACTCCGGCGGCAACCGTTGAACAACTTGTTCGATAAGTGAGAAAGACAGCCACCGGCAGCCGGGTGAGAGGCAACTCCGAGCCGGATTACGGCACGGCTCCGGCAAACAAACGAAACCCGCCAACACCCGTCCCCGCAGGGCCGAGGGTAGCACCGCCCGGTCCGAAACCCGCACGCGACACTAGCCGGAGCACAGTGGGTCGCATTAGGGAAGGACAGTTTGAGGCCACTCGTAAATTACGGCACGGCCGCGCCTACGTGATTCGCCCGACGGGTTAACGGGCGCCCCAGCCACATGTGACGGCTTTACGCAGGGCCTCGGATCATTTCAGAATCACAACTTTAAGATAATTGAGATGCAATAGACCAAATTCGCTTTACGCTCACTCTTGCTGCCCCTGTCAGAGATTTAGAGGTCCTTGACATGGCTCTTAAACCTCAATTCCGTTTGCTTGGAATTGCCACGATCAGTCGGCCTCTCGTGGGTCGGTGCGGGTGGGGATGCGGATTGCCGCAACTGGATAGAAAATCGGAAACCGCCTTGCGAAGGCGGCTGTCCGTATGTCCTTCTATTGCCCTACTCGGGGGGGAAGCAGCATGTTCTCAAAATTCAAATATGAGCGAATTCCTTTATCATTAATCAAACTCGATCTTCGTAACCCGCGCATCGTTACCCAGCAGCTCCTGCAGAGCGAAGACGAGATCGTCCGCTATTTCTACGAGCACGAAGGGCTTGCGGCGTTCCTGAAGAAAATCGGGTCCGAAGGCCGGAACCAGGGCGCCGAGCGACCCTACGTTGTACGGTCAGGAAAGGAATACGTCGTCATCGAAGGCAATACGCGTATCGCCACCTACAAGCTCATCACCGGCCAACTAACTCCGCCCGACGAATTCGCCAACACCGTTCCCCACCTTCCAACCGCAGTGAAGGAGGACATGCTCAGCGTTGATTGCACAATCGCACCATCCCGCGATGCCCTACTGCCCATCATGGCATCAGCGCATTTCGGCGTCGGGGATAAAAATAAATGGGGCTATCTCGGCAGCCGAAAGGCCGTCTACGACGAGAGGAAGTCCGGACGCAGCATCGCACAACTGGCCTCTGCATTCGATCGCAAGCAAGGTCAGATCCGCGATCTAATCCTCGAGTACCAGCTCTATCTGGAAGCACTCAAACTGCCTTGGACGGAAGCTGAAAAGCAGGAACTCCTGAGCCCCGCGGTGGAATTTAACCCGCCCGTCCGCTTTCTCCAGAGCAAGGGACATCTTTCAGCCGTCGGCGTCAATTTCGACCGCATCAATCTGACCGTCACCTTCGAGTCCGAGGAGGCCAGGAACCGATTCAAGCACCTCGTCAAAAAACTCGTGGTGAACCCCGAAAGAGGACTGGGCGCCACGGCGACCTACAAGGAAGTCTTCGCCGACTATACTCCCACGACGCCAGCCAGCGATGAGAATGGCAACGCGGACGGGAAAACTGGAAAACAAAACAATAGCCAACAAGAAGCCCAAGGCGCTTCCAGCGGAACCACCGGCTCAAACTCGGCCGCGGAAGGGGATGACACGCCCCCCGATGCTGGCGGAAACGTCAAGGGGACGGAGAAGGGTAAGAAACTCTCCAAGGGCGCGCTGTTTAACTATACCGTCAACAGCAACAATTTGCTCCACACAAAGCTAATGAAGGAGGCAGGATCTCTCAACACGATCAACTATCCGGCGGCCGGGACGGCCTTGTTACGCAGCATCCTCGAAGCCATCCTCAAAGGCATTATAGAGGATCAAGGAGCCAATCCAGCCAAGAGCCTTCTCAGCCTCGATACAGCACTTGATATCTGCCTAGGAAATAAGGTCTCCCTCGGTGCAGATGACAGAAAAACCTTAAAAGAATTTAAGAAAAGTCACATTGACTACGTAAATCTCGGCACGCACGCAACAATTATTCCAAACCACACGCGTTTGATTGCCGCCAGAGACTGCATAGACCAGTTCGTGATGAGGAACATATAGTGCTAGTCTCGCCCCTCCGCTATCCAGGCGGAAAATCTAAATTGTTTGAATACTTTGCAGAAGCGATCAAGGCAAACGATCTGTATCGGATGACCTATTGCGAACCCTATGCTGGTGGCGCCGGACTGGCGCTCAAGCTCCTCTCCGCCGGCTTCATCGAGCGAATTGCTCTGAATGACATCGACGAATCGATATACGCGTTCTGGCAGGCCGTCCTCAACACCCCTGACGCGTTCTGCTCGCTGATCGAAGACGTTCCGCTGACGATTGACGAATGGCGGCGGCAACAGGAGATATGGCGAGCCCGCGACCTGTCCGATCCGCTGCATCTCGGTTTCTCCGCGTTCTTCCTGAACCGTACGAACCGCTCCGGAATCATTGAAGGTGCGGGTCCGATCGGCGGTTATGCACAAGAAGGGCCATGGAAAATAGGCGTCAGGCTGAACAAGCCACAGCAGATCAAACACATCCAGGCACTGCAGTTTTTCCGCAACCAAATCGAGATCTCAAACAAAGATGCACTCGATTTCGTGGCCCTTCAGTTCAATCAGCCAGACACATTCTGCTATCTGGATCCTCCGTACTACTCAAAGGGTAGCAAACTTTATCGAAATTTCTATAGACATGATGATCATCTCGAGATCCTGATGCTACTCGAACTGAACCGACATGCCAGGTGGGTCGTATCTTATGATGACGTTCCGCAAATCCGAGAGATCTACAAGCACTTTGAACCGATCTCGTATTCCCTGAACTACAGCGCCGGCAGCAATCCTGCAGGCAGGGAAGTTATTTTTTTCAGCGACGCACTGAAGGCGCCCTGCGTGAAGGGGTTTGAGGGAAGCGCCGCCGCTTGACTCCCTCGCTGCGGTACGAGAGCAGCAGCTTTCTGTCAGTTTCTAATCCAGATCTGTCGGTGTCCTTTCAACCTATTCTAGCATCACCCCTACCCGCAAAACTCCTTCGACTCCTTCGTCCAGGCGCCAAACCCCGTCGCCACCATGTTGGTGATGACGGCGCAGACATAGCGCTTCTGCGCCGGGTTGTTGTTGGGCCCGGCATGGTAGCGGGCAACCGCGAGCGTCCAGCTGCCCTCGCGCTTGCGAAGATTGGTCAAAAACCGCGCCGCGTAATCGACGTTCTTCTTCGGATTGAACATGTCCGCCGGTGAGGCAAAATGTTCGGAATGGAAATGGTGGTTGATCTGCATGCAGCCCATGTCGATCAGCTTGGAGCCGGCGGCGCGCGAGCGTTTGAATTCCTCCAGCGCGTCGGCCACGCTCTTGCCGAAAAACGGGCGGCCGTGAATGTTCATGGCATAGGGCTGCAGCGAGCCTTTTCGGCCCGTCTCCGTCAGCCCGACGGCATAAAGAACGCCGAGCGGCACGCCATATTTCTTCGCCGCGACCGCCATTTCGCGCTCGCAGATATTGCCGCCCGCAGCCTTCCCCGCAGCCTTGCCGGCCGCGCCGGCCCCGTCGCCGAGCGTGGCGGCCGCCCCCGCCGCCCCGCAGGTCGCCGCAATCAGGCTAAACGAACAGGCCGCCGCGAGAGCGGTTTTCCTCAGAAGCCTGGCCATGTCTCTGCTCCTCTGGGGTTTGGGTCTGTTGTCCGCCGCCATTCTGGCCGCCGGTTCCGTTCTCGCCGGCCCCGCCCTGTTGCGTGCCGGCCTGCGGCCCGCCGTTCGCGGAGCCGTTGCCCATCGCAAACGCGATGCCGGAGCGTGCCGCATTCGACGATGTATCGATCTGCGGCAGCGCGCGTTCAGACTGAATGGTCACGCTGTCGGGCTCCTGCCCGGCCGCCTTCAAGATCTCCGACAGCTTGTGGCTGTCCTCTTCCAGCATGCGGGCGGTCTCCGGCCGGCTCGCCTTCAACGTCACCGAAAGTTCGCCCTGGCGCATGCGAAGTTCCACCTGAACGGTGCCGAGCGATTCCGGCTGCAACTGGATGCGCAACAGCCGCGCCGGGCTGTTGAACGCCTGCTGCGCCGGCGAATTGGCCGACGCCGCGGAATTGGCCGAGCGCCCCGTCTCCGAGGTCTGCGATCCGCCGCCCCCGCGGTTTTCTGCGACGATCGCATCCGCGATCCGCTTCAACTCGCCGCCCGGAAGCCCGGCATTGTCCCCGTCGGCCCCGGCCTCGGCCAGGTCCGCGGTCCGGGCCGTTGCAGCGCGAGTCTCGGCCAACTTCGCCGAGAGTGCGGCTTCTCCCCGCTCCTGCGTGCCCGCCCGGCCCTGACCGCGCGCCTCACGCCCAAGCACCAGCTCCGGCCCCGCCGCCTGCGTGCTAAGCCCTTCCGCAGACACGGTTTTCTGCGACAGCTCGGCGGTCGAAAGCGCCTGTGCGAAGCGCGATCCGGGCGTCAGCACCGGCGCGAAGTTCGTTTCCTGCTGGATCACGTCGACGCGGTGCATGACGTAGGGAGTTGTCCCCGCCTCGCCGGAAAGTTTATATCCTTCAAAGGCTTGCGTGACGGCACGGGCGCCGGGGAAGAGCCCCGTGGCGCCATTCTGCGCTTTTGCTCCGCCTGTCTCGTTGGTTTTTCCCGCCTCCACGATGTTCGCGAGCGCATCCGCCGCAAAATCGATGGTTTGCGCAGATTTTTCGCCCGATTTCGCCTCTTCAGGGCGAGATTTATCCTGCGTTTTTGCGCTCTCCTCGGCGGGGGCAGACGCCTGCAGGTCTGACGAAATCTCTTTATCCGTCAGTGTGTTAGCGCCGTCTTCCGTGACCTCGGCGGCCTTATCCGCCGCGGCCTCCCCGGCCGCCTTCGCCGCCGCTTCCTTGTCGCGTTTTTGCGCCTCGGCCCGACGCATGGCGATCCGCGGGTCTTCGTCGGAAGTCTTTGTTTTCGTTTGGTTTTCCTGGCCCTCCGCACCGGCGATACGCCGCCTCAGCCGCGCCGCCGCATCCTCGGCGCCGCCGGCCTCGTCGGCCGCGGTTGCGTCATCGCCATGCGCAGCGCCGTTTTTCGCAGGAATATCAGCATCTTGGCTCTGCGTTTGCGGGCTTTTCTCCGGCTCCGCAGCGCCGTTCTGCATGAGCTTCGCGAAGCCGTCCCCCGCCTCCGCCGCGCCCTTCCCGCCCGCACTCGCCTTGCCATCCGGCCGCGCCGGCCCTGTGAGAAAAGGTAGATCAGCCACGTTCATTGGGCTCCCCCGAGCAGTTCATCGGCCGCCTCAACCGCCTGTTGGGCGCGCGCGATGGTGGGATTTGTCTGAGAAAATTCATCTTTTAATTCAGCAGCTTGCGGCGACGCAGCGGCGCTCGCCGGGGTCGCATCCGCAGCGGTTTCGTCCGCCGGGCGATCGGCGGCCACATCCGCCAGTGTGACCTGCGGTGCCCTACGGATGCTGTCGGCAATCCCCAAAACCACGTCGAGAAGATCCCGGTCCGCCTCCTCCAAAAGATTGCGGTCGATCTCTTTGAGAGCGGCGCTTGCGCCGTCGAACGTCTCCACCCCGACAACAGAAACAGCCGCCCTGTAAAGGCGCGCCTGCTCCTTGGCGGTCTCGCCGAGATCGCTCATGGCGAGAACCCGGTCGGCCGCAAAGCGTGCGATCGGCGCCTTTGCCTGCACGACGGCAGCGCGGGCGATGATCAGATAGAGCTCCTGACGCGCCTCCGGTTCCATGTCGCTCAAAATGTCGTCAAGCCTCGGTAATTCCTCAGGATTATCGACAAATTTCATGCGCGTGAGCGCGGTCGCGAAACGCTGCCGGAAATTGCCCGCATAGACCGAGTGACGGAAGCGCTGCAGATACTGGCGCGACAGGAGAGCGAATTTCTCAACCTGCTGCAGCTCCGCGACGACGAGGATCTCGCGCCGCAAAGCCGCTTCCTCAGCCAGGGTGCCCGGGGCGAGCAAACGCGCCTCGTCGAGGAGCGCGGCTGCGCGCACAGGGTCTTCCGCCACGACGAGAGCGGCCTGGGCGATGGCGACCTGACTTCCCATCGAGGTGAAGTTCCTGGCCTTCACCTCCGCCAGTGCTTCCTTCGCAGCCTGCGCCCGCCCCTCTGCGTAGGCAAGCGCACCTCGCATCAATTGTTCGTCGATGGCCGGCAGTTGTTCCGAGCGCAAAATGTCCCGCAGCACAGCAGGCCTGCCGCCGCTCAGCACATAGCCAACGAGCGACACTGCATTGCGTGAATCCTGCCAGGTCTCCGGTGGCGCCTTGCGGAACTCGACTTCAATACGATCGAGGACCTGACGCTGTTCGGCCAGCGCCTCCGTAGATCCTTGAGCGATCCGATCCTGCGCACTCTGCAGGTCACGGAACAGGGAGGCAGCATCCAGCCCGGGACGTGCGGTGACTGGCAACGGCTCGAACGTCTCCGCTGCACCACCATGACCATCATCGCCACCGGACGCAGGCTCCGTTTCACCTTCACCATGACCTGCTTCGTTTCCTCCATGCGTATCGCTCGCCGCGTGTTCATCGGCGCCGCCTTCGGCCTTGTCGCCGGCGTGCTGGCTGCTCTGGTCGTGGTCGACGCCGTCAGCGCTGTGGCTAGCCTCCGTCTTGATGCCTTCCTGAGCGTGCGCATCCTTAGAGCCATGATCGCTCCGGCCAGCCTCCGCCTGATGAGTGCCCGTATCGCCAGTGTCGGCGTCGGCCGCTTCGCCAGGCGCATCATGCTGGGCCGAGTCCAAATGAGCGCGATCATCCGTCGTTAGATGGCCTGGCGCTTCGATGGCAGGCACGGTCTCGCTCGGCCGTGATCCATCCTGGGCTTTCGAGGCATCGCCGACCTCATGAGAGACGTCGTGGGGTGTATCTTCCTCAGGATAGACGCTCGCACTGTGGCTTTCGACCGCTCCAGCAGCAGGAGCAGAGGGATTCTCATCTCCAATGCTGTTTTCATATGTCTGTTCAGATGCCTGTTGGTCAGCCGGCTTTTCAGACGCTGGACCATCTTCAGTGTGGGCGCCTTCGGCAATTCCGGGCCTGCCCGCAACTTCGGCACTTCCATCGTCCGGCCTACGAGAGAACGGGTCCGCCGCATCATCGCCTGAGCCCGAAACGGAAACCGGAGCGACGTCCTCACCAGAACCGGGAGCCCCGGCCGCCCCGGCTTCGGCCAGACCCGACACGTCACTATCAGAGCTGGGAGCCAAGAGCATTTCACCGCCCATCGTTTCCTCCGGAACGATAGGGGTCGGCTCTTCGCTCTGGGTTACAGGCTGCTCAGCACCCGCACGCTCGGCATAGGCAGCCTTGGCGTTCTGCTCGGCGGCATCTGTGACGGCAATATCGTCTTCCACGGGTTCAGATTGCAGGCCGTCACCGAGTGCCGCGTCACCTTGAGCGTCCGGTACGCGTGCCGCAGCGCCTTCCTCCATGCTCTGAGAAGACGTAGCCTCTCCCCGAGCCTCCAAGACAGGTTCAGCGTCAACATCAGCCCCAGCGACGGCGTTTTGAGCGATATTACCTTCGTTCGCTTCAGCGGCGATCGGTCGTGCGCGCGGCAGCCGGGGTGCTGCCGCAGGGGTTAGCCGGCTTGCCTTCGCAGGCTGGTCGTTAGTCTCAAGCCCGGGATCAAAGCTCGGTGCCGGCATCGGCGCGGGCGGCTCTTGCTCACGTCCGAAAAGCCTGAGACCTCGCGAGAAAATCGACGCCCGGTTGCCTCCATCCGTGGATGACGGCAGATCAAGCACACGCGCCGGGCGCAAACGATCCGAGCCCGTCTGCGCGAAAACAGCAGTCGGCACGGCTAAGAGAAGAAGCAGCAGCGCAGCACCGACGTGCTTGCACCTCATGACACGCATCACGCCGGCTCCTTGAGAAGGATCTCGATACGGCGATTTTCTGCCGCATTCGGGTCTTCAGGATTTTTGAGGTTGCGATCGGCAAAACCTTCGATCGCACGGATGCGTGTCTCCGAAAGACGCCCCCGGGTCAGCATATAATAGGCCATATGGGCACGTGCCGTTGACAGACGCCAATTGTCATAGGTCGGCGAACGGAAGGGGCGTCCGTCGGTATAGCCTCGAACGATGATATCCCCCGGACGATCCACCAGAAGCTCCGAGACGCTTTCCATCGCGACCACGACGACAGGCTTCGGAATGGCCGAACCAATTTCGAACATGGAGAAGTTCATTTCATCGGTAAGGCTGATCAGGATTCCCTCAGGCGTCGCCTGCACGCTGATGTTCGGCGCATCGAGCTCGCCGAGCTTTTTCTTGAGCTCCGCCTGAAGCTGAGCCTCCATCTGGGCAGCTTCAATCCTCTCGGCCTGGCTCACGCCCTTAGCGGAAGCCGGCACGACCTGAGGAAAGAGCGCAGGCTGATCATAGGAAGCGTCTGCTATATCCTTGTCGCTCGCCGCAGTGGCGTCTAGCCGCCGATCGCTCGGTCTTTCAGCGATCTTTTTGACGTCGCCCGGCTTTTTCGTCTTCGACTGAGACGCTGGCTGCATCTGCCAATAGACCGGATCGAAGGGATCACGATAGACTTCGCCGCCCGTCACACCGACAATACCCGTCTCGCCAACAGGCGCTTCCATAGTCGCGGGATCGGCCGGCGGCACCTCATCGGCAAGCTCAGCCAGGACGAGATATGGATCGCTGAAGGCCGCCTGCTCAGCGGTCATCGTCGCATCGACCGCAGGACGGTCGATCGGAGGCGCGTTACCCTCGGCACCTCCGGCGCTTTCGCCTCGGGCCTCCTCTTGAGCGGCAGCGTCACGTTTTGCTTCTTCATCCTGACCGTGTCCGCCTTCGAGCGGACCCGGGGTACCGCGCTCATCGCCATCGCCGGTACGCCTGCTCTCGCTATCGCCTTCCCCAATCTCCTCCGGATTGTTGAGCCCCTTCCGATCGGTGATGCTGGCCGAAAGCTTGACGGGATTGAAGTAATTCGCGATCGACTTCTTCACCTCTTCGTCGGTCACGTTGATCAACCACATGATCAAGAAAAAGGCCATCATCGCGGTCATGAAGTCAGCGTGCGCAACCTTCCACGCGCTCGAGTGAGCCTCATGCTCTTCGTCCTCGTAACGCTTGATGATGATGAGTTCTTGATGTTCCTTTGCGTCGTCAGACATTTCCGGCCTCGCTGATCGCCAGCGACACGCGCTCGCGCCAAGCTTGCAACTGTGTCTCAATGATGGTGGCGCCGGCGGTCACCCGCACATCCGGCCCCTCCCCCATACTGAAATCGATCCCGTTCCCCATCTCGCCGAGGCGATCCTTCACCGCATCAAGAAGATCCTGCGGACCCACCACTTCGAAGACCGGCTCGTCCTCCCGGCTCTTCATGTCGAGGATCATGGCGGACAGGTCGGCGACGGCCTTTTGGGCAATTGCGGAACCGATCAGAGGCACCAAAATCGCGGCAACAGCTTCGCTGAGGCTTGCATTGAGTTCGCCAAAAGCGAGACCGATACGCTCTGCGATCTTTTCTGCTTCCTCGGCCACCCAATTCGCGCGCTTTTCTTCGAGCTCTGCAGCGAAGTCGGACCGTGCCTCCGTCACGGCAATCTCCTTTTCGCGGCGACCTGCGACAAGCCCTTCCGCAAACCCGGCTTCTCTCGCTGCCGCCAAGGCCTTTTCAGGATCCTCTTTAGGAGGCTTCGCAGCGAAAATGCTCGCCAGGGTCGGCTCAACACGCGGCTTTTCTGCAGGAAACTCCGGAAGAACCCTGCGCAAGCTGCGGCCTGCCTCGGGCTCATCGAAGTCGGGCAGAAGGCGGACAAGAGCGTGCATCATCATGCTCCTTCCACGCGCATCCACTGCCGCAGGATCGTCGCCGCCTGCTCTTCGTCAAAGTCGATAATCTGCTCGAGACGTTTCTGCGGCGTGCGGTTCTTCTTGCTGGTCAGATCTTCAATCAGATTAACCTGTTCCGGAGGTGCAAGACCTGCGACGTGACCATCGGCCATATCCGTTTCATCCGGGCCAGGAAGCATCCCAGCAGCCGCGTCGCCTTCAAGAGCGAGTGCACCGGCCTCCATGGCCTGACCGCGACCGAGGACCGTCTTCAGCGTTGGACGAAGCCCGAACCAAATCAGCAATATGGCCATAATCAAGATAGTCCCGGCATTGATCAGCGTGCCGCTCTGACGCATCAGAACTTCACCAATCGAAGGCCCTGCCACGGGCTCAAGGTCTTTGCCACCATCGGCAAACACGACGGAAGACACCTTGAGCTGATCGCCACGCTCTTCATCGAAGCCTGTGGCCGACTGGACGAGCTGCTCGATTTCCATGAGCCGAGTTTCGATCGGCATCACGTCCGGCTGCCCCTCATCTGCCTGCAACCGCGCCTGATTGACGAGGACGGCAATGGACATGTTCTCCACCTCATAGCCGTCATGAACGGTCTCAACCTTCTTCGAGGAGATCTCGAAGTTCGTGAGCTCTTCGCGCCGCTCATTTTCCTCGTTGGAGCTATTTCCGCCGCCAGCGGCCATCTGCGCGACCGGGATGTTCTGCTGCACGGTCGCAGCGGAATCGGTCGTGCTATTTTGACTGGTGCCAGCTTCCTTCACGACACGCACGGAGCGCTCCACCCGGGATTCCGGATCGAAGATGACTTCGCTCACCTGCTTGCGGTCAGTGTTGAGACGAGTGGAAACGCTGATCTGAAAATTGTCGTAACCGAGATAGGGCGTCAGCGTGCGTCGGATCTTTTCTTCCAGTTCGCGATCTACTCGCCGCTTGAGATCATCCATCAGACCACCGCCTGAGGCGGAAGGATCATCGCCAGAGACGAGCACAACCCCGTCGGTATTGAGGACGGTGACGGCATTCGTATCCATGCCTGGCAGCGACGCGGCAACGAGGTGGCGAATGGCGTTGGCAGCCGTCGTATCGTCGGGAAGGCGCGTACGGATAACGACTGAAGCGGATGCCTTCTGCTGGTCGCGCCTGAACGACGCGCGATCGGGAAGGACGATGTGGACGCGCGCCGCCTTGATCCCATCCATGGTCTGGATGGTGCGCGCAAGCTCGCCTTCGAGGGCCCGCACACGCGTGACATCCTGCATAAACGATGTGAGGCCGAAGGAGCCGAGCTCGTTGAAAAGCTCGTAGCCGGAATGAGTGCTCTGGGGCAGGCCCTTTTCGGCGAGAAGCATCCGAGCACGGGCCGTGTCGGCGTGACCGACGAGCACGGACGTACCGTCTGGTGCAACGTCGAAACCGATGCCACTATCTTTCAGCACGGAGCCGATCTGCCCGACATCTTCGCGACTGAGACCGCTGTAAAGGATCTCCCGCTCCGGCTTGCTCAGGTAGAAGGCACCGAGACCGATCGCCAGAAGCACGGTCGCGCCCACAATTCCCAGGGCTGCAAGCCGCCGGCCGCCGAGCCCAGCGAGATTGGCCCACAGCTTATCCATCTGCTCGCGCGCGTTCATCAAGTCTCCCCACGCCATACAGTCTTGCATTGCGTCTCATGGGGATTTGACGTGATAAGCTTGCCTCAGCGTTGCATACGAAAAAAGCCACGCTCCTTTCGGAGCGTGGCTCTCTTGGTCCGCCTTCACGGGGGAGGAGCGTGAGGCGAAACCTTGGAAGGTTCTTACCTCGCTATCTTCACCTCGCTTAACGGAAGAGCGACAGGATGTTCTGGCTCGAGGAGTTGGCGATGCTGAGCGACTGCACAGCCAGCTGCTGCTGGGTCTGGAGAGCCTTCAGCTTCGTGGATTCCTCTTCCATATCCGCGTCGACCAGGGCGCCAACGCCCGTGTCAATCGTGCTCATCAGCGTCTTCACGAACTCCGTCTGCATGTCGATGCGGGTCTGAACCGTACCGAGAGAAGACGCAGCCGAGGTCACCTGACCAAGCGCCTCATCGACGACCTTCATGAAGTTCTGCACTTCGGTGCCGGAGGCCGACGAGATGTCGATCGTGGCAACGGAGGCAGCACCGGCCGAAGCCGCCGAAGTCGTTACGTCGGTGGCCGACAGGCCGAGTGAAGCGACAGTGATACCGGTCGTGCCGGCAGTCGTAGCACCAGAGATGCTGAAGTTGTCGGTGGACGAGAACTCAACCTGGTCGGAGCCGTCCAGAACCACGTTGATGCCCTCAATACCGGCATCCTTCAGGGCCTGAGTGTAGACCGCCGCAAGATCGGCATTCGAACGGATCGAGGTGTCAGACAGGCCGGCATCCGCCAGAGTCTGCTGAGTGATCTCGACCGTCTTGGCCGGAGCGCCGTTCTGCGACACGCTGAAGCTGATCTTGTCGTCCGCCGCAGCAAAGTCCACTGCAGTCGTCTCGACCGTCGCCGCAACCAACGAATTGGAGGTGTAGGTATTCAGGTCGATCGTCTTGTCGAGGATACCGAACTGAGAGGTACCATCGCCATAGAGACGGGTGTCCGTGATATCGACGTCGATGGTGCCAATCGCAAGCTTGTTGTTGGCATCACGCGACAGAGACGACACGATCTCCTTGTTGAAGGCCGTGCTGGAGCCCGTGCTCAGCCAGTTCTGGCCGGAGAACGAAGCGGATTCCGCAATCGTCTTCAGCTGGTCCTGGTAAGCCGAAATCTGCTCCTGAACCTTCGCCCGGTCGACACCTTCGCCCGTCGCAGCACCAAGGCTCGCCTTGATTTTGGTCAGGACTTCTTCAGCCTTGGAGAGGCCGGTATACGCCGCATCGACGGTGGCCGAGCCCATGCCAAGAGCGTCCTTCACGGCCGACATGGCCTGATTGTCGGAACGCATGGTCGTGGCGATGGACCAGTAGGCGGCGTTGTCGGAAGCGGTGTTCACCCGCAGGCCGGTGGAAACCCGGTTGTTCGTCTCGTCCAGGTTGGAGTTGATCGAACGCAGGGTCTGCAGGGCGACCATTGCGGAGGTATTGGTGATAAGGCTAGACATAATTGATGTCCCTTCAGACTAAGTGTCAGAGATATTGATGGGGACATGCCGGGCTTTCACCGGCATGGCAGGGCGGCATCATGCCTTTGGTGGGACGGAGCACTCGGCTTCCGTATCTGCTGCCCGTGTCGAGCAACCAACCTGCCATGCATGAAGGTGTAGCAGCGCAAGCTTGCGCGAGGCTTGCAGGCGCGCCGGTTTTTCGAACGGCTGCGCGAAAAAGTCTCTGGTCGCAGCCGATTCTCAAAACAAAACGGCGGGGAAGCCCCCGCCGCAAAGGGTCAAAAAGGATTGTCGCGACCTCACGCGGCACGCACCGTGGCCAGGAAGCTCTGCACTTCCTGCTTGAGGCGGTGGCTTTCCTGAGACAGAGAGCGCGCCGAAGCCAGAACCTGTGAGGAGGCAGCACCAGTCGCGCCCGCACCCTCCTGCACATCGAGGATATTGGTTGCGACCTGCGCCGTGCCATGCGCCGCTTCCTGGATGTTCTCGGCGATCTCGCGGGTCGCTACATATTGCTGCTCGGCAGCATCGGCGACCGCCGCGGAAATCTCAGACATGCGCGCGATAGTCTCGGTAATGGAACGGATCGAAGTCTCCGCCTCGCCTGTCGCCTTCTGCATCGAGGTGATCTGACCAACGATTTCTTCTGTCGCCTTCGCCGTCTGGGCAGCGAGGGTTTTTACTTCCATGGCGACAACCGCGAAGCCCTTTCCAGCATCACCGGCGCGGGCTGCCTCTATGGTGGCATTGAGGGCAAGCAGGTTGGTCTGCTCGGCAATCGCCGTGATCAGGTTCACGACCGCACCCACGCGACGGGCGGCGTCGGCGAGATCGATGACCCGTCGATTGGCGCTGCCTGCCTGTTCCACCGCTTCACCGGCAATCTTCGCACTCTCCTGAACTCGACGGCTGATCTCTCCTACCGAAGCTCCGAGTTCCTCCGACGCCGAGGCGACAGACTGCACGTTGGACGAGGTCTGACCGGAAATGCTCGCGACAGTGCTGGAGAGGCTCTCGGTGCGTTCCGCAGTTTCCGTCATAGAGCCGGCGGCCGCTTCAAGTTCCGTCGCCGCGGACGACACGCCCTCGGTGACTTCGCCAACGGCATTTTCGAACATGTCCGCCAGACGCTGCATTTCATGGCGCCTCTCTGCCTCTGCCTGGCGCGCCTTGTTTTCACGTTCTTCGGCTTCGAGCCGTGCCTTTTCGATGGCTTTTTGTTTGAACACTTCAACGGCTCGAGCAATCTCGCCCACTTCATCGCCGCGATCGAGCCCAGGCAACACGATCTCGAAATTGCCGCCTGCAAGCTCGTTCATGGCCGCCGTGGTCGCATGCATTGCCTGCGAGATACGCCTTGCAACGAAACCGCAAATTACCGCCACGACGAGGAGCACCAGACCGCCAATCATGAGGACGGTTTTTGCCGTTGCCCATGTCTGCGCGCGCAAATCATCAATGTAAACGCCAGTGCCGATCACCCAGCCCCAGGGTGCAAATTCATCGACATACGAGAGCTTCGGTTGCGGCTCGACTGAGCCAGGTTTCGGCCATTCATAACGGACGAAACCTCTGCCCTCTTTAGCGACCAGATCGAGCATCTCGACAAAGAGATGCTTACCGGAGGGGTCCGTGATGGAGGTCAGATCCGTGCCATTGAGCTCCGGCTTGATCGGATGCATGACCATGCGGGCATTGCGGTCCTTGATCCAGAAATACTCATTGTCGCCATAACGTAGCGCTCCGATACGGCGAGCCGCATCCGCCTGCGCCTCTTGAAGCGAACGAGAACCTCTAGCGACTGATGCTTCTTCTTCCTTGGCAATGTCGAGCGCGAGTTCCGTCAGGTGCGAAAGCTCGCGGCCTTTCTGATCTTCGAGCGCGTGGCCCAGCTCAAGCAGCTGAAACCCAGAGATAGCAGAAAAACCTATAAAGCCGACAGCAAGGACCGCATAGATCTTGTGCCCCAGCTTCAGACGAAGTCCTCTTTTCATTGAGTGTGCCCCCTAGTGACGTTACGTGAGCACACAAGGCTTCAGTCAGCTTGCACCGGGCTTGCGTCAAACTTCCTCTGACGTTCACGGAAGCGTCAGAGCGGCTTGATCGAAGTTGCGGTTAATTTTCCGACGGATTTGAGACGACGCCAACGCTCGGAACGTCAGAAGAATGAACGCACCAAGCCGCCGACCAAAAGATTCCAGCCGTCGATCAAAACAAAAAACAGGATCTTAAAGGGCAGAGCGATAACCGCTGGCGGCATCATCATCATGCCCATGGACATGACGAGAGTGGCGACGATCATATCGATCACCAGGAATGGTAGAACAATCAAGAAACCGATCTCAAAACCGCGCCGCAGTTCTGAGATCATGAAAGCTGGAATGAGAACACGCAACGGCACGGATTCCGCTTGCGTCGCATTGGCTCCCGTATCCGGCAAAACAAGCTCCGTCGTTTCTTCGGCACCCGGCTTGCTGGCGGCAAGATCGGCGAAAAGTTGGAGATCCTTCGGCCGGACCTGCGTCAGCATAAAGTCGTGAAACGGATCAGTGATCCGTTCGAACGCTTCTTGTTCGGTGATTTCGTTGTCTGTGAGCGGCTTAAGCCCTTCGGTCCAGGCACGATCAAGGGTCGGCCCCATCACATAAAAGGTCATGAAGAGGGACAAGCTAATCAAGACGAGATTGCCGGGAGTGCCCTGCAGGCCGAGGCCGGAGCGCAAAAACGAGAGAGCGATGATGAAACGCGTGAAGCTCGTAACCATGATGAGAAGGCCCGGCGCGATCGACAGAACTGTCAAAATGGCAACGAGCTGCACGATGCGGCCGGTCGCCGCCGCATCACCAGAGGGAATGAGACTTCCCAGATCGGGCACTTGTGCATGGGCCGCAACGGCAAGGAAGGGCACCAGCAGAAGGGCGAAGAACAAGCGCTTCATCAAAACTGTCTCACGAGGCGGGGGGACCGCCATTGGTGTTTATTGAACAACCATCGTCTCGATGATCAGCTCGCTCACCTTGCCGTTGGTCCTTACAGCGGCGCGGTCGTTGAGATCATCGCGCAGGTGCTGCAAGGCGCTCGGACCCTGGAACTGCGACAGGGGCATGGTCCGTACGAAGGCCATGATGTCCTCGCGGATCTCGCCAGCCGTGACTTCGGGGTTTTCAAGGGCGCCGTTCGGAAACACGATCGCCGTTTCGAGGCGAACCCAAACATCCGCCGGATCGGCCACATTGACCACGACAGGCCCGACCGGCTGCAAGACCATGTCGCCCGAATAGAGCAGCTGTGGCTCCTCTTTCGGTTTCTCCTTGAGTTTTTCGGTGACCGTCGCCTCGATAGCGCCAGCCAGATAGATCCCGATACCCGCACCAGCCCCGCCGGCAATCACCGTCACGGCCAGCACACCAAGAAGGCCTATCAAGAAGGAGCCCTTTTTCTTGGGCTTCGCCTCTTCGTCAACTGAAGCCGCAGATACGTCGCTCATCAGAAGGGCACCACCTTGTCGTAAATCCGCTGGCCCCAGGCCGGCTGCTGTACGTCGGAAATACGGCCGCGGCCGCCATACGAGATGCGCGCCTCAGCGATCTTGTCATAGGAGACAGAATTGTCCGTGGAGATGTCGGAAAGTCTGACAATGCCTGCGATGTTGAGCACGCGGACCTCGTTATTGACCTTCACCTCCTGTGATCCGCTGATCATCAGATTGCCGTTCGGCAATTCCTCGGTGACAAGCGCCGCAATTGACAAGCGCAGCTTTTCCGAACGATCGATCGAGCCCTCGCCTTTGGTCGAAGTTTTCGACGCAATATTGAGGCCACCGGAGCCCTCACCCGATTCCTTTTCGACGTTAAAGCCGCCGAATCCTAAGAACCCGCCGAAGCTAAGATCGGACTTTGAATCCCGCGACCGGTCACTTTGGTTGTCGAATTGAGCCTTGTCGTTGATCTGGATATTGACCGTGATGACATCGCCCACCTGCCGTGCCTTACGATCGGTGAAGAGGACTTGCTTGTTTCCACTCCAAAGCGACTGGAATGTTTTCGGCTCCGGCTCGACAAAGCTGACGGGCAGAGGTTGGCGGTTAACAACGATCCCTTCACCCACCGGGCTCAGCTCGGGACCTGTGATGATATTGTCACGTGCTGCGCAGCCGCCCATGACGAGCATCACCGCGATTGTGCAGATCTTTTTCATCCTGGGTTTTTCGCCTCATCGCTCGCCCTTGCGAGCCCTGCCATTGTGGTCGTGAGCTGCGCCGCCTTGATTGGCTCCATCTCGTTCAAGATCGCGCTTGCAATGCGCGGCTTGAGCTTGACCAGTATTGCGGCCGCAGCGGCCGGTGCCATGACGGCCATCTGTTGAGAGGCCGCATCCGGGCGCATTTGCGTGAATATCGCCACGACGCTTTCCTCAGCCTTGCGCAGGAAGTCCTCGCGACGTTTTAGCCACTCCTCATACTCCGCTCGCTTCGTTTCGAGAGCTTCAATGCGTCCATTGACGTCTTCTTCGAGCTTCTTCAGCGCGGCGACTTGGCGCGCATAACGCGCATCCGTGGCCTCGTCGGTGATGTTACTGCAGTATTGCCGCGCATTCTCAGACTGCACGGCAGCCGCGCTCTGCGCGGGAATAGGTTCAGGCTCATTCTGTAAAACGGAGGCAGCATCGTCTTCGCCTGCGACCGCTCCGGTCGAAGGCGGTTCCGCATCCAACGGGATGGGCAGGACATTGGCGATATCCTGCGCCTGCTGTGCTGCACTCGACGTCTGCGCCTCGGCAAGAGCGGGCGCCAAAATGAAGGCGCTCGTTGCGAGCAGACAGGCGAGCGATAGACGAATTTCTCGGACAGGCGTGCTCATCTTCGGCTGCCTTTCTCCAGATTATTCTCAGGGGCCGGGTCCGGCTCAAAGCCAGGCGGGCTGTGCTATTGAACGACGAGTTCGCCCTGAAGCGCGCCGGAAGTCTTGATCGCCTGAAGGATCGCGATGATGTCGCTCGGTTTCAGTCCGATCTGGTTAAGCCCGTGCACGAGGGTTTTCAGGTCGGTCCCGCCAATGATGGCGAGATGACCGTCTTCCTCAGTCGCGTCGACCTGGGTCAACGGCGTGACAACAGTCTGTCCGTCGCTAAAGGGCTCCGGCTGAGACACCTGCGGCATCTCAGTGACCCGCACCGTGAGATTGCCATGGGTCAAAGCGACCTGCGAGATCTGCACATTGGAGCCGATGACGACCGTACCTGTGCGCTGATCGACGACGACACGTGCAGGGGTATCCGGTGCGACCCTTAACTGGCCAATCGCAGCCATGAAGCGAGCCGAGGTGACGCCGGCGGGCTTTCGAACGGCGACGCTTCTCAGATCCCGTTCAACGGCGAGCGGGCGCCCGAATTGGCGGCTCGTATAGGCATTGACCGCATCCGCCATAATCGCGGCCGTTTTGAAATCCGGATTGTTAAGCACCAGGACGAGCTCGCCCAGGTCTTCCATCGAGCCGGCAACCTCACGCTCCACAATCGCCCCGTTCGGAATACGTCCGACAGTCGGAACACCTTGGGTCACTGTTTCTGCCTCCCCACCCACACTGAGGCCGGAGACGGCAACCGGTCCCTGCGCAACGGCGTAAATCTCGCCATCGCCGGCAGAGAGCGGCGTCATCAAAAGCGTGCCGCCCTTAAGGGAGGTCGCATCGCCGATAGAAGCGACATTCACATCAATCTCGCTACCGCGCCCGACGAAGGGCGGGAGATTGGCAGTCACCGTCACGCCCGCGACGTTGCGTGCACGAAGGGCAGCGCCACTCACATTGATGCCGAGGCGGTCGAGCATCGATTCCAGGGCCTGGCCGGTAAAGGGCGAATTGCGCATGGAATCGCCCGTGCCCTGCAGGCCGATGACCAGGCCATACCCGATCAGCTGGTTCTCGCGCACACCTTGAACCGTGGTGATGTCCTTGATGCGCGCCCCGGAGGACGGATCGATACCAGCAATCTGATTGGGATCGCCGATAGGTACATTGCCAACGAGATCTGCGCCAACGAGATCTGCGCCAACGAGATCTGCGGCCCAAACCGTGTCGGCGGCAACGAGCGCGACAGCGCAAAGAAGGGCGGCAAGCCGTTTCATTGTCCCACCTTCACGCTTCCGTCCGCCTGTACGACGCCTGCAATCACCTGACCGGAATCGACATTGCGAACCCGGATGACATCTCCAAGCGAACCTGCTTCAAGAGCAAGGACGCCTGCCGTCATCGACAGTCCGCCGGACTGGTAGACGGCCCGAGTGAGCGAGCCACGTGCAATGATTTCCGGCTCCTCCACCGCGTTCGACGGGATGAGTCGCTCCGGCACGAGAGTCCGGCGCGCCACTTTGCCGACGAGGGCGTCGATATTGTCGACCACCGGATAGCGCGAACGCGTATTCGGAAGAAAGTTCATCTCCTTCAGCATGTCCCGATCGATCACATCGCCCGGATAAACGGTAACGGAGGGAACAGGCAGGAGATCGTAGGATTGAGCCTGCTGCTGAGCGGCAGCCGGTACACTCGCCGCGAACACAAATGCGCAGGCGGCGAGAATGCGTCGGACGGGAACGACGCGCACGAGTGCGTTCGTTGCCTTACGCCGAAGGCCGATGAAGTTCCTCCCCATCATCGGCTTGCTCAGCGAATGCCCTTGGAGACCGTGCCCGACATGTCGTCGGCTGCCTGGATCACCTTGGAGTTCATCTCATAGGCACGTTGGGCAGCGATCAGCTCGGTGATCTCTTTCACCGGATCGACGTTGGAGCCTTCAAGATATCCCTGATTGATCTTGCCGAATCCCGGATCGGTCGCAACGCCCGTGGTCGGCTGACCTGAAGCAGTCGTCTCGCGGTAGAGATTGCTGCCGAGAGGCTCAAGACCCGCGTCATTGGCAAAATTCACAAGGGTCAGCTGACCAAGAAGCTGCGGATCGGCCTGTCCTGCGACGGTCGCATAGACTTCGCCAGACTCGTTCACGGTGATGTCGACTGTATCAGCGGGAAAGGTCATCGCCGGCTCGACGGTGTAACCGTCGATCGTCACGAGCTCGCCGTTTGGACCTTTGTTGAAGGAGCCGGCGCGCGTGTAGAGTGTCTCGCCTGCTGGGTTGGTAATCTGGAACCAGCCGCCGCCGTTAATTGCAAGATCAAGCGGATTGCCGGTCTGGCCGAGCGGTCCTTGGATATGAAGGTTGCGCACGCCGATCGTGCGCGTGCCGAGCCCGATACGGGCGCCTTCCGGAACAGGGTTGCCGCCGCCCGCATTGGGCACACCCGCCGTCCGTTCCGTCTGGTACAGAAGATCGGAAAATTCGGCGCGGGCGCGCTTGAACGAGGTGGTGTTGATGTTCGCGACGTTATTGGCGATGACCTCGACATTCATCTGCTGAGCCGCCATGCCGGTCGCTGCGATTGCGAGCGCTCTCATCTCAATCTCCTTAGATCTGCATCCGGCTGATTTCCTGGTAAGCCGCCACGACCTTGTCGCGGATCGCCAGAGATGCCTGCAGGGTCTGCTCGGCCGCCATCACGGCCTGGACCACGTCCTGGACAGGCATCGCGCCGTTGATGCCGGTGATCGCCGCAGCTTCGCCGGCCTTCAAAGTATTGAGCGCCTCACCCGAAATATTGGCGAGGACGGCGCCGAAATCGGCTTCCCCCGCTGCACCGGCGACTTGAGACGTCGCGGCTGTGGAGCGCGTGGCGCTCAAAGACGCCGTGCTGTCGACCATAAAGGACAGCGACTGAACCGGAGAAACCATCAGCTATTCCTCAAGAGATCGATCGTGGTGGAGAACATGTTGCGCACCTGCTTCATCACCTGCAGGTTCGCTTCGTAGGAGCGCGTCGTCTCGCGAAGGTCCGCCATCTCGATGATCGGGTTGACGTTCGGCATCTTCACGTTGCCGTTTTCATCGGCCGCCGGATGGCTCGGATCATGCTCCAGTCGAAACGGAGCGTTGTCGACACCGAGCGCTTTCACCTTGACGCTGGCGGCGTCGATGGTGCGATCGAGCACGCTCTCGAAAGAAACGGTCTTGCGTACGTAAGGATCTGCGCCGGGTGTCGTACCCGTCGACTGCGCATTGGCGAGGTTTTCCGCGACGATCCTGAGGCGCGTCGACTGGGCTCTGAGCCCCGAGGCCGCGATCTGGGAGGCGCTGGCAAGCGGATCGATCATCAGCTCGACCTCACGCTCATCAGGAACATGCGATGGAAAGCCTTCACGAGGCTGGCATTGAGCTGGAAGGCGCGATCGGTCGCGCCGGCCTTGACCAGTTCCTGATCAACGCTCACGGAATTGCCCGAGAAGCTGACATCCCAGCTATCTTCGGACTTGATCTTGCCTGTCCCGAGAGACGTTCCGGAAGTATCGATGTGCCCCGACGCGGTACGCGTCATATCAAGATGCGTGGAATCCAAGATCTTGGAGAAAGGCTCGATATCCCTGGCGACGTATCCCGGCGTATTGGCATTGGCAATATTGCCAGCGATCAGCGACTGCCGGACGGACGCCCATTGCGCCTGACGGGCAGCGAGATCAAACAAATGAACGGGCTGCAAGAGGAACCTCCCTTTCGCTCTACGCGACCCTAGCTAGACATCGAGCCTTGCCCGAAGCTGGCGTGGGAAGCGAAAGGGAATGGCGGTGGGCACCCGCCTCTCGTCAGGCGTCGGTTCGGGTCAGATCGGCGACAGCCTGCCGGAAACGCTCATAGAAATCCTCCTCACCTTCTCCGTGGAAAACAATGGAGAGGATATCGAGGCCAACATAATCTGTATTGAATACGAGATCGAACAAGGCCGTGACCTTGTCGTGGACGAACTCCATTCGCAGGGCGATAGCGAAAGCATTGTGCCAGTCGAACTGCACAGCCGCCTGCCTTGCATAGCGCAAAAGCTCCGGCCGCCGCAGCATTTCAGCCGAGGAATCGACGATATCGCGAATATTCGCCTCACGCTCTGCGTAGATGTAATAGGCCATCACGCCGGCGTTGATGAGGTAGAATTCCGCCATGAACGGCTTCAGCGCTTCCGCGAGGACTTTCTCACAGGCAAGGAAGTCCTGCTCGTTCTCCGGGCACCGTTCGATCACTCTACGCTGAGTGGTGATGTGCATTACTCTCACGCGAATAGATATAATGGAGGAGTTTAGCGACGGCGACGTAAAACTCTGCCGGAATGAACTGGTTGACTTCCACAGCATCGTACATTGCGCGGGCCAATGGCTTGTCCTCGATGATGGGGACATCGTGCTCAGTTGCGATTTCGCGAATCTTTAGCGCCACCAAATCGGCTCCCTTTGCGAGGACCAAAGGCGCCCCGCCCTCGGCACGCTCGTAGCGAATAGCAATGGCGAAATGAGTCGGATTGGCAATGATGAGCGTGGCGCGTGGCACTTCCGCCATCATCCTGCGCTTGGCGCGTTCGCGCGCGATGGCACGCAGACGCCCCTTCACGATCGGATCTCCTTCCGCCTGTTTGAATTCCTCCTTGAGCTCCTGACGTGTCATCCTGAGATCGTTGCGCCAGCGCACGCGAGACCAAACGATATCTGCGCCGACAAGCACAATAGTGGCCACACAGATGGTGGAAACAAGGCGCACGGAGATCGACAGGATCAACTGCGGAACCAGGGTCGGGTCGCTGTACATGGCGCTCATGAGGGCGTTCTGATCCGCGTTGATAACGAGCAGGCACGTGATGCCTACAGCTGTGACTTTGAAAAGCGCTTTCAGAAACTCGACAGCGCCCTGCTTACCGAAAATCTTCTTCCATCCGGCAGCAGGGGAGATGCGCGACCATTGCGGCCGGATGCGCTCCAGAACCAGGCTCGGCACATTCTGAAAGAGCGACGCGGCGATGCCGAAGAGCGCCAAAACAAAGATGGCCGGCAGGAGGAGCCGCCCGCAGTCCCAGGCGACGCGCCAAAGGAACAGCGTCGCTTCGGTCCCGTTCGACAGGGAAAAGCCTCCCGGATTGTCGATGAAATGAATCAGGATGGCGCTGAGATCGCGGGCTGCGCCCTGGATGAGCAGCGTCATGATGATGAGGATCGCGAGGATAGAGGTAAAGATCGCCGCTTCACGCGAATGCGGCGTATTGCCTTTCTCCACCGCGTCCGAGATTTTCTTCTCTGTCGGCTCCTCGGTTTGGCTGTCCTTGTCCGGCTTCTCCGACATAGCGAGTGCGCCTACATGACGTAGGCGTCTTCCTCGTTGTCCGAATTGAGGTCGATTTCACCCTTTCCTGCCATATCGAGCGCCATGTCGGTGATGACACGGCGAGCGTCGGTCACCTCGCGATGTGGCGCCGGCTCGCTGCTACTGAGTTCCTGCTCGACCATGCGCCGCACGCGCGAGGACAGAGAGGATAGAATGATCTCGCGGAATTCAGCATCGGTGCCTTTGAGCGACATCACCACCTTGTCGGTCGGCGCGCGATCGAAGAGGGTGGTCCGGGCCTTCGGCGTGAGCTTCGAGATATCGTCGAAGGTGAACAAAAGGCTCTTCAAAATTTCCGCCGATTTCGGACGAGATTCCGACAGACTATTGAGCACGTCTTCCATGTGATCGCGCTCCATCTTGTTGACGATATCGGCCATCTTGGCGTGCGGATCCGCACCCTGATTCCGAGAGAGATTGGTCATGAAGTCTTCGTGCACAACGCGCTCAATGATGCGCATCGTCTCGTCCACCATAGGTTTGAAGCCGAGCATACGCCGCATGACCTCATTTCGGCGATCAGGCGGCAAATGGCCCATGACCTTCGCCGCGCAAGTTGGCTTCACCTTCGAGAGGATAAGGGCCGCCGTTTGCGGATGCTCCTTCATGATGTAGGCAGCGATCAGGTTCTCTGAGACGTTGGACATCCGGTCCCAAATGGAACGGCTGGCATTGCCCATAACGTCGGCCATGATCTCGCCGATCTGATCGGGAGGCAGAACGCCCTCCAGGAGCTTTTCAACCTCTCCCGTCGTGCCCACAAGTTGCGCGCCGTTCAGGAAATTTGAGGCGAACTCCTCGATCAGCTGTTCGATCTGCTGCGGCGGAACCGATTTGAGCGTCGCAACGGAGCGCGTAATGACTTTGATCTCGTCAGGATCAAAATGCTTCATCACGCGGGCAGCTGCAGGCTTGCCCATCGCCATGAGCAGCGCGGCAACCCGGTCCGGCCCCTGGAGGGGCCGCATCGCAGGCGGCTTGTTTGCGGTGGCTGCCATCTCGCCCTGCTTAGTTTGTCAGCTCAGCGCCAGCCGGACCAACAATCTCGGTCAGCGACACACCAAAGCGAGAATTGTCGTCTTCGACGACCACCACTTCGCCGCGCGCAATGACGCGACCGTTGACCACTACTTCGACCGGTTCGCCGACTCGGTGGTCCAGCGGCACGATGGCTCCTCGACCAAGCTTCATGAGATTGGCAACGGGCATACGGGCGGAGCCGAGTACGACCTGCATCAGCACCGGAATCCGCATCACGGATTCAAGATTGCGACCGGTACCGAAAGTCTCGCCCTGGCCAACCTTTATATCCGCAGTAAAGTCATCCTCGTGCGTGGAAGTTTCGTTCAACTTTTCCTGCATATCCTTCAAAGGATCTCCAGACATGAAAACGCTCCTCTCGATTCAATCCTGCGGGCCCTAACGCTCTCCTGCGATGGACCAGCCCCCTTCAGCGCCGGCGCGCCAGTTCCCTGCGGCGCGATGCGTCAATCCTCGCGACGGCTTCTTCACGTCGCTCGCAAACCTGCAAAGCGATCGCAGCTGCGCTCGCCCCAGCAAAGGCGGACAGAACCGCCAGATCAGCTAGTAAGAAGGTCATTGATGAACTCCTTTTCGGGATCGAAGACCTCTTCCACACGGAGCTTGTACGAGCCTTCCGTCTGACCCAGCTGACACCAGAAGAGCGGTTGCTCATTGGCCTCGAGCTTGACACGGCTCGCGGGCGTGGCCTGCAGTTCCAACACCTGGCCCACTTTGAAGTGAGCGACTTCGTCGAGCATGATGCTGCGCTCTTCGAGCACGGCACGGAGAGGCACACTCGCCTTCTTCACCTCGGTACGAATTTGGCGCGACCAATTGGGATCACCGGCATTCGACTCGCCGGAAATCACGCGCGACAAAACCTGCCGCATCGGAGTCAGCGCCGATTGTGGGATGATCACGAACATCTCGCCGCCGCGTCCGAGCGCCTGCAGCAGAAACTTCGCCGCGACCGCCATGTTGTTGCGCCGCCCGATGACGGCGAAGTCCATGCGGGTCTCTTGACGTTCAAATTTGAACGGGGTGTCCGAGACAAGCGCGAAAGAAGCCTGCAGCGCTTTGCCCGCCTGCTCGAACAGCATCTGCGCGATGCGATTTTCGATGGTCGAGAAGTTCCTCTCGTCATCGAAAGGCGGTTCCGAACCGTCTGCACCGAAGAGCACTTCCACCATCGAGAAGATGAAATCACGGTCGAAACCGACGATGATGTGGTTGTCCCAGGTCGGAGCATGGAAAATGCCGGCGACGGCATTCGCCTCATACATCTCCAGGATGTCACCGATACGACCGCTCTCCACATGGCTCAGAGAGTAGTAGGCCTGAGATGCGGCCAGCGTGCGCAGGCTGTCGGCACAGAAGGTCGCCATGCGGTCGAAGATGATCTGCAGCATCGGCAGCTTATCAACCGACAGACCCGCTGCATCGAGCAGCATGTCACGGATATCAGTGCCTTTTTGTGCTTCGGACATGGATTAGGCCGCCTGCTGCATGGGAGCTGCCGAGGAGCTCGGAGTGTTGGAAATCGCCTCGTTTTCCACCTCGTCGATGGTCGGGCGCTCTTTGGAAGAAATCGTCTTACGGCCATGCTCGAGCGCAACCTGAGGCAGCGCACCGTTCATGAAGGCAATGAGCGTCTGCTTGACGATGACAAAAGGCTGGCACTGCTTCTCGCGCAAAATCTTGATCTTGCCCGCGACGGGCGAAAGCACTGCGTAGGACAGGAAGATACCGACGAACGTGCCGATCAGCGCCGAGGCGATGTAGTGACCAAGGATTTCCGGCGACTGATCAATGGCGCCCATCGCCTTCACGATCCCCAGCACTGCGGCGCAAATGCCGATCGCCGGGAGCGCTTCAGCGACTGTCCCCAATGCACCGGCGGACTTCAGCTTGTGCTTTTTGATCGTCGAGATCTCCTGCTCCATCAGCCCCTCGATCTCGTGCGAACGCGCGTTACCGATGATGATCAGACGGACATAGTCACAGATATAAGCCGTGAGTTCCTTGTCCTTCAGGATCGACGGAAAGTGCTGAAAAAGCACCGAATTCGCCGGATCGTCGATATGTGCTTCGACCTCGTTGCGAGGCCGCGTTCTGAGATCTCGCATCAACGCGAACAGCAGGCTCAGAATGCTGAGATAATCGCTCCGCTTCGGAGCCGTGCCCTTCATCGCCTCGAAGATACCGGCCCCGGCATCTTTGATGATCGCCATCGGATTGGCGATGATGAAAGTGCCAAGAGCGATGCCGACGATGATCACGTATTCGAAAGGCTGCCAGATGACGCCCACATGGCCGCCCATTGCCATGAAGCCGCCGAGCATCGAACCGATGCCGATCACCAAGCCGAGTAGGATAGCCAAGAGCTTGCTCCATGAAGTGATTTCGTTAGGAGCCCTCACTGTTCGATTTGGCTTGCGCGAAGCTGGAGCATCGGGCGCATCGCCAAGAGGCCGATAACGGCAAGATATAGCCAGCTTCACACAAGCTTGCCGACCTAGAGCCTCATCTCAATTGTGAGGCCGCAGTGATCTCGACATCTATCAGCTATCAGCGCATCGCCGCCGACATGGACAAGTCCCTGAACCGCGTCTCCAGCGACCGGACGGTGACACGGGAAACCAATTATTACCTCGCCAATATCGGCAAGATCACATCGATCGACGAATTCTTTGAAGATCGCCGCGTCTACAACTACGCGATGAAGGCCTTCGGCCTTGAGGATATGGCCTACGCGAAGGGCTTGATCCGCAAAGTTTTGGAAGAGGGCGTGAGCGACCCGAAGAGCTTTGCCAATCGGATGTCGGACGATCGTTTCGTGGAATTCGCGACCGTTTTCAATTTCGCTGAGAACGGCGAGACGACCACAGCCGCAAAAGAGGCGCAGCAGGGCGTCGTCGATCTCTATACTCGTCAGACACTCGAAGAGAGAGCCGGCGACGATAATGAGGGCGTCCGGCTCGCATTGTATTTCCAGCGCGCCGCTCCCGAGGTGAAGTCCGCCTACGGCCTCCTCGCGGATGATGCGTTGTGGGCTGTCGTCAGAACGACCTTCGGCTTTCCAGCCGAAATGGCGAATGCCGACATCGAAAAGCAGGCCAAGGCCGTCGAACAGCGTCTGAACATTGAGGATCTGAAGGACCCCGAAAAACTCGCCAAGCTTGTCCAGCGCTTCACGATCATGTGGGACGCAACGGAGAACGTGGCAGCGGATCCGATCCTCAATCTCTTCTCCAACAGTCGCTCGACATCAGTCAGCGCCGATCTCCTCCTAACTTTGAACCAGCTGAAGCACGGCGGAACTTGAGACATGCCGACAAGTACTTACGTCGCACTTTCCGCGCAGGTGGCACTCGACCGACGCTTGACGACGATCGCCAACAACGTCGCCAATATGAACACAGCGGGCTTTCGTGCCGAAGAGGTGAAGTTCGATGCCGTGATGACGCGGACCGGTCCCGAGAAGGTCGCCTTCTCGTCGCCCGGCGACACCTACATTTCACGCAGCCCCGGCGCCGTTTCCTACACGGGCAACCCACTCGACGTTGCCGTGCAGGGAGAAAGCTGGCTCGCGCTTTCCACACCAGACGGCACGGTCTACACCCGCGACGGTCGTCTGCAGATGACCGCAACCGGCGAGCTCCTGAGCACCGCCGGCTATCCCGTTCTCGATCCGGGCGAAGCAGGGATCCTTCTCGATCCGCGCGGGGGCGAGGTCTCCATCGCGGCGGATGGCACCATTTCCCAGGGTGGCAACCAGGTTGGCGCGATCGGACTGTTCTCGATCCCCGAAACAGCCAAGCTGAGCCGCTATGAAAACTCTGGGGTAGTCCCGAGCGAAGCAGCCCAGCCGGTTGAGGATATGACCGTCAATGGCCTGCGTCAGGGCTATGTCGAAGGCGCCAACGTTAATCCGATCTCTGAGATCAGCAAGCTGATCATGCTGCAACGCGCCTTCGACAGTGCGGCTTCGGCCGTGGAAAAGAGCGAATCTACGCAGCAAGAAGCGATCCGCTCGCTCGGCCCGTCCTGATCCATCAGGAAAGCAGAAGATCCGGCATCATGGGGGATGGCTGAATGACCGCTCTCGCGCGTCTCAAATCCGCGATCGACAGTGCGGCCGTTGAAATCCCCCCAGTGCGTGTGGGCGGCCTTGTGACGGAGGTAGCCCCCACTTATTGCCGCGTCGCCGGCCTTTCGCCCTTCGTGCGGCTCGGCGAGCGAGTGCGTTTCTCGTGGGACAAGCTGAGCGCGCTTGGCGAAGTCGTGCGCATCGACGGGCGTGACGTGATCGTCAAACCGTTCGAGACGCGAATGCCTTTCGGCATCGGCACCGAGGCGCATCGTATCGGCGCGATCGGGCTTGCTCCCCGCGACGAATGGAAAGGCCGCGTCATCAATGCCATGGGCGAGCCGGTGGACGGTCTCGGTCCCCTTGCCCACGGCGAGCGCATGATGAACGTCGACGCCGAGCCCCCGCCTGCAATGACCCGCGCGCGCTTGCACCGGCCTCTGACGACGGGCGTGCGGGCGATCGATATTTTCACGCCGATCTGCGAGGGACAACGCATCGGCATTTTCGCCGGCTCCGGCGTCGGCAAGTCCACTCTTCTATCGATGATCGCCCATTCGCAGGGCTTCGACACCGTCGTCGTGGCGTTGGTTGGTGAGCGCGGCCGCGAAGTCCGGGAATTCATCGAAGGTGCGCTCAACGGCAATCGTGCCCGCGCCGTAACGGTCGTGGCGACTGGCGACGAAGGTCCTATGATGCGCCGTCTCGCCCCGCTCTCGGCCATGGCAATCGCCGAATATTTTCGTGATCAGGGCGATTCCGTTCTGCTCATCGTCGATTCCGTCACGCGTTACGCGCATGCGGCACGTGATATCGCTCTCGCCGCCGGCGAACCGGCAGTGGCGCGCGGTTATGCGCCGAGCGTGTTTTCCGATCTGCCAAAACTTTTGGAGCGCGCAGGCCCCGGCGAGGAAGGAGCCGGATCGATCACCGGCATCTTCGCCGTCCTGATCGACGGTGACGACCATAACGATCCCGTTGCCGATGCCATCCGCGGCACGCTGGACGGTCATATCGTTCTCGATCGCTCCATTGCCGATCAAGGCCGCTACCCGGCCATCAACGTGCTCGGATCGATTTCGCGACTGGCGCAGATCGTTTGGACGTCTGACCAGCGCGAGTTGGTGCGCAAGCTTCGCACCTTGATCTCTCGTTTCGAAGACACACGCGATTTGAGGCTCATGGGCGGCTACCACCAGGGTGCCGACGCTGAGCTCGACCGGGCCGTTCAGCTCGTGCCACGCGTCTATGATGCGCTGCGCCAGGACCCCTCGAGCCCGCTTGCCCAGGACGCCTTTGCAGACCTCGCTGTCTTGTTGCGTCAGTAGCCGCCGCCGACAGCTTCACGCAAGCTCACCGGGCCAAACAGGCCACACAAGGGTTGAGGAAAAGGATTAAGCTGATGAGCCTCTATGGGATGCTCCGCACCGGCGTTTCGGGCATGAATGCCCAATCGAACCTGCTTGGCACGGTCTCCGACAACATCGCCAACAGCGGTACAATCGGTTACAAGCGCGCTGACACCCAGTTCTCATCGCTGCTCCTGAACAGCGGCAAAGGCAGTTACAATCCAGGTGCGGTGAAGACGGATATCCGTCATGCCATCAGCGATCGCGGACCGCTGACCTACACGACGTCGAACACCGACCTCGCCGTCCAGGGCAACGGCTTCTTCGTGGTCAACGACCCGAACGGCAATCCGTATCTGACCCGGGCAGGCGCCTTCACCCTCGACGGCAACACCGGCAATCTCGTCAACACGGCCGGCTTCACACTGATGGGCTACGACATCAGCGGCGGCGATCCGGGTGTTGTCCTGAACGGCCTCACGGGACTTCAGCCCGTCAATTTCGGCGGCATGAACATGACCGCCAATCCGACCACCAGCGGCGTCTTTAAGGTCAACCTGCCCGAGAGCGCAGAGGTCGTGACAGGCAACCTGCCGTCCGCCAACGCGGCGGATTCAGCCTATACCGCCAAGTCGTCCATTACCGTCTTCGACAAGGTCGGCAACGAAGTGACGCTCGACATCTACATGTCGAAGACGAGCGACAGCCCGGCGGAATGGGAATACACGGTCTACGATCACGCCGGCGCCACCGACGGTGGCTTTCCTTACGCATCAGCCGCGTTGTCGACCCAGACAGTGACCTTCGATGACGCTGGAGCCCTGACGAGCACACCTGCCGAAATCGCACTGACAGTGCCGGGCGGTGAAGCGATCACGCTCGATCTCACCGGCACGACGCATCTTGCCGCCGAATACACGCCGATGACGGCGGTCGTGAACGGCAACGCGCCGGCGACGATCAAGGATGTGACGATCTCCGAGGATGGGACAGTCTACGCCAATTACACCAATGGCGCGATGACCCCAGCCTTCCGCCTGCCGCTCGCCGACGTGCCGAGCCCCGACAAGCTCGAAGCCCTGTCCGGCAACGTCTTTTCGGTGACGCTGGAATCGGGTGCGGTCGAGGTCGGCTTCCCGACGGAAGGATCACGCGGCGCGATCGTGTCCGGGGCTCTTGAGCAATCGAATGTCGACATGGCCTCCGAGCTCACCGACATGATCGTCGCTCAGCGGGATTATTCAGCCAATTCCAAGGTCTTCCAGACAGGCTCAGAGCTTCTGGACGTCCTGATGAACCTCAAGCGTTAATCGCGTCCTCTCCCACTGAAAGGGCAGTTTAGCCATGAGCCTTCAGGCCGCGCTGACGACGGCGCGTTCCTCCTTGCAGGCAACCGCGGCACAGATCTCTGTCTCTGCCAAGAATGTCTCCGGGGCGGGCGATCCGACCTATTCACGCAAGCTGGCGCCGTCCGTGACGACGCCCGATGGCGCCGTGCGCGTCGTCACCACGAGCCGCGCAACAGACCGCGCGCTCTATACGACCATGCTCGGCGCGACATCGCGCGCCGCGAGCGAAGATGCTCTCGTCGCCGGTCTCAACCGGCTGTCGGCAACGATCGGCGATCCAGAATCGGAGTATTCGCCGGCAGCACAGCTCAGCCAGCTGCAAATCACGCTGCAGGAATATTCCAATCGGCCGGACGATTCTATTCTCTCGCAGAATGTCGTCACCCGCGCCAACGCGCTGACAACGAAGCTCCAATCAGCGGCGGAGACGATCGCAGAAGTCCGTCAGGACGCCGATGCCGATATCGCCAATGCGGTCAGCAACCTCAACAGCCTTCTCGACAAGTTCGAGACCCTGAACAATCTCGTCGTCCAGGGCTCCTTCGCGGGAGCCGACGTCACCGATCCCCTCGACAAACGCGATGCCGTGCTCGCCCAGATCTCCGAGCAGATGGGTGTCTCGGTGGTCACGCGCGCCAACAACGATATGGTGCTCTATACCGATAGCGGCGCCACCTTGTTCGAAACGACGGCCCGGAGCGTCACCTTTGCCGCCTCGCCTGCCCTGACGGCTGGCTCGCCCGGCAATGCGGTCTTCGTCGACGGCGTCCCGGTGACTGGTCCGAACGCCACCATGCCGCTTCACGGCGGCGCTCTCGTCGGTCTGACGACACTGCGCGACGACGTCGCCCTCACCTATCAAAACCAGCTCGACGAAGTCGCCCGTGGCCTCATCGAGGTGTTTGCGGAATCCGATCAAACGGGCGGCGGCGCCCCCGATCAGGCCGGGCTTTTCACCTATCCTGGCGGTCCCGGAGTTCCGGCAAGCGGTACGGCAGTATCCGGCCTCGCTGCTTCGATTACCGTCAACTCGGCCATTGATCCCTTGCAGGGCGGAACGCTGTCGCGGTTGCGCGACGGTGGCGTCAACGGGGCGGCCTACGCCTACAATTCGACCGGCGCGGCCGCCTTCTCGGACCGGCTCGATGCGCTCGTGACCGGTATGGGCACGGCACGCAGCTTCGATCCTGCAACGCAGCTCGAGGACAGCCAGAGCCTGATCGATTTCACCACGTCCTCCTCCGGCTGGCTGGAGGGCAGGCGCCAGGCGGCGACCGCCGAGGTGGAATACCAGAACACGCTCGTTGCTCACAGCTCCGACGCGCTTTCCAACGCGACGGGGGTCAATCTCGACGACGAATATGCACTGCAGCTGCAGCTGGAACAAAGCTACGCGGCATCCGCCAAGGTTCTGTCGGTGATCAACGAGCTTTTCGACACCCTGCTCATGAACGCGCGCTGACGCCATGAAAACGACCTTCGTCTCCACGTACGCTCTCGCCAACAACCTGCGCTCGAGCGTTCCGCGCATGCAGTCAGAGCTTGCAAAGGCCGGCGTCGAGATGGCTACGAGCCGGCACGCCGATGTCGGGCTCACCCTTGGCTATTCGACGGCTCGAACCTTGTCGTTCCGCCACGATTTTACGCAGGCGGAATCCTTCATCGCCACCAATGGCCTTCTCTCTTCTCAGCTGCAACGTACGCAGATCACGATGGATGGGATCGCGGACACGGCGAACAAGACCCTCGCAGTCTTCGTCTCCGTGTCAGATCCCTATGTTGCTTCCGAAGAGTTCCAGGCCTCGGCGAAAGCCGCGCTCTCCGGGCTCATTTCCCTCGGCAACACGGCCGCTGACGGCCAGTATCTCTTTTCCGGGATCAACACCGGCGCGGCACCTTTCAACGATTATGATGCCGGCGGTCCGAAGGCCGCAGTCGATGGCGCTTTCGCTACCTTCTTCGGCTTCTCGCAGAGCGATCCGGCGGTCGCCAACATCACTGCGAGCGACATGCAGACCTTCCTGGACGGCGACTTCGCGGCACTTTTCGACGACCCGTCATGGGGGACGACTTGGTCGAACGCCTCCGACACCAACATCACGAGCCGGATCTCTCCACACGAAGAGCTGACCACCTCCGTGAACGGCAACACGCAAGCTCTGCGCAACCTCGCCATGGCCTATACGATGGTAGCCGAACTCGGAACGACAGAACTTGGACCGGAAACCATCCAGGTGGTCGTCGATAAGGCCCGTGAGCTGATCGGCGGTGCTCTGCCTCAGCTCACCGACATGCAAAGCGCAATTGGCTTCACACAGCAGCGTGTGACAGCGGCGACTGAGAGGATGACAGCCGAAAAAGATCTCATCTCCAAGGGCATTCAGTCACTGGAGAATGTCGATCCGGCCGAAGCGAAAGTTCGCTTCGATACGCTCACGACACAGATCGAGATGTCCTACGCACTGACAACGAAGATCATGAACTTGAGCATTTTGAAGTACGCCTGATTCAGGCGTGGGTGGAGGTTCAAATGTACAAATTCTCTTACGCGGAGATCCTCGATGATTCCGGCGGGGAATCGCGTGCTCGCGAGCAGATGGCTCTCGATCACGCCCTGGAGCTCCTGCACGTGGCCGAGATCCGTGGCTCGGGCAGCCCAGAAGCCGCCGAGGCGCTTGGCTATGTGAACAAGCTCTGGAACTTCATGATCCGCGATCTCGCCAGCCCGCAAAACGGGCTCGGTCAGGAGCTTCGCCGTGATCTCATCTCGGTGGGACTTTGGATCATCCGCGAGGCAGAAAACGTCCTCGTCGATCCATCGCGCAACTTCGCCGCGCTCATCGAGGTCAACCAGACGATCCGGGACGGTCTCAAATGACCATGCGGATCTCGCTCCGGCCCGGGCAGAGACTGTTCTTGAATGGAGCTGTGATCCGCGTTGACCGCAAGGTCACGTTCACACTCCTCAACGACGCGACCTTCCTGCTCGACAACCACATCCTCCAGGCTCACGAGACGACGACGCCGCTTCGGCAACTCTATTTCGTGATCCAGACGATGCTGATCGACCCTGACGGAGCCGCAGCGGCCCGTCGCCTCTTCGACGACATGCATATGCGTTTGAAGACGACCTTCAAGAACGATGCGATCTTGGAGGATCTGGAGGGGGTTGCAGGGCTCGTCAATGGCGGTCGTAGCTTCGAGGCGCTGCGCACTCTGCGCAACCTCTTCGAAGCGGAGAGCCGCATCCTGGAGAGCTCCGAGCAGTCGGCCCGCGCCGCCTGAGGCGGCCCGCACGAGCGAGAGCAGTCCCGCTTTTCTGAGCGGGGCCCGGCGAACATCTGGAGATCTGACATGAATTCCACCTCTGGCGTCGGCGCAGGCACGACTGCGGCCGCAAACAGCAATACCAACAAGTCCGGCTCGACGGTCGACTACGACACCTTCCTGAAGCTCCTGGTCACGCAGTTGAAAAACCAGGACCCGACCTCGCCCATGGAAACCACCCAGTACATGGCCCAGCTCGCAAGCTTTTCGCAGGTCGAGCAAACGATCCAGACCAACAACAAGCTCGACGAGATCTTGACCTCTTCGGCCATCGGCCAGGCCAACGAACTCATCGGACGCACCGTGACCTCGCCCGACGGCAGCGCCACGGGCACCGTCGCTTCCGTGCGCATCACCTCCAACGGCCTCGTCGCCAACCTCGATGATGGCACGGAGATGCTGATCGGCGCCGGCGTGACAGTCGCCTGAGATGAACGAAGCCGACGCTTTTGAGGTCGTCCGCCAGGCGATCTGGACGATCATCATCGCCGCGGGGCCAGCCGTCGGCGCAGCCATGCTCGTTGGCATTGGCATCGCACTGTTCCAGGCGCTCACTCAGATCCAGGAAGTCACCCTGACCTTCATTCCGAAGATCATTGTGATCCTGCTCATGACAGCGATCAGCGCGCCTTTCATCGGCGCTCAGATCTTCGCCTTCACAAACGAGGTTTACGGGCGCATTGCCACCGGCTTTTAGCGCGCCTTCTCACGACGGACCATATCCGGGGAAGAATTGATCATGTCGGAGATGCTGCTTACTGCGGGCGACGGGCTCGAAAAGAAGTCGAAACGAGATATCGGCTTCGCCACCCTGATCATCGGCATGCTGGTCATCCTGTTCCTGCCGATCCCCACTTTTCTGATCGATTTCGGTCTTGCCTTGTCGATCGCCTTCTCGGTGCTGATCCTGATGGTGGCGCTGTGGATTCAGAAGCCGCTCGAATTCTCCTCCTTCCCGACCGTGCTCTTGATCGCGACCGTGCTGCGCCTGGCGCTCGGTGTGGCGACGACCCGCCTCATCCTCGCCCATGGCAATGAAGGTGTGACGGCGGCGGGCAACATCATCAACGGCTTTTCCATGTTCGTCATGGGCGGCGACTTTGTCATCGGCATCGTCGTCTTCCTCATTCTCGTGACGGTGAACTTCCTCGTCATCACCAAGGGCGCAACGCGTATCGCCGAAGTCGGAGCACGTTTCACGCTCGACGCCATTCCCGGCAAGCAGATGGCGATCGACGCCGATCTCAATGCCGGCCTCATCGACGACAAGGAAGCCCAGCTGCGTCGGCGCGAATTGGAGGAGGAAAGCTCCTTCTTCGGCTCCATGGACGGCGCGTCGAAGTTTGTTCGCGGCGAGGCGATCGCCAGCCTCATCACCATCGCCGTCAACATTTTCGGCGGCATCATCATCGCTACCACTCGCTACGGCATGCCTCTCGACGAGGCCGCTGACGTCTTCACGCGGCTGTCGGTGGGCGACGGTCTGGTGGCGCAGATTCCGGCTCTCGTCGTCTCCCTCGCAGCAGGCCTGCTCGTTTCCAAGGGCGGCACGCGCGGTTCGGCAGAAAAGGCCGTCTTCGGCCAGCTCGGCGCCTATCCGAAAGCACTCGGCGTCGCGGCTGCGCTCATGTTCGTCTTCGCCTTGATGCCCGGTCTGCCGCTCCTGCCTTTCGGGGCGCTCGGCGGGTTTCTTGCTTTCGTCGCTTACACCATTCCCCGGCAGCAGGAGGCAAAACGTCAGGAAGCGGAGACGAAGGAAAAAAAGAAGAAGGAAGCTGCAGAGGTGGAAGCGCGCAATTCCGTCAAGGAATCGCTGCGCACTTGCGAGATCGAGCTGTGCATCGGCAAGCAACTCGCGACGCAAATCCTCTCCAACATGCCCGAGATCGCTCATCGCGTCAGCCGCATGCGGCGCAAGTTCGCGCAGCAATACGGCTTCGTGGTGCCCGAGATAAAATTGACGGAAAGCCTCAACGTCCCCTCCAAGAGCTATGAGATCCGTATCCACGGCACGGTCTTTGCGACCTGCGAAATGCGCATCGGCGAGTTGCTCGTCGTCACCGGCGACAATGCGAGACCCGACGTCCCCGGCGATGTCGTCCGCGAACCCGCCTTCGGCATGCAGGCGATGTGGATCTCCGACGCCTTCGCCACAGAAGTCCGCCGCGAAGGCTATACGCCGATCGACAATCTCTCCGTGGTGCTCACCCATGTGAGCGAGGTCATTCGCAACAACCTGGCGCAGCTCCTGTCCTACAAGGATGTGCGTATGCTGCTCGACCGGCTGGAGCCGGAATACAAGCGCCTGGTCGACGACATCTGCCCGAGCCACATCACCTATTCGGGGCTTCAGGCAGTTTTGAAGCTCCTGCTCACGGAACGCGTGTCCATCCGCAACCTGCATCTCATTCTGGAAGCACTGGCGGAGATCGTCCCGCATGCCCGCCGCTCCGAACAGATCGCCGAGCATGTACGCATGCGCATGGCGCAGCAGATCTGCGGCGACCTTGCCCAGGGCGGTGTGCTCAACGTTCTCAGACTAGGCAACCGCTGGGATCTCGCATTCCATCAGAGCCTAAAGCGCGATGCCAAGGGCGAGGTCATCGAGTTCGACATCGATCCGCGCCTGGTGGAGGAATTCGCCGCCGAGGCATCTGAGGTGTTGCGTGCACGCCTTGCGGAAAACGAAAGCATCGTTCTGGTGACCGCGCCGGAAGCACGGATCTACGTGCGCATGATCATCGAACGCATGTTTCCTTCGCTTGCGGTCCTCTCACATCTGGAGATCGCCCGTGGCATTGAGATTAAGTCGCTCGGATCGATCTCGTGAGCGAGCTCGCCTCGGAGACGGTGCTCGCCGTCTTCCTCATCTTTTGCCGGATTGGCGGCTGCCTGATGCTGATGCCGGGCTTTTCGAGTTCGCGCATACCGGTGCAGTTCCGACTCTTCATTGCCGTGGCGATCACGCTCACCTTGTCGCCGATGCTGATCGGCTACACCCGCCCGCTGGTGGGCGACGGCACACCTTCCGCGATGCTGCAGGCGATCGTTTCGGAGCTTCTGATCGGCGTCTTGATCGGGCTCGTCGGCCGCGTCTTTTTCCTGGGCTTGCAAACGATTGCCGTGGCGGTCAGTCAGTCGATCGGCCTCTCGGCCATGCCCGGCATTGCGGTCGAGGAAGATTCCCAGCTGCCGACCGTCGCGTCGCTCTTCTCGCTGACGGCAATCACCATCATGTTCATCACCGATCAGCACTGGCTGCTGTTGTCGGGGCTGATCGATTCCTACCACACCTTACCGGCGGCGCAGGGCTTCGACGCGCAAGGCGCGCTCATCAATCTGACCGATCAGCTTTCGGCGGTGTTCTTTCTCGTCTTGCGGATCGGCAGCCCATTTCTCGTCTACTCAATCGTCATCAATCTCGCGATCGGCATCACCAACAAGCTGAGCCCGCAGATCCCGGTGTATTTCATTTCCATGCCGTTCGTAACGGCGGGCGGCCTCATCCTCCTGATGACGGTTGCGCACGAGTTCCTGGCGAATTTCATCGATGCCTTCGGCATCTGGCTGGTGGGAGGCTAATCCAATGAAAGACCGCAGCAAGAAGATCGAGCGCATTCTGCAAGTGCAAAAGAAAATGCACGAAGTGGCAGAATGGGAGCTTGCCGATATTTCGCGGCAAGGCAGCGCCCTCGATCAGGAGCGCCGTGCGCTGATCGAAGCCTTGAACGACGATGACACCTTCCACGGCCTGTTCGTGGACGCCAAGGTCAAACGTCTGTCACGCCTCAGCAGCGAGGCCGATCAGCTGGCCCGTCGGCAGGCCGAGCAGACCGCTCAGGTGCTCGCTCAGGCGCGCCGCCTGAAGACCACCGAACGGCTCTCCGGCAAGCTTGAACGCGAGACCCGCAAAGCCGAAGAACGCCGCAGTTTTCAGCTCCTTTTAGAGGCGTTCGCACGTCCGACGGATGCAAGCCCCGCGTAAGGAAAAACCGCAATAAGCCTGCGAAGACTTAATCTGTCGCAGGTGACTTATGTCGATCAGCCCGCCATCCGACATCGTTCTGGACGTTGCCCGCGCCGCAAGCCCGACCCGCTATCAAGAGGCCGCGGCGCGGCTGACACGCCTTTCTCCTTCATCCGGCACTACCCCGGCCGCATACACCGCGGCCAACGACGCCTTTGAAGACGTCTTCGACCAGGTCACGAAACCTGGCGCAACGGGGCCGGGGGAAACGAAGACGGCGGAGCAGCCGATTTCGCCGGTCATCCAGATGCCCTTCGATTCCGCGCAGGCCCTGTCGCGATTGAAGACGAGCACCTCACTCGCCCATTCCAGCCTGTCGTCTTCCAAGGTGGGCAACGACCCAATGACCGGCTTCGAGGCGATGTTCTTGTCGACCTTCGTGCAGACGATGCTCCCGGCGAGCTCGGATGCGATGTTCGGCGGCGGCCAGGCCGGCGAGATGTGGCGTTCGATGCTCGCCCAGCAAATCGCCACGCAGATGGCCGCGGCCGGCGGCATCGGCATCGCCGAGACCGTGCGCACCGCCGAGACCACCCCTGCCCTACCCGAAAACGCGAATGGCCTGATCTAGAGAGGAGCCAGCCATGAATGCGATGTCACGTTCGGCCAATCCGGCCGCAAGCCGCGCCCTGACGACCTGCATCGGACGTCTTGAGGAGCTTGTCGACCAGGAGAGCGAGGCGCTCAGCCACAATCAGACGATCGATCTTCAAGAATTCAACCACCGCAAGAGCCGCGCACTTCTGGAGCTGTCGCGCATGGCACGCACGGTTCCAACCGAGAACATCAGCACCGACGCCCGGATCGGCATTATCCGCCTGCGCGAAAAGCTCGAGCGCAATCAGGCACTGCTCAAGACCCATATCAGCGCCGTGCAGACGGTGGCCGGATTGATCGCCCAGGCGATGTCGGACGCAGAGTCCGATGGCACCTATTCGGCTCCGCTTGGAGCCCGCGTCTGATGGTCAAGACCCTCGGTATCGGCATGTGGGCATGCGTCGTCGCGCTGCTTGCAAGCTTCTTTGCCGCGCAATGGAAGGCGGATGTGAAGCCTGCTCCCGATGAGGGTCCGGCCCTTGTCGGACTGGAGCACCGCAAGCTCGAACCGATGACCGTGCCCGTCATTCAGGACGGCGTTTTGCAAGGTTACATCCTCGCCCGCCTCGTATTCACCGCCGATGCCGGCGCGATGAGCAAGCTCTCTATGGATCCGGCCCCTTTCGTCACTGACGAAGCATTTCGCGAGTTCTACAACAACGGCAAAGTCGAATTCGGTCGCCTGGCAAAATACAATCTCGATCGTTTGATCAACAACATCAAAGAAAACACCAACAAACGACTAGGGCCCGGATTCATACAAGATATCCTTGTGGAAGAAATAAACTACGTCGATCGACGGAGCATGGGTCAATCCTAAAACCTCATAGAATTAACACTGGAGGTTAAAGAGGACGCGAAATGAAAATCAGCGGAAAGATCTACACGATCGTGGCGGTACTCGGCCTTGCCACCGTCCTCGTGGCCGCCATGGCGACTTTCGCGCTGAAACAAAGCGCGGAGCGGACGGTCGACCTGGAACGGCTCGCCGAAGCCGCGATCAATGGCCAGAAGATGAACCGGCTGATCACCGCAGTCGTCATGGATTCGCGTGGAATTTACTCCGCCGACGACGACGCGGCCGTCGAAGCCTTCGGCCAAGCAATCAACCAAAGTCTCGCCGAACTCGACGTCCTCCTCGCGGAAACACGCCCGCTGCTCCTCGACCCGCAGAGCCTCGAGCAGCTCGACAGTCTCAAGGAAGAGTTCGAGGTTTTCAAAGACTTCCGCGTAAGCCTCGTGCAGCTCGCAACCCGCATCTCGCCGATGACGGCCAAAACCGTCGGAAACAACGAGGTAAATACGGCCAACCGGCTTGCCCTGCAGGCCGACATTGACGGCTTCATCGATGCGCGACGAGCGCAGGTGGAAGAAATCAAACACGAAATAGCAACCGCCGATAGCCGGATGATGACCACCATCATCGCCGCGGCGGCCGCCGGACTTCTCATCGGTGTCGCGATCGCAATCTTCATCGGTACCCGCAAGATTAGCCGCCCGCTCATCCGCGTAACGAATGCTCTGAAGCGTATGGCGGCTGGCGAACTCGACGTCGAGATTGAGACCGGGCGCTCCAACGACGAGATCGGCGAGATCTGGGCGACGACCGAACGCTTCCTCGCCGAGCTTCGCGAAACCGAACGCCTTCGCGGCGAACAGGCAGAGCTTGCCGCAAGGGCGGAAGAAGACAAGCGCAAGGCCATGCACGCTCTGGCGGACGAGTTCGAGCTGGAGGTCTCAGGCGTAGTGAGATCCGTCGTTTCCGCCGTCACCCAGCTCAAGCAATCGGCTTCGACGATGAGCTCATCGGCCGAGAAGACGAACCACCAGGCGACCGTTGTCGCCTCTGCGGCCGAGGAGGCGACGCACAACGTCCAGACGGTCGCCTCCGCGGCCGAAGAGCTGGCGGCCTCCATCCGCGAGATCGGCCAGCAAGTCGAATTGTCCGCAAGCATCGCCGGGCAGGCGAACGGCCAGGCAGTCAACACCACGGAGATCGTCCGCGGTCTCGCCTCCAGCGCCCAGCGCATCGGGCAGGTCGTCAACCTCATCACCGACATTGCGGCACAGACGAACTTGCTCGCCTTGAATGCCACTATCGAAGCAGCGCGAGCTGGCGAAGCGGGCAAGGGATTTGCCGTCGTCGCCATGGAAGTGAAGACGCTCGCCGAGCAGACTTCCAAAGCAACGGGCGAGATCTCGCAGCAGATCACGGCCGTGCAGGAAGCCACCAACGAGGTTGTCGAGGCGATCGGGTCGATCAGCACGACCATCCAGCAAATCGACGAGATCGCATCGACGATCGCTTCCTCAGTGGAAGAACAAGGTTCCGCAACAGGCGAAATCGCTCAGAACGTCCAGCAAGCTGCTCAAGGGACTCAGGAAGTTTCCTCCAACATCATGGCCGTCACGGCGGCCTCAGACGATACCGGACGTGTTTCAAGCGAGATCGTGCGCGCCGCGAACGACCTCGACAGCCGTGCCGCAGGCCTACGCCAGCAAGTCGATATCTTCATCGAACGGGTGCGAGCAGCCTGATCGCAAGCCGCCCTCAAAGGGCCCCCTCCCCCCCAACTGACGTCGGCCTCAGGGCCGGAAACGGAATGAGACCCATGAGAATTACCGGCAAGATCAACGCCATCGTGGCCATACTCGGCATCGTAACCATAGGTGTCGGCGCCATCGCCATTTATGCGATCAATGCAATGCACAGCACCGCCGAGGAGTTCGACAGAACATCCTCACGGGCACTCCTGATGCAGCAGATCGGCACCCAGGTCATCCAGGCGAGCAAGTCATCGAGCGGGGTCTACCTCGCCGAAGGCTCGGCCGATGCCGCCAAATACGGCAAGGAGGTCATGGCCGCGCTCGATGAAATCGACGCCGCCTTTGGCCAGCTGGAGAACCTTACGCCTGTCGAAGACATGCCCGTGGTCGAGGAGCTCGGTAAGAACCTCGCCAATTACCGCGCGGAACGGACGGAGTTGGTGCGTCGCGGTGTCGAAATCAGTCCGGATGCGGCGCGCGCCTACGGCACCAGCGATGAAGTTCGCGGCGGGCGCAAAGGCTTGCAAGCGAGCCTGGCAGCGGGTGTCGAGAATGTCGCTGCACGCCTCGATCCGCTCCGTGCCCACATGCTGTCTCTCAACGAGAGCATGCTGATCCTGATCTGCTCCGTCATCGCGGTTGGCCTGTTCATCGGCGTCGGCATCGCCATGTGGATTGGCACCCGTCAGATCAGCCGTCCCCTCGTCCGCCTCACCGGCACACTGAAGCGTATGGGCAACGGCGATCTCAACGTCTCTATCGAGCAGAAGCGCTCCGGTGACGAGATCGGCGAAATCTGGGAAGCGACGGAGCATTTTGTCGTCGCGCTCAAGGAGACGGAGACGCTGCGCGAGCAGCAGCAGCAAGCCGAAGAGCGTGCCGAGGCGGACAAGCGCCGGATGATGAATGCGCTCGCCGACGATTTCGAGCACGAAGTCTCAAGCGTCGTCCGCTCGGTCGTCTCCGCGGCAATGCAACTGAAACAATCGGCTTCGACGATGGGCGCATCTGCTGATGAGACGAACCATCAGTCGACGGTGGTCGCAGCCGCGGCCGAACAGGCGACCGTGAATGTGCAGACGGTTGCCTCGGCCGCTGAAGAACTTGCCGCCTCGGTCCGCGAGATTGGTCAGCAGGTAGCGATGTCGGCCACGATCGCCGGTCAGGCAAACGGCCAGGCCTCCAACACCGGCGAAGTGGTTCGCGGTCTTGCCGCCAGTGCCCAGCGCATCGGCCAGGTCGTCAACCTCATCACCGACATTGCGGCGCAGACAAATCTCCTGGCTTTGAACGCGACGATCGAGGCAGCCCGCGCCGGTGAAGCCGGCAGGGGCTTCGCGGTCGTAGCCATGGAAGTGAAGACGCTCGCCGAGCAGACTTCCAAGGCCACGGGCGAGATCTCGCAGCAGATCACGGCCGTACAGGAAGCCACCAACGAGGTCGTCAAGGCCATCGAATCCATCACCGGGACGATCAAGCAGATCGACGAGATCTCTTCGACGATCGCCTCCTCGGTGGAAGAGCAGGGCTCGGCCACCGGCGAGATCGCCCAGAACGTTCAGCAGGCTGCCGAAGGCACCCAGGAAGTGTCGACGAGCATCGTCTCGGTATCACGGGCGGCCAACGAGACCGGACGCGTCTCGAGTGAGATCGTGCAGGCTGCCGGTGACCTTGACAGCCAGGCCGAGAACTTACGCAGCCAGGTCGATGCCTTCATCGGCCGCGTACGGGCTGCCTAATAACAGAGCATTGCAATGCTCGCCTTTTTGACTTGCGTCGGCCCGTAGGGGCCGGCGCGACCCTTGCAGGAGTTCGGAAAATGAAAATAAGTCATAAAATATATATGATGCTGGGCGTCCTAGGCGTTGCAAGCATCTTCGTCGGGGGAATGGGTCTTTATGCTTTGAAGCGTAGCGAAAATTTGGCCGAACGCTACGCGCGCAATGCGGAAATGACGATCCGCATGGAACGGGTTAACGGGCTTATCTCCAAAGTCGTGATGGATTCACGCGGCATCTATGTGAGTAAGACACCGGAAAAGACAAAAGCATTCGCCGCGGGCCTCATGCAGAGCCTCGACGAACTCGACGCCGCTGCCGCCGAAGCGCGGAGTTACGTCAGGACCCCGGAGAGAGCCAAAGCATTCGACGAGGTTCTCGCCGGAATCGCCGAATTCCGCGACTACCGCACAGAAACCGCCCGTCTCGGCCTCGAAGTCTCGCCGGATGCAGCCAATGCACAAGGCAACAACGAAGAAAACCGCGCGAACCGCAAGGCTCTGCAAACCGACGTCGACGAGGTGAGAGCCGATCTTCAACACGAGCTCAAGCCGATCCTCGCTGAGATGGCCACCCTCGGTGAGCGCATGACGCTTCTGATCGTGGCCACCATGCTGATCGGGCTCGCAGCAGGCGCTGCGATCGCCGTGTGGATCGGCACCCGCCAGATCAGCCGTCCGCTCACCCGCGTCAGCAGCACGCTGAAGCGCATGGCAGCTGGCGATCTCGACGTCACAATCGAGCAGAACCGCTCCTCCGACGAGATCGGCGAGCTGTGGGGCACAACGGAGCACTTCCTTCAGGAATTGCGTGAGAACGAACGTCTGCGCGCTGAACAGCAACAGGCGGAAGCGCACGCGGAAGAGAAGAAGCGCCAGATGATGAACGCGCTCGCTGACGACTTCGAACGGGAAGTCTCAGGCGTCGTTCGCTCGGTCGTGTCAGCCGCCGCACAGCTTAAGCAATCTGCCTCCACGATGGGGGCATCGGCCCAAGAGACGAACCAGCAATCGACGGTCGTCGCGGCCGCTGCCGAACAGGCGACGACCAACGTCCAGACGGTTGCCTCGGCCGCTGAAGAACTTGCCGCCTCGGTCCGCGAGATCGGTCAGCAGGTGTCGATGGCCGCCAGCGTCGCCGACCAGGCAAACGGTCAGGCCTCCAACACCGGCGAAGTCGTTCGCGGTCTTGCCGCCAGTGCCCAGCGCATCGGCCAGGTCGTCAACCTCATCACCGATATCGCCTCGCAGACCAATCTGTTGGCCCTGAACGCCACCATCGAGGCAGCCCGCGCCGGCGAGGCTGGTAAGGGCTTTGCGGTCGTCGCCATGGAAGTGAAGACGCTCGCAGAACAGACCTCCAAGGCCACCGGCGAGATCTCGCAGCAGATCACGGCCGTGCAGGAAGCCACCAGCGAGGTCGTCAAGGCGATCGAATCGATCACCGGCACGATCAAGCAGATCGACGAAATTTCCTCGACGATCGCCTCCTCGGTGGAAGAGCAGGGCTCGGCCACCGGCGAGATCGCCCAGAACGTCCAGCAGGCCGCGCAGGGCACGCAGGAGGTGTCCACGAGCATCGTCTCGGTGTCACGGGCAGCCAACGAGACCGGACGGGTTTCCGGAGAGATCGTTCAAGCGGCAGGCGATCTCGACAGCCAGGCGGAGAATCTCCGTGCCCAAGTCGATGCTTTCATCGGCCGCGTGCGCGCTGCCTGACAGCATCACTTCAACACATCTCGAGCCTGGGCCAGCACGGCCCGGGCAGCAGCTCCGGCAGGCTCGTCGCAAGGCGAGCCTGTTCGCATTTTGGAGCCGCCTTCACGCCCAGTTCGGCATCAAGACCACAGTCGAATTTTACATTCAAAACGAGAGATAAATCCCAGCTACACGCAAGGATCGAGTGGTTTCGTGCCGCCACGCGAAACCGCAAGAGGTCCATTATGCGCCCCAAAATGAAGGCATCTCTGCCTGCGCTCATCGCCCTTCTGATGATTGTCATCGTAGCAGAAGGTGTCCTCGCCCTTTGGAATATCGGGGCGATCTATCGCGACGTGAAAAGCGAAGCGACGCATTGGCTGCCGAGTGTCGATGCCATCAATCACATCAACACCAACGTCTCCAATCTGCGGCTTGGTGAGTGGAATTACCTGACGGCGGAAACAGAGCAACAGCGCGAACTCGCAGAGACGAAGATCGCCACGACGCTTTCCCGCATCGCAGACAACAGCGAGAAGTACCGCTCCCTCATCACCAACGATGAAGAGCGTGCCGCTTATGATAGGTTTCAGGCGGATCTCGCGGAATACCTCGCCTCCCACGAGCGGGTGATCAATCTCTCCACATCCGGTCGGACCGACGCTGCCATGGCCCTTTTCACCGGCCGCATGGCAGAGCAGTTCTCGGCCATCTCGGATGACCTCGAAGCGGATGTGGTCCGCGTCAATGCCGGGGCGGACCAGAACTTCCGCGACGCAACGGACGCCTACTCCTTCACGCGCCTGGAAATGATTGCGGGCATTCTCTTCGGAATCCTCATCGCTCTCGCAGGCTTCTGGGTTTCCTTCCGCGCCAACAAAGAACGGCGCAGGCTGATGCACGAGCTCGCAGACCGCTTCGACGATGAGGTTTCAAGCGTCGTGAAATCCGTGGCGTCGGCGGTGACCCAGTTGAACCAATCGGCGTCCACCATGAGTTCGTCGGCCGAGGAAACCAGCCGCCAGTCGACGGCAGTCGCATCCGCGGCCGAGCAGGCAACATCGAATGTCCAGACGGTCGCCTCTGCAGCGGAGGAGCTTGCGACCTCGGTTCGGGAGATCGGCCAGCAGGTTGCGATTGCCAACACGATCGCCGGCCAGGCGAGCACGCAGGCCGTCAACACCGGCGAGATCGTGCGCAGTCTGGCCTCAAGCGCGCAGCGCATCGGTCAGGTCGTCAACCTCATCACCGACATCGCCTCACAGACGAACCTTCTGGCCCTGAACGCCACCATCGAAGCCGCTCGCGCTGGCGAGGCCGGCAAAGGATTTGCGGTCGTCGCCATGGAAGTGAAGACGCTCGCCGAGCAGACCTCGAAGGCCACGGGCGACATCTCGCAGCAGATCGCAGCCGTCCAGGAATCGACGACAGAGGTCGTGAAGGCGATCGAGGCGATCACCGGGACGATCAAGCAGATCGACCAGATCTCCACGACCATCGCCTCCTCCGTCGAGGAGCAGGGCGCGGCAACCGGCGAGATCGCCCAGAACGTCCAGCAGGCGGCTCAAGGCACGCAGGAAGTCTCCCACAATATCGGCTCGGTTTCGCAGGCCGCCAACGACACCGGTCGGGCGTCGCAGGAGATCGTCCAGGCCGCCGGAGATCTCGACGGCCAGGCTTCCATGCTCCGCCAGCAGGTCGACACCTTCATCCAGAGCGTGCGGGCAGCATGAACACCCGGGCGCCCGCAGGGGCGCCCCAACGCACCAACAGGCAAGCAATCAGCGGCCAGCCACGAGCAAGCTTTGAAAGCTAGATGCAGGGCAAGCCGGCAACGGAGAACGTGATGAAGCTGAATTTGAAATCAACGCTGACGGCAATTTTCGGCGTCCTGGTCGTCCTTATGGTCGCCCTCGGATGGACGTCCGTCAGCAAACTCGCCCAGATTCAGGCGAACGTCGAGAACGAGGCAACCAACTGGGTCCCGAGCATCGACACGATCAATAAGATCAACACCGCCACCTCTGACCTGCGCATCGCACAGATTGCCAATCTCCTGGCCACCGACCCGCAGGACCAGCAGACTCTGAAAGCTGCAATCGCGGAAAATATCGGAGAAATCGCCACGCTTCGCGCGAAGTACGAGCCGCTGATTTCCTCCGATGAAGAGCGCAAGCTCTATCAGGATTTCTCCGCCAAGTTCACCGAGTATCTCAGCCTCGAGCCGCAGGTCGCCCGCCTCATCACAGCCGGACAGACCACGGAAGCCAACGACCTGCTTCGCGGTCAGATGAAGCGGATCTTCGATTCCTTCTCCAACGACCTGATGAGCGCCGTCCAGATCAACAACGACGGCGCTGCAAGCGACTACGCAAAATCGGTGTCGGCCTACAATTCTGCGCGCCTGCAGATGTTCATAGCCATCGCCTTCGGCGTCATCATCGCCGGCGCTGCAATGGTCTACGTCTCCACCGGCGTGATCCGCCCGATCGGCCGCATCACCAGCGTCATGACCGATTTGAGCGCTGGCAAGCTCGACACCGAGATCCCGTATGCAGAGAAGCAGAACGAGATTGGCGAAATGTCGAAGGCGATCGCTGTCTTCCGCGATGGTCTCGCCGAGGCTGAACGCCTGCGCGGCGAACAGGAAGAGAATGCGGCTCGTGCCGAAGAAGACAAGCGCAAGGCCATGCACGCCATGGCGGACGACTTCGAACGGGAAGTCTCAAGCGTTGTTCGCTCGGTTGTCTCCGCCGTCACGCAATTGAAGCAGTCGGCTTCCACGATGAGTTCGTCCGCTGAAGAAACCAATCGTCAGTCGACAGTCGTCGCGGCCGCTGCCGAACAGGCGACGACCAACGTCCAGACGGTTGCCTCGGCCGCTGAAGAACTTGCCGCCTCGGTCCGCGAGATCGGTCAGCAGGTGTCGATGGCCGCCAATGTCGCCGGACAGGCGAACGGTCAGGCCTCCAACACCGGCGAAGTGGTTCGCGGTCTTGCCGCCAGTGCCCAGCGCATCGGCCAGGTCGTCAACCTCATCACCGATATCGCCTCGCAGACCAATCTGTTGGCCCTGAACGCCACCATCGAGGCAGCCCGCGCCGGCGAGGCCGGTAAGGGCTTTGCGGTCGTCGCCATGGAAGTGAAAACGCTCGCAGAACAGACCTCCAAGGCCACCGGCGAGATCTCGCAGCAGATCACGGCCGTGCAGGAAGCCACCAGCGAGGTCGTCAAGGCGATCGAATCGATCACCGGCACGATCAAGCAGATCGACGAAATTTCCTCGACGATCGCCTCCTCGGTGGAAGAGCAGGGCTCGGCCACCGGCGAGATCGCCCAGAACGTCCAGCAGGCCGCGCAGGGCACGCAGGAGGTGTCCTCCAACATCGTCGCCGTCACGACTGCAGCCAATGACACCGGACGCGTCTCGAGCGAGATCGTCCATGCCGCCAACGACCTCGACAACCAGGCTGCGAACCTGCGTCAGCAGGTCGACACCTTCATCGACAGGGTGCGGGCCGCTTAGGCCCCTCCCACCCGAAAGCCAATCGGAGCCCCCGCAATGGATGAACTGCTTCGCGAGTTCCTGACTGAGACGAACGAGAGCCTGGACGTCGCCGACGTCGAGCTCGTGAAGTTCGAGCAGGAACCAAACAACGCCGCCATTCTCAACAACATCTTCCGTCTCGTGCACACGATCAAGGGCACCTGCGGCTTTATCGGCCTGCCTCGCCTGGCGAAGCTTGCTCATGCGGCTGAGACGTTGATGGACAAGTTCCGCGAGGGCGTGCCCGTCACGCCGGCAGCGGTGAGCCTGGTGCTCAAGACCATCGACAGGATCAAGGAGATCCTGGCGAAGCTCGAAGAGAATGGTGGGCAGGAGCCCGAAGGAAGCGACGCAGACCTCATCGAGCTTCTGGAAAAGATGGCGGCAGGCGAAGCAGTTTCAGAGGAGGTCGTCGAAGAGGCCGAGGTGACCGTCGGCACCATCGTCGACCAGGTCCTGGAACGTCCGCTGATGCCGGGCGAGATCCCACTCGACGAATTGGAGCGGATCTTCCGCGAGACGGAAGTGGAAAACCCCGCAGCCAAGGGGAAGACAAAGGCGAAAAAGGCCCCGGCCAAAGCCAAAGAAAAGGCATCTTCGAGCGAGGAGAAGCCTTCTCCCGCGCCCGCGCCGGTGAAGAAGGAAGAGCCTGCGGCAAAGGCACCGGTCGCCAAGGCGGCCGAGGCTGCGGTGAAAAAACCTGCCGAAGAGCAGCCGAGCGCCAACAACAATAACAGCTCGAGCGTCTCTTCCCAGTCGATCCGGGTCAATCTCGATGCTCTTGAGCATCTGATGACGATGGTCTCGGAGCTGGTTCTGACCCGCAACCAGCTCATGGAGATCGCGCGTCGCCAGGAAGATTCCGACTTCAAGGTGTCGCTGCAGCGCCTGTCGACGGTGACAGCAGAGCTTCAGGAAGGCGTCATGCGCACGCGCATGCAGCCGATCGGCCATGCGTGGCAGAAGCTGCCCCGCATCGTGCGCGACCTCGCGCAGGATCTGGGCAAGCAGATCGAGCTGGAGATGGTTGGCGCGGAGACCGAGCTTGACCGCCAGGTCCTCGACCTGATCAAGGATCCGCTCACACATATGGTGCGCAACTCGGCCGATCACGGTCTGGAGACGACGGAAGAGCGACGCCTCGTTGGCAAGCCCGAGAAGGGCCTGGTGCGGCTTTCCGCCTTCCATGAGGGCGGCCACATCATCATCGAGATCTCGGATGATGGTCGCGGCCTCAACACGGACCGCATCCGCGAAAAAGCGCTGGAAAACCGGCTGGCGACGGAAGCCGAACTGGCCAAGATGTCGGATGCCCAGATCCATCGCTTCATCTTCCACGCCGGCTTCTCGACGGCAGAGAAGGTGACGAGCGTGTCGGGCCGTGGCGTCGGCATGGATGTCGTGCGCTCCAACATCGAAATCATCGGTGGCAATGTCGACGTGCGCTCCACCCAGGGCAAGGGTTCGACCTTCGTCATCAAGATCCCGCTCACCCTGGCGATCGTGCCGGCCCTGATCGTGGAAGTTGCCGGTGAGCGCTTTGCGGTGCCGCAGCTGGCCGTGGTCGAGCTCGTCCGCATCCAGCCGGATTCAGAGCACAAGATCGAACGTCTGAAGGACGCTCCTGTCCTTCGCCTGCGTGACAAGCTCCTGCCGATCGTCCATCTCGGTGCGCTTCTTGGAAGCGTCAAGGACGAGGTCGCAGACCAGGAGAGCGGCTTCATTGCCGTCATGCAGGTCGGCAATCAGATCTTCGGCGTCATCGTCGACGCGGTCTTCCACACGGAGGAAATCGTGGTGAAGCCGATGTCGTCCATGCTGCGCCACATCGGCATGTTCTCCGGCTCGACAATCCTTGGCGATGGACGCGTGATCATGATCGTCGATCCGAACGGTGTCGCCCAGCAGGCGGCGAGCAGCATCGATCAGACGATCGCCGCCGCCACCGCCGACGCCGAAGAGCAGGAGGAATCGAACGACGCCGTTTCCATGCTCGTCTTCCGAGCGGGTGGCCGCGAGCCGAAAGCGGTGCCGCTTTCACTCGTCACGCGCCTTGAGGAATTCGAGACGGAAAAGGTCGAATGGGCCGGCGGTCAGCCGATCCTCAACTACCGCGGTGCGCTCATCCCGCTCGTCTACGTCAACCACGAGGTGGAACAGCGCACGACGGGAACCCAGCCGATGCTCGTCTTCTCCGACAACGGCAATACGATGGGCCTCGTGGTCGACGAAATCGTCGACATCGTCCAGGAGCCGCTCAACATCGAGCTTCCCTCCGAAACGCCGGGGCTTCTCGGCAGCGCTGTGCTCGGCGGCAAGGCGACGGATATCGTCGACATTTCGCACTTCCTCGAGATCGCCTTCCGGGACGCTCCCGAACAGGCCGAACGCAAAGGCAAGAAGCTTCTCTTCGTCGGCGGCAACGTCTTCTACCGCAACATGGTCGAGCCGATCCTGCGCAGTGCCGGATATCGGGTGTCTCTAGCCTCGAACGCGGAAGATGCACTTGCTCAGATTACGGAAGGGCACCGCTTCGACCTCGTGGTCACCGACCTCGACACTCCGGCGATGGACCCGGCCGCCTTCGCGGCCGCCGTTCGCAGCCAGACGGACATGCAGCATGTCCCCTTGATGGCGCTCGGCAGCGCGAAGTCTCGGGTCCGCCCGGGTGAGGAAAACCTCATTGGCTTCGATCGCATCGCCACCAAGGTCGATCGCAGCGAACTCATCGCGGCGATCAAGCAATGCGCCCCGATCTATGGAGAAGCAGCATGAGCCAGCATAACGTTCACGACGTGCGGACGTCGGCCGCAAATCAGTACGTCACCGTCCGCATCGGTGGCCAGCGCTTCGGCCTGCCGATCGCAGCGGTCCACGAGGTGTTCGTCCCCGAACAGGTGACACGTGTTCCCCTCGCGCCCAAGGAAGTGGAAGGCGTCCTCAATCTGCGTGGACGCATCGTCACCACCATCGACCTTCGTCAGCTGCTCGGCTTCCCGCCAAGCGATGCGAAGGAAAAGATGGCCGTCGGCATCGAGTACAAGAGCGAATCCTTCGGCCTCATCATCGATGAGGTCGGCGAGGTCATGCACCTGGAGGAGACACTCGAGCCCTGCCCTCCGAACCTCGATCCGCGCTGGGCCGAGATCGTCAAGGGTGTCTATCACGTCTCGGGCGAACTCATGCTGATCCTGGACGTCGAAGCAGCCCTTGCCCGCGTAACTGTCGCTCTTGCTGCCTGACACAAGCAGCTTTCCAAGGAGCCCGCGATGAAAACCTGTCTTGTGGTGGATGATTCCTCCGTTGTTCGAAAGGTGGCCCGGCGCATGCTGGAGGAGATGAGCTTCCAAGTGCGCGAGGCCGACAATGGCGAGACCGCGATGGAGCGGTGCCAGGAAGCGATGCCAGACGCAATCCTTCTGGATTGGAACATGCCGGTCACCGACGGTCCGCACTTCCTCCGGGCTCTGCGCAAGCGGCCGGACGGAGAAGCACCGCGCGTGATCTTCTGCACGACAGAGAATGATCTCGATCACATCGCGCGCGCCATCGAGGATGGTGCCGACGAGTACATCATGAAGCCCTACGACGCCGAAATCCTGCGCGAAAAGCTGGAGTCCGTCGGCATTCTGGCGAGGGCGACATGAACGCGATCGCCGCACCTCCACCCGGCGCCCGTCCCGCGGCGGTCCGCCCGAAGAGCGACGAACCCATCCGCGTTATGGTGGTCGATGATTCCGCTTTCATTCGCGGCATCCTCGCCCGCTGGATCTCAGAAGAGCCGGACCTCACTCTCATCGCCTCCCACCCCAACGGGCGGCGCGCGGTGGATGACGTCATCCGTTCGCAGCCCGATGTGGCCATTCTCGACATCGAGATGCCAGAGATGGACGGGCTGCAGGCTCTGCCGCTCATTCTCGAAAAGCGGCCGGGCACAGCCGTCATCATGGCCTCGACGCTCACGCGTCGCGGCGCCGAGGTCAGCATTCGTGCTCTGACCTTGGGGGCTGCCGACTACGTTCCGAAGCCCGATTCCACCAACGGACTGCTTGCGGCGGCGGACTTCCGCCATGACCTCATTTCCAAGGTGCGCAGCCTTGGTGCCGGGGTGCGTCGCGGCAAGAGCTTCCGCACGCCTGCTCCGGCCACGGCCCGGCAGTCTCCGGGCACATCCGCGCCGACTACCGCACGTGCGGCAGCGATTCCCGCCGCAGCCAAGCCCAAGGTGCGTTTGCGCCCCGCTTCAATGAGTGCAGTGCGTGCCCTGGCGATCGGTAGCTCCACGGGCGGTCCGCAGGCGCTGACCCGCTTCTTCACCGATGCCGGCAGTGCACTGACAACCATCCCGGTGTTCGTGACACAGCACATGCCGCCGACCTTCACCACGATCCTCGCCGAGCACATCGCCAAGGCTTCGGGCCGGCCGGCCGCCGAGGGGATCGATGGCGAGCCCGTGCGTCCCGGTCACATCTACGTGGCTCCCGGTGGCAAGCACATGCTGGTGGCAAAATCGAATGGCACGACGGTGATCAAGCTCTCGGATGCACCGCCCGTCAACTTCTGCAAGCCGGCAGTGGATCCGATGTTTCAATCGATCGCTGACATCTATGGCAGCGCCACCCTTGCTCTCGTTCTCACCGGCATGGGATCCGACGGAGCCAAGGGGGCGACCATCATCGCCGACGGCGGCGGTGCCGTCATCGCGCAGGACGAAGCTTCGAGCGTGGTCTGGGGCATGCCAGGCGCGACCGCAGAGGTCGGAGCCTGCTCCGAAATTCTACCGATAACGGAAATCGGGCCCCGCGTGGTTCGACGAATCTCAGGGGGACGCTCATGATCACACCTGCGGACTACGAGTTCTTCCAGAGATATCTGAAGGCGCAATCGGGCCTGGTGCTGCAGGAGGGTAAGACCTATCTGCTCGAGTCACGCCTTCTTCCGGTGGCCACGCATTTCGGGCTACCGAGCATCGCAGCACTTGCCGCAAAACTGCGGCAGGGTTCCATGGAGATCGGCAAGGCGGTCGTCGACGCGATGACGACCAACGAATCCTTTTTCTTCCGGGACAAAACGCCGTTCGATTTGTTCAGCGACGTGATGCTGCCGACGCTTTTGCGCAATCGTCCGGTCACGCAGCCATTGCGCATTTGGTGCGCGGCGGCCTCGTCCGGTCAGGAGCCCTATTCTCTCGCCATGATCCTTCGCGAGAAAGTGGGAATCGTCGCCGGACGCAAAATCGAAATCGTTGCGACCGACATTTCCGACGACATGTTGAAACGAGCGAGCGCTGGTATCTACACGCAGTTTGAGGTTCAGCGCGGACTCCCGGTCCAGCTCCTCCTCAAATACTTCAGGAAGAATGGGGAAAACTGGCAGATTTCCGAAGACATCCGACGCATGGTGACGTTCCGAAATCTCAACCTGTTGCATTCCTTCACGACCCTCGGAATGCTCGACATCGTCTTCTGCCGCAATGTGCTGATCTACTTCGACGCGGCCACGAAAGGCGACATTCTCGATCGGGTCTCGCGCAATTTGCGGCCGGACGGCTATCTCGTGCTCGGCGGCGCCGAGACGGTGGTTGGCGTGAGCAGCAAGTTCACGCTCGTTCCCGGCCAGCGCAACCTTTACGGCCTCGCGGGCAGCCAATCGGCTGTCGTCGCGGCCTAATCGAAAGCCGCTCCGCGCCAAGGCGGAGCGGCATTTTTTTGACGTGCATCCCGTCGTCAGATCGGCTGATCTATAAGCGATCAAGGCGTATGAGGAACTCAAGCTTCAGCTTGCCAGGATAGGTCCGCTAGAGTACCTTTTAGGCGAAGCGGCAAAGCTGCGGCATCTGTCGCGACCCCCAACGCCGCCAGCTAAGACCGGCCTGTCTCCATGCCAAGAAAGCTCCTGCTCGTCCTCATCGTCGCGGCACTCCTCGTCGGCGTCGGCTATTCCTATTGGCCTAAGATCAAGGCCATGGTGACGGGCGGGAACGAGAACGCCGCAATCGCCTCGAGCAACGGTCGGATCGAAGCGGTCGAGATCGACATCGCCAGCAAGACGGCCGGCCGCCTGCAGGAGGTTTATGTCCGGGAAGGCGACTACGTCGCCGCCGGCGAAAAACTCGCCAAGATGGACACCGCCTCGCTCGCGGCGCAGCTGCGCGAGGCCCAGGCACAATTGCGCTCTGCCGAGATCGGTATCGAGACGGCAAACAGCCAGGTCACGCAGCGCCAGGCGGAAAAGGAGGCGGCCGAAGCCACCGTGGCGCAACAGGAGGCCACGCTGGAAGGCGCTGAAAAACGCCTCACCCGCAGCCAGACCTTGCAGGAACGAGGCACCGGTTCCGTTCAGCAATACGACGACGACAAGGCCGCTTACGAAGGTGCGAAGGCAGCCCTTGCCGCGGCAAAGGCCAAGGTGGCGGCCGCTGATGCGGCTCTCGGCTATGCACGCTCGGGCGTCGTCAAAGCGGAAGCGCAGGTGGACGCGATGCGCGCCACGGTCGAGCGGATCAAGACCGATCTCGACGACAGCACGCTCACCTCGCCACGGATGGGCCGCGTGCAGTATCGCATCGCCGAGCCCGGTGAAGTCGTCAATGCCGGCAGCGCGATTTTGAACCTCGTCGACCTCTCGGACGTCTATATGACGTTCTTCCTGCCGACACTTCAGGCGGGTCGTGTGGCACTGGGTGCCGAAGCCCGCATCGTGCTTGACGCCGCCCCGCAATATGTGATCCCGGCGACCATTTCCTACGTGGCCGATGTCGCCCAGTTCACGCCGAAGACCGTGGAGACGGTCGAAGAGCGGCAGAAGCTGATGTTCCGTATCAAAGCGCAAATCCCTGCCGAGCTTCTCAAGGAGCATATCCGCTACGTGAAAACGGGTCTGCCGGGGATGGCCTATGTGAAAACGGACGGCAGTGCCGACTGGCCGGATGACCTCAAGGTCAATGTGCCGAAAAAGGGCGCGCCCGAGCCTGAGCCCGGGGGAGCGCTGACGGGCGCAGAATGAAGCCGCCCCTGCCGACCTTTCCCCCAGAGAGCGAGACGCATCCACCCGTCGCAACCCTCGCGCATGTGGGATTGCGGTTTGGTGCCACGCAGGCACTCGACGATATCACGCTCGACATACCGGCCGGACGCGCCGTTGCGCTCATCGGGCCCGATGGCGTCGGCAAATCGAGCCTCTTTTCTCTCATCTCCGGAGCCCGTCGCGTCCAGAAAGGCGAGGTCCGGGTTCTCGGCGGCAGCATGAAGGATGCCGGCCACCGCGCCGCAATCTGTCCGCGCATCGCCTACATGCCTCAAGGGCTCGGCAAGAACCTCTATCCGACACTATCGGTCTTCGAGAATCTCGATTTCTTTGCCCGCCTCTTCGGCCATGCAAAGGCGGAGCGCGAACGCCGCATCCACGAGCTGACCGAAGCCACCGGCCTCGCCCCCTTCCTGACGCGGCCGGCAGGCAAATTATCGGGCGGCATGAAGCAAAAGCTCGGTCTTTGCTGCGCGCTCATTCACGATCCCGACCTCCTTCTCCTTGATGAGCCGACGACCGGCGTCGATCCCCTCTCGCGCCGTCAATTCTGGGAGCTGATTGACCAGATCCGGGCTGACCGCCCGCATATGAGCGTCGTCGTCGCCACCGCCTATATGGAGGAGGCCGCACGTTTCGACTGGCTCGTCGCCATGGATGGCGGCCACATCCTGGCAACGGGGACGGCGGACGAGCTTCTCGCGAAAACCGGGACCGCGACGCTGGAGGCCGCCTTCATCGCGCTCTTGCCTGCAGAAAAACAGGCTGGATATCAGCCCGTCGTCATCCCGCCGCAGGCACAAGAGGACGGCGGCGTCCCCGCCATCCAGGCGGAAGGGCTGACCATGCGCTTCGGCACCTTCACCGCCGTCGACCATGTGAGCTTCCGCATTCCGCGCGGCGAGATCTTCGGCTTCCTCGGCTCCAATGGCTGCGGCAAGACCACGACGATGAAGATGCTGACCGGCCTGCTCGCCTCCTCAGAAGGCAAAGCCTTTCTGTTCGGCGAAGAGGTCGACCCGCGAGACCTCGCCACCCGCGAACGGGTGGGATACATGTCGCAAGCCTTCTCGCTCTACACCGAGCTTTCGGTGAAACAGAATCTCGAGCTCCACGCCCGTCTCTTTCGTGTTCCGGAGGCGGATATTCTGGCGCGTATCCGCGAGATGGTGGAGCGTTTCGAGCTTGCCGACATCATCGATGAATTTCCCGATTCGCTGCCGCTCGGGCACCGCCAGCGCCTGTCGCTCGCGGTCGCCATGATCCACAAGCCGGAGATGCTCATTCTCGACGAGCCCACCTCCGGCGTCGATCTCGTCGCCCGGGACGCGTTCTGGCGGATGATCGTGGAGCTGTCGCGCCGCGACGGGGTGACGATCTTCATCTCGACGCACTTCATGAACGAGGCGGCACGCTGTGACCGCATCTCACTCATGCATGCCGGCAAGGTGCTCGTCACCGACAGGCCTAAAGACCTGGTCGAAAAGCGCGGTGCCGCTTCCCTCGAAGATGCCTTCATCTCCTATCTGGAAGAGGCGGGCGCCGACGAGGAACAGGCCCCAAAGAAAACCGCTCTCATCGCCCAGAGGCCGGCCCCCGAGATGCGACCCCCGCGCCGCTTCTTCGATCTGCGCCGCATGGCGAGCTATTCGCGCCGCGAAAGCCAGGAGGTGCGCCGCGACCCGATCCGTCTGACGCTCGCCATCATCGGCAGCGTAATTTTGATGTTCATCATGGGCTACGGCATCAGCCTCGACGTGGAGGATTTGAGCTTCGCCGTCCTCGACCGCGACCAGACCGGCCTGTCGCGGGATTATGCCTTCAACATCTCCGGTTCACGCTACTTCATCGAGAAACCGCCGATCACGAGTTACGAAGACCTCGATCAGCGTATGCGCGCCGGCGAAATCGGCCTGGCGATCGAAATTCCGCCAGGATTCGCCCGGGATGTCGCGCGCGGCGACAATGTCGAGATTGGTGCTTGGATCGATGGCGCCATGCCAACACGGGCAGAGACGATCAAAGGCTACGTGCAAGGGATGCACACCCAGTGGCTGCTCGCCAAGGCGAAGGAAACCGGCCGCTCGACCGCGCTTGCCAGTCTCGTCGATCTCGAGACCCGCTTCCGCTATAATCCGGACGTAAAGAGCATCGTCGCCATGGTACCTGCGGTGATCCCGATCCTGTTGATGCTGATCCCGGCGATGCTCGCCGCCTTGAGCGTCGTGCGCGAAAAAGAGCTCGGCTCCATCGTCAATTTCTACGTGACGCCGACGACGAAGCTGGAGTTCCTGATCGGCAAGCAGATCCCCTATATCGTTCTCGGCTGGTTGAGCTTTCTGCTTCTGACGGCACTCGCCGTGACGGTTTTCGCCGTCCCCTTCAAAGGCAGTTTTCTCGCCCTTGCGACTGCCGCCTTCCTTTACGTCTGCTCGGCCACGGCCCTCGGCCTTTTCATGTCGACCTTCATGAAAAGCCAGATCGCCTCGATTTTCGGCGTGGCGATCCTCACGATCCTGCCGGCCGTCAACTTTTCCGGGCTGACAGACCCGGTCTCGGCACTCGAAGGCATCGGCAGATTGGTCGGGGAGATCTATCCGACGGCGCATTTCCTCACGATCGCGCGCGGCACCTTCTCAAAAAGCCTCGGATTCTCGGAACTGAGCGGAGCTTTCCTGCCGTTGGCGCTTGCGACCCCGGTCCTCCTTGCCGCCACCACGCTTCTCCTCAAAAAACAGGAGCGGTGAGATGCGGCTCGCCAATATCGGCAATCTCGGGGTGAAGGAACTCCGCAGCCTGGTGCGCGACCCGATGATGCTCGTCCTCATCGTCTATGCCTTCACGCTTGGCGTCTACGCGGCAGCCACGTCGATGCCGGAAAGCCTCAATCGGGCCACCATCAGCATCGTCGATGAAGATCGATCGCCGCTCTCGACGCGCATCGTCTCAGACTTCTATCCGCCCTATTTCGTTCCTCCGAAGATGATCACCGCGTCGGAAATGGACCAACGGATGGATGCTGGCCTCGACACCTTCGCGCTGGTCATTCCGCCCGATTTCCAACGCGACATGCTGGCCGGACGCACACCCACTTTGCAGCTCAATGTCGATGCGACGCTCGTCACCCAGGCCTTCACGGGATCAGGCTATATCCAATCGATCGTCCTCGGCGAGGTGGAGGATTTCGCCCGCCACTACCGCGCCATCGACCAGCTCCCGGTCGAATTGGAGCTGCGTGCCCGCTTCAATCCGCTCCTCGACCGCGCCTGGTTCGGCTCCATCATGGAAGTCATCAACAACATCACGCTTCTGTCGATCGTCTTGACCGGAGCGGCCCTCATCCGCGAGCGGGAGCATGGCACGGTCGAGCATCTCCTCGTCATGCCCGTGACGCCGTTTGAGATCATGGCAGCGAAGATCTGGGCGATGGGCCTCGTCGTCGTCGTATCCTGCTTCCTGTCGCTCACCGTCATCATCGAGGGGCTTCTGTCGGTGCCGATCGAAGGCTCGATCGCTCTTTTCCTGGTCGGCGCCGCACTGCACGTCTTCGCCTCGACCTCGATCGGCATCTTCCTGGCAACGCTGGCACGATCGATGCCGCAATTCGGGCTTTTGCTGATCCTCGTCCTTCTGCCTCTCGAAATGCTGTCGGGCGGCATGACACCGCGCGAAAGCATGCCCGATATCGTCCAGACGATCATGCTCGCGGCACCAAACACGCATTTTGTCATGCTGGCGCAGGCAATCCTTTATCGCGGCGCGGGATTCAGCGTCGTGTGGCCGCAATTCCTGGCGATCGCAGCGATCGGAGCGGTCCTCTTCACCCTGGCGCTGACCCGCTTTCGCAAGACGATCACGGAAATGGCCTGAGCCTCAACCAGTCGTAAACGCGCCGGAGAGATCGACACGGGCCGTCGCGAAGGCGGTCTCGAAGACTGAGAGATGCCCCGGATCGGCAAAGGCCGGAACGACTGTGGTGGCGTTCACGGCACGAGCCAGACGCACGTTCTGCGGCAATGTCGGATGGACGTTGTAACGGCGGAAGGCCGCCTCCCCGTCTTTCACCATTTTGTACGCGCGCGTCGTTTTTGGGAGATGACCGGTAAAAACCACGGAGAGATCGCGCATATGGCGATCGATAATCTCCCCGCTCACGCCAGAATCACCATCAGCGTCAGCGGCGAGAAAGACGTCGGCCTTGGCCCCGGGATCGCCCGCATCACCCGCGTTTTCGGCAAGGTGCCCGGCGCGTTCCGCAACGCCCGGCGCGGCAAACTCGCTATCGGGACCGGCGATGCGCCGAAGATATCTCCGCACGTTCTCGTCGACCGCAATCTTGCGACCGGCCTCGTCGGCAATCAGCGCCATCTCGATGCCGCGCCCGTCCGGAGGGACAGGGATGAGCACACGCCCCTTTGCAGTGAGCTCCAGAACGTCGCCGATTTGAGCCGACCGCGGCTCGTTCGCATCGCCATAGGAGGCGTCGAGCACAATCGTCGCCGCTTGCGGCGGCGGATCGAAGGCGAAGACGTTCGATTCATCCGTATGGTCGCCCATATAGATGAAGCCGCCGGCGACATCGAGGAAGGTCCACACCCCGCCGATCGCATGTCCGTCGCGCCCGGTCTTCGCGCGAAGACCGGCGATTTCCGTCGCACCATGGGCGGGCAGCTCATGCGCGTTGGCCGGCCGGTCGATACGGGCAAGCACCGATCCGCTCGCATAAAGCGCCGGATGGCCGAGTGCCTCCAGGCCGTCGAGCGCGCCGATATGATCGAAATGGCCATGGCTGATAACGACGGCATCGATCTTGCCGACGCTCGAGAGATCGGCACGTCGGCCGGTCGCCTTCTCCTCTCCGAGATCGAAGATGATGCGTCGCCCCTCTGCCTCGACGAGAAATGTCGCCGGCTGTTTCGGGCCGAGCCCTGAGAGCGCCTTGAACGTCAATCCCATCAGGCGCGCCCCGCCGGCAGCAACCAACCATCACGCACGGAAATCCGGACGGCAGCGCCTTCCTCAGGCGGCAAGCCATGGCATTCGAGCCTCAAAACATGTTCTCCTTGGTCGATTTGCGCCGACACGATGGTCGCCGCTCCTTGAAAAGCTGCTGCGGTGACGCGCGCTTCCATACCGGTACCGTCGAGCGCAAGATCGGCGGGGCGTACGCAGAGAAGGCGCTCTTCACCAGCCGCCGCCTGCCCCCTCACCCGCATCTGCGCACCAAAAGCCTCCGCGACGACGATCCCATCCTCCTGCCCGATCACCGTGACCGGCAGGACCATGCCGCGTCCGACGAACCGCGCCACCATCTCGGTTGCAGGCTCCGCGTAGAGCTCCCGCGGCGCGGCGATCTGTTGCAAGGCGCCGCGATCCATCACCGCGACCCGGTCGGCAAGCGCCATCGCCTCGCTCTGGTCATGCGTCACGTAGACGAAGGTGGCGCCGATCTCACGGTGAAAGCGGCGAAATTCGATCTGCATCGCCTCGCGCAGATGCGCGTCGAGATTGGCGAGCGGTTCATCGAGAAGCACAACAGAGGGCTGCATGGCGAGACAGCGGGCAAGCGCGACACGCTGTTTCTGTCCGCCTGAGAGCTCCGCCGGCTTGCGCTTGGCGAGGCCGCCAAGTCCGACGAGTTGAAGCGCATCCTCGATCCGCCGCCGGCATTCACCAGCCTCTAGACCGCGCACCTTGAGTGCGAACCCGATATTGTCGGCGACCGACATGTGCGGCCAGAGCGCATAGGACTGAAACACCATGCCGACATTGCGCTCTTCCGGCGGCAACGCCCAGCCCGCCCGGGCCACCACCGCGTCACCGAGGTGCAATTCGCCCGCATCCGGCACTTCAAAGCCGGCGATCAAGCGCAAAAGCGTGGTCTTGCCGCAACCGGAAGGCCCGAGAAGCGCCAGGAACTCTCCATTTTCGATGGCAAGGTCGACCGCACGCAGGGCGTCCGTCTCGCCAAAACGCTTGCCGAGCCCGAAAGCTGTCATCCCCGCCATGGCACAACTCCGGAAGGCAGTCTGCGGGCAAAGAGCGCCGCAATGCCGGCAAGCCCGAGGGCCGCGATCAAGGCGAGCGTCGCAAGCGCGGCGGCAGCAGTGGTGTTTCCTTCCCGATGCAGGAAGAAGACCATGACGCCGAGCGTCTCCCAGCCGCTCGACCACAGAAGGGCCGAGACGGTGAGTTCGTTGAAGGCCTGCATGAAAATGAGAAGCCCACCGGCCGCAAGCGTCGGGGCAAGAAGCGGCGCGAGGACCGACTTGAGGCGCGTGAGCATACCGGCACCCGCAGCGCGCGCCGCCTCGTCCATGCCCGGATCGAGGCTTTTCATGGCGGCGACCGTCGGGCGCAGAACGAGAGCGAGAAAACGGGCGAGATAGGCGACCAAGATGATCCAGCCGGTGTTGTAGAGGCTGACGCCGAGGCCAGGCAGCGGCGGCAGGAAGACGACGATGATGGCGATGGCGAGCACCGTGCCGGGAATGGCATAGGGCGCATCGGCAAAAAGGTCGAGAAGGCGCGCAAGCGGACGCCGCTCGATCACCGAAAGATAGGCGAGAGGCAGGGCCACCGCCGCGCTGATCATCGCGGCCGAAAGCGCGAGAGCAAAACTGTTGATAAAAGCCCGCTGCGCGGCCTCGTAGCCGAAAAGCACGAAGCGGTAATTCTCCAGCGTCAGCGTCTCGAGCGACAGTGGCACGCCAAGCGCCGGCAACAGCGAGGTGCCGACGAGGGCGAAGAGCGGCAGGATGGCGATGACGGCCAGGAAGGCGAGAAACGCACCCTCGATCGGCAAACGCGTGCGGCCGAGCGGGAATGGCACGAGCGGTGAGCTGGAGCGTTCGATGGCAGCCCCGAAACGCCGTGCGATCAGGCTCCGCAGGAGAAGACCGGCAGCGGCGATCAGCGTCAGAATGACGGCAAGTGCTGCGACCTGACCAAGTACCTGCGGCCCAAAACCTTGCAGGCGCTGATAGATGAGCGTCGTCAGCATCGTGTAGCGGCCGGGGATGCCGAGAAGTGCCGGCACGCCGAAATTGCCGATCGAAGCGACGAAAGCGAGCGCAGCCCCGCTCAGGACGGAGGGAAAGGCGAGAGGCATCAAGATGCGCGTGACGATGCGAAGAGGCTTGGCGCCGGCAAGCCGCGCCGCTTCGACGATATCCATGGGCAACGAAGAAAGCGCCGCGCGCACCGTCAGAAAGACGAGAGCCGCATGCTCCACGCCCATGACGACGACGATACCCCATTTGGAATAAAGCGGGTTGGTCGTGCCGGGCTCGGGTGCAAGTCCGAGCGGCGCCAGGATCGGGCTCGTCGGTCCCGTGAGCTCGATCCAGGCGAGTGCCATGATCTGCGACGGGATCAGGAGCGGCAAAAGCAGCATGAAGACGATCGCGCCCTTCCACCGCATATCGGTGAGAACGAGGAGCGTGGCGGCGACGGCCCCGATGACGACGGAAACAAGCGTGGAGAGAAACGACGCCTCGAGCGTATGGCTCAGGGCGCGGATCGCTGAACGGCTTTCCCACTGATCGAAGAACGTGCCGAACAGCACACCGTCCTTGTTGGGCGCCAGTGCCTCGGCGAAGAGTTGTCCAAGCGGCCACAAAGCGAAGGCCGCGAGATAAAGGGCAACGAGAACGAGGAGGAAATGGCGCTCAAACAAGCGCATGAGGGGCAGGCGCGAGGAGGCCGCGCCCGCGGCACCGGCATCAACCGCCGAAGAGCTCAGCGAAATTCTCCTTGTTGGCCTGGTCGTTTTCAAGCAGCGTCTCGGCGTCTGTCGGCAGGATCTTGAGGCTGCCCACCTTCGGATAGCCCTCGGGCGGCGTCACATCGTCGAAGATCGGGAAATAGCCCTGAGCCACGGACTGTTCCTGCGCTTTCCTGGAAAGCTGCCAGTCGACGAAGGCTTTGGCGGCTTCCGCATTGTCGGTCGACTTCAGGATCGCCACGGGTTGCGAGATCGCGGTCACGCCCTCTTGCGGAAACACGAACTCGACCGGCGAGCCCTTCTTCTTGGCGTTGAAGGCCATGTATTCGATCATGATGCCATAGGCCTTCTCGCCGCGGGCGACGGCTTCGATGACGGAGCCATTGCCCTGACCGGCGATCGCACCGTTATCGGCGAGCGCCTCGTAATAATCCCAGCCGAACTCGGGCTGCTGCACCATCGTGCCGACATGGATGACGGCGGCACCCGAATAAAGCGGCGACGGCATGGTCGTCTTGGACGCGACGTCTTCAGCCTTCAGGTCCGCCCAGGAGGTCGGCGCCTCATCGACGAGATTGGTGTTGTAGACGATGCCGGTGGTGATGAGCTTGGTGCCGAAGAAGGTGTGGTCGGGATCGATGAGCGCATCGGGAATATCGGCGATCGGCGCATCGTCATAGGTCATCAGCCGGTCGTCGTTCTTGAGCTGCGTCATGGCGACGGCATCGGCGATGAGCACGACATCGGCGGGCGAGGAACCTGCAGCGAATTCCGCGAGCAGCTTGTTCATCACCTCGGTCGTGCCGGAGCGAAAGAGCTCCACTTGAACGTCCGGATAGTCTTTGTTGAAGGCCTCGATCACGCTCTGCATCTGCTCGCTCGGCTGCGAGGTGTAGACCGTGAGCGTGCCGGAGGGCTCGGCGGCTGCACTGTCGGCAAGACCGAGGGCAAAGGCCGCAGCCGCAAGCCCGAGGATTGGCTTAATCATGTTGGACGTCCTTTTGAGGTAGAGGCGAGCGAAAACCCGCCACCGGCTAACAGAGGCATGTGACACTTGTCTAACGCTCTTGCCGGCCTCCGATACAGCCTTGCAAGAGCGACACAAACGCCTCCCCGGCCGCTTCGAGCGGACCTGAATTGTCGATGACGGTGACGTCGTCGCCGGTGACCGAGACGAGATCGGCCCGATCGAGACGGCGCGCGATTTCCTCCGAGCTCTCGCGCCCGCGCGCGTTCAGTCTTTCAAAAAGAACGTCTCGGCGCGCCGTCACCACGACGACGCGCAGCGGCCGGTATTTTGTGCGCGCCGGCTCAATCGCCATGCGCGAGACATTGACGACGACGGAGGCGCCGCCGGCAAGATCCGCCTCGATCGCCCTCGGGATGCCATAGGCGAGCCCATGCGCCCGCCAGGACAGGGCGAAGGCACCCGCTGCGGCGGCTTCGTCGAACTCCGCTTCGCTCAAGGTGAGATTGTCTTCAAAATCACTTTCGCTCCGCGTCACGGTGCGACGGGGGAAGACCATGTAAGGCACATCCAGAAGCCTCTGCCGCGCATAGTCGATCAGACTGTCCTTGCCGGCCCCGCTCGGACCGACGACCAGCACCAAGGTGCCGGAGCGAAAAGGCTGTGGACCATTCACGCGACGCGACACCCCTGGCGCCAGACCGACCGCACGACGGGCACGCCATCGTCGAAACGCACCTGAACGAAATCGGCGCGCTTGCCAGGTGCAATCACGCCGCGGTCGTCGAGCCCGACCGCCTTTGCCGGATTGGCCGAAACCATGGCGACCGCTTGCGGCAGATCCACACCCTCGACGATCTCCGATATCGCGAACACCGCCTGGATGAGGCTGAAAGGCACGTAATCCGAAGAAAGCACGTCGAGGAGGTTCTCCGCGGCGAGTTCGGCTGCGGCGACATTGCCGGAATGCGAACCGCCGCGCACGATGTTGGGCGCCCCCATCAAGACCTGCATGCCCGCCTCTTTGGAGGCACGAGCCGCCGCGACCGTGGTCGGAAACTCCGCCACATGCACACCGAACTCGACGGCCTCGGCGACATGGGCCTCCGTCGCATCGTCATGGCTTGCCAGCCGGATACCACGCTCACGACAAAGGTCGGAGATGAGCTTGCGGTGCTCGGCAGACCAGCGCCCTCCCTCCGCCATTCGGCGATCGACGAAGCTCTGAAAAGCTTCGTCATCCATACCGGTCTTGCCCTGGTAATAGATCTTGTAGGCGTCAAAGCTCGCAAACTGCCGCTGTCCGGGCGTGTGATCCATCAGCGAGACGAGCTTGAGCCGTGGATCGTTCTCGAAAAGCGCGAAACCGTCCATCACGTCGGAAGCAGAGACTTCGCATCTGAGATGCACGAAATGCTCGGCTCTGAGCCGGCCCTTGTCCTGGCTCTCCTCGATCGCATCGGCGAGCCCGCGCATTTCCTGGACCTGGACGCGGGCATCTTCATCCGCACCGACACGAAGCGCATCGAGGACCGTTGTGATGCCGGAGGTCGCGACCTGCGCATCATGAGCTTGCACGGCAACGGCCGGATTCCACCGGACCCCAGGGCGCGGTGCGAAATGGCCTTCGAGATGATCGGTGTGGAGTTCCACAAGCCCCGGCAACAGCCAGTCACCTTCGAGATCGATACCACCAGACCCGATTCCGGGATGACCGATCTCACGGATCGTCTCTCCGGCGACCATCAGATCGCCGTCCTCAACGGAATCGGCAAGAACCATACGTGCGTTGCGAAAAACGATTTCGCTCATGGGATGGATTTTCTCTCGCTAGGCCCGCGCAGATTGCAGCGGGCGTGAATTTGAAAAAAGGCGCCGCGCTCCGGCTCGGTGAGAAGCGAAACGCCGTCGAGCGCGAGCGAGGTTTCGATGACGGAGCCGAAATGCTGGTGAAGCGCGCCCTCCACGATAGAGCGTCGCTCCTCTGAGACCGGACCGGTCAGTGTCATGTGGAAGCGAAATTCATCGAAGACATAAGGATAGCCCCAGCGATCGAGATATTCGCGCTGGCGTTCGGTGAGCTCCTCCGGCCGGCGGCGTGCGCGATCGTCATCGCTCAAGGGCGCGCGGAACGGCTCAAACGCCTCCACCGCAGCATCCGCGAGCGCTCGAACGGCGGGGACGTCCTCCTGCGGCACGAGCGCAAAGAAAGGCCCGATGGCGCGGATTTCGAGCGGCCCGAGTTCGATAACGCCATGTTCGGCGCAGAAGCTGCGCAACGCCTGCTCCACATCCTCCGGCGAGACGCCGTCGTGAAGGGCGAAAGGCGGCTTCAAAGTGGCGTGGAAGCCGTAACGCCGGGGCGCATCGGTGACGGCCCGCACCTCCTCGGCGCTCAAGGCACCCACGGCCTTTTGCTCGACCGGACCATCGGAAAGGTCGCGGCCGATCCAGTCATTGGCGGCCTGCGTGACCGGATGATCGAGGGCCGGGGTGAAATAAAGGGCGACGCGCATGGGGATCTTTCGTTGGTATCTCCTCAGATCACCACTTTGCGCAATTGTGCCGAAAGGATGTCCACGATGGAGACGGTGACGATGACGATCAGGATGATCGCCGCGGTCTCCGCGTAGAGGAAAGAGCGGATCGATTCAAACAGCACCTGGCCGATACCGCCCGCCCCGACGATGCCGAGCACCGTTGCCTGGCGCACATTCGTCTCGAACCGGTAGAGCGAAAACGAGATCCACAAAGGCGCCACCTGCGGCACGACACCGAAGACGATTTCCTGCAATCGGCTCGCCCCGGTGGCACGGATGCCTTCGACGGGTCTCGGATCGATCGCCTCCACGGCCTCTGAGAAGAGCTTCGCGATAATACCTGTATTATGCACAAAAAGCGCCATCACCCCGGCAAAGGGGCCAAGCCCGACGGCCGTGACGAAGAGAACGGCGAAGACGAGTTCGTTGATGGCGCGGGTCGCATCCATCAGGCGGCGCACCGGCTGCACAATCCAGATCGGCGCGATATTCGACGACGACAGAAGCGCGAAAGGGATGCCGAAGAAGATCGCAAGCACCGTGCCCCAGACAGCGATCTGCACGGTGAGGATCATCTCCTCGACGTAATAATGCCAGTCACGGAAGTTCGGTGAGAGAAAACCGCCAGCGTAGTCGGCCATATTGCCGGCATCGGTGAAGAGGTTGAGGAAGCGCACCATCTCGGCAGGTCCCCAGCTCCAGATCAGCACCAGGACGATGCCGCCCCAGACGAGATAGCTGTAGAGCCGGTCGGTGAAACTGCGCGGGGGGACCGAAACCGTCTTCTCAGCCTGTGTGGCTATCGCCATTCGTCTCTCCAGTGAAAAGCGCCGGACCCAGGGTCCGGCGCCAGATCAACAAAGGTTTCAGCCTCAGGCCTGCGGAACCTTGTCCATCAGCTTTTCGATCTCGGCCTTCTCGGAATCGAGCTTTTCAAGTTCGCTCTTCTTCTCATCGTCCGACATCGTGTCGGCGGCCTCGATCTTCGCTTCCTGCTTGGTGATCTCCATGATGCGGATCGGATAAAGCTGCGCATCGGAAGACGGCTTGAACGGCGCCCAGCCCAGGCCCTCGAGGACTTCGCGCGCACCGGCGACTTCTTCCGGCGAGCCGAGACGGCCATAGCTCATGATGAAAGTGTAGACTCTGCGCTTGGTCTCCTCGTCGAGATCCTTGCGCCAGACGAGCGGATCGGACGGGATCAGCGGCGACTGCCAGATCACCTTGATCTTCTTGCGCGCTTCCGGCGCCGTCACTTCCAGGCGACGGAGATTTTCCGTGTTGTTGGCGGCGACATCGACCTGACCGTTGGCGGTCGCCATGGCGTTCGCCTCATGATTGGCGTTGCGCACCGTCTTGAAGCAATCCTGCGGCGTCACGCTGTTCTTGGCGAAGATGAAGGTAGTCGGCACCAGGAAGCCGGAGGTGGAATTCGGATCGCCGATGCCGAAATCGAGCGACTTGTCGCATTTCAGCACATCGTCGAGCGAGTTGATCTTGTCGTTGTCGGCCTGCGTGATGAGAACCGACCAATAGCCGGGGTTGCCTTCCACATCGACGGTCTGCGCGAAGATCTCGCCATTGGCGCGATCGACCGCTTCCATCGCGGATTTGTTGCCGTACCAGGCAACGTCGACCTTGCCGAAGCGCATGCCTTCGATGACGCCCGCATAATCAGAGGCGAAGAAGGCGTTCACCTTGAGGCCCGTCTGTTCGGACATATTCTCCAGGAACGGATCCCAGACCGTCTTCAGGTTCTGGCTCGATTCCGTCGAGATGATGCCGAAGTTCAGTTCCTTCTGGTCCTGCGCAAAGGCGCCGGAGGTGCCGAACGCAGCCAGGAGGGCAGCGGCGGCAATACCTTTCGTCAGTCGATTCATGTCTCACTCCTCGATTGCTCCGCCGCGGGGGGCGGGAGTTCACCGCCTCGTGGCGGATCAAGTCACAGCCAATTGGCGGGCTATCTTGGCGACAGCAGGCTCGGGGCGCTTCGCTGGCTGCGGCTGTTCGGCCGGCGCGCCCGGCAGAACGAGCTCCTCGCTCGCATCGCCATAGATCTCGCGCAGGAAATCGTTGGTGAGAGCCGCGGACGGCCCGTCGAAAGCGACCTCGCCATTCCGCAAAGCCAGGGTGCGCGGGCAATAAAGGCGCGCATATTCCACCTGGTGCAGCGAGACGATAACGGTGATGCCGTCGGCGCGGTTGATCTCGCCGAGCGCTTCCATCACGCGCCGCGCGGACGATGGATCGAGCGAGGCGATCGGCTCATCGGCAAGAATGACCTTGGCACCCTGAACGAGAGCGCGGGCGATCGCGGCCCGCTGCTGCTGGCCGCCGGACAGCGTGGAAGAACGCTGCCGCACCGTCTCGGCAATGCCGACGCGGGCAAGGGCGCGCATCGCCTCTTGCTGTTCGGCTTTAGTGAACAGGCCGAATGTGCCGCGCCAGGCCGGCACGCTGCCGAGACAGCCGACAAGCACATTGGTCAGGACAGACAGACGCCCGACCAGATTGAACTGTTGAAAAATGACGCCGATCTCGCGACGGATGCGGCGTGCATCGCGCGAAAGCCGGCCCTCCGACTGCATCACCTGGTCGAGCACAGTCACGCGGCAGGCGTCTCCGCTGCCCCGCTCAAGACCGGCGATATGGCGGATAAGCGTGGATTTGCCGGAGCCGGAAGCGCCGATCAGCGCCACCATCTCACCCGGTGCGACATCGATACTGACATTGCGCAAGGCGAGCGTCTTGCCGTAGCGCTTCGACAGCTTCTCAACACGGACTGCAGGGACATTCAAAGAAGCGGTTACGGGCATCGGCCTCACCTGCCCGCCTGCCGGGCTGATCGATAACCGTTCCCTAACAGCCGACCTTATCGCTCCGATTTCGCTTTCATGACATTTCGAAGTCGGTGGGAAAGCCCCCGAGATGAAGTGCCAAGAGACTGATCAAATTCCGTTTTCTTCGTACTTTGTCAGAAATGCTTCGACCGAAAGCGCCCGGAAATCGGCAAGTGCCACACGAAGTCGCGCATGCGGCCAGTCCCACCACGCAAGTCCCTGGAGCCGGGCCGCGACCTCTTCGGGAAATCGCCGCTTGATGAGGCGCGCAGGCACGCCCGCCGCGATTTCATAGGCGCCGACAGGTCGGGAGACGACCGCGCCGGCCGCGATGATCGCCCCATCGCCGACCCTCACACCGGGTAGAAGGATGGCCCCATGGCCGATCCACACGTCATGACCGATGACGACCGAATTGTCGCCACGCCAGGCGAAAAAGTCCTCGTCCGGCTCGGCATCCTCGAAATAATCGTCGGAGCGATAGGTGAAATGATGCTGGCTTGCCCGCCACACCGGATGGTTGGAGGCGTTGATACGCACGTTCTGAGCAATCGAGCAGAACTTGCCGATCGTCGCGCGTGCCACGTTGCCGTCCTCGGTGATGTAGGAATAATCGCCGAGGTTTGAGTTCTGGAACTGCGTGCGCGCGCCTATCGCCGTATAGCGCCCGAGGCGACTGTCCTTCACCACCGCATCCGGCGCGATCAGCGGCGTTTCCGAAAGCTTCGTCATGCGGCGAGCCCGGGAGAGAACGCGCTCACGTCGATCTCACGATCGGCCACGGCGGCACGCATCTCGCCATCATGAAAGATGCCGAGGAAGCTGCGCCCCGCCGCCTTTCCCTCCGCAATCAAGGCAACCACCACATCGCGGTTTTTGGCATCGAGCGAGGCCGTCGGTTCGTCGAGAAGCAGGAGCGGATGGCCGGCGATGAAGCCCCGGGCGATGTTCACCCGCTGCTGCTCGCCGCCGGAAAACGTGGCGGGTGGCAGGTGCCAGAGCCGTTCCGGCAGGTTGAGGCGGGCAAGAAGCGCGTCGGCGTTGGCGAGCGCCTCCTCACGGGACGCGCCGCGCTCCACGAGCGGTTCGGCGACGAGATCGCGCGAGGCGACGCGCGGCACGACACGCAGGAATTGACTGACATAGCCGAGCGTGTCGCGACGAACCGCCAGCACACGCCGCGGATCGGCAACGGCGATGTCGGTCACATCCCCCTCGCCGGCGACACGGATCGTGCCGCGATCGGCTGAATAATTGCCATAGATCATCTTGAGGATGGAGCTCTTGCCGGCACCGGACGGCCCGCCGAGCACAACGCATTCGCCGGGCATCAGGGTGAAGGAGACGTTCTCCACCACGGGGATATGGATGCCGCCGCGCAAATGCATCGTGAAGCTCTTGGCAACGTCGGCAAGTTCAAGACGGGGCTGCATCGCTCACACCTGCAAGATCGAAGAGACGAGAAGCTGCGTATAGGGCGCATGCGGATCGTCGAGGACACGATCGGTCAGCCCCTCCTCGACCACCTCCCCCGCCTTCATCACCATGATGCGGTGGGAGAGGAGCCGGGCGACGGCGAGGTCGTGCGTGACGACGAGCGCCGCCATGCCGAGATCGGCAACGAGCGCGCGGATGAGATCGAGGAGTCTCGCCTGCACGGAAACGTCGAGCCCGCCCGTCGGCTCATCCATGAAGACGAGCCGTGGCGCCGTGACGAGGTTGCGGGCAATCTGCAGGCGCTGGCGCATGCCGCCGGAAAAGCCGCGCGGATCGTCGTCGATGCGGTCGGCGGGCACTTCCACGCGTTCGAGCCAGGAGAGCGCCGAGCCGCGGATGTTGCCGTAATTTCGGTCGCCGATCGCCATAAGCCGCTCGCCGACATTGGCACCAGCTGAGACGTTCATGCGCAGGCCGTCGGCCGGGTTCTGGTGCACGAAGCCCCAATCGGTGCGCATCAAAAAGCGCCGCTCCGCCTCGCCGAGCGCCGCGAGATCGCGCACGACGCCGTCGCGCATGCGGTAGGAAACTTTGCCCGAGGAGAGCGGCAAACGTCCGGCAAGGCAGTTCAACAGAGTCGTCTTGCCGGAACCGGATTCACCGACGACCGCAAGCACTTCACCCGGATAGAGGTCAAAGGAGACGTCGCGGCAGCCGACGCGCGGCCCGTAGAAGCGCGTCAGCCCATCGACGGTGAGTAGCGGCGCATCGCCCGACAACGCGCTCATTCGGCCTCCTCCAGCGCCGCGCCGAGAGGACCGCGATGCCCTTCCTCACGTCGGCCTTCGCAAAAATCGGTGTCGGAACAGACGAACATGCGCCCGCCCTGGTCGTCCAAAATCACCTCGTCGAGATAGACGCCCTCCGCACCGCAAAGCCCGCAAGGTTCGGAAAAATGCTGCACCTCGAAGGGATGATCCTCGAAATCCAAGCTCTCAACCCGGGTGAAGGGCGGGATCGCATAAATGCGCTTCTCCCGCCCAGCGCCGTAAAGCTGCAGGGCCGGCGAATGGGTCAGTTTGGGATTGTCGAATTTCGGAATGGGCGAAGGGTCCATGACGTAGCGGTCCTCGACCTTCACCGGATAGGCATAGGTCGTGGCGATATGGCCATGCCGGGCGATGTCCTCGTAGAGCTTCACATGCATGAGGCCAT